>BAXO01000014.1 GCA_001310555.1 Bacillus sp. JCM 19058
AAATAGGCATTTATAAAATTGACTTATCGAATAAACGTATTAAAGCTCTATCAAACTTTTTTCGTATAAAAACATAGCTAGATTTTCGTTATTTTAATGAAATGAACCCGCAAAAGGAGATATGATTACTCTTTCATAATTGCGGCAAAACCTCTGCCATACGATTCACATTTTCGGTAGCTGCTCTCATATACTCATAACCGTCATCAAAGTCATCATTTGCAAAACTGATTCGCCATATACATATACTGGCGTGTTTCTTTCGACCAGATATACAATTCTCTATATTCTTTTATATAAGGTTCGATAGATTTGAGTGATTGTTGAAGCCCCTCAATAAACATATCAAACCCTGCCCGACCTTTATATTCGTTCCTTTGGACTCTTTCATCATACTCTTCATCTTTCTTCAAGTATTCATAATCCTCTTCAGTCAAATCTTCATATTCTTGCACCAATTCCCCCGTGGCTGTTGGATACCCGATGTCATGAATATCATGAATCAACCTCATAAAAACACCAATCGCTTGTGTATCAAACGGTTCTACACGTTCATAATTATTAGGATCATAGTTTTGAAAATAATAATCGGCTGCCATCTTTGTTCCCTTATCAAAAAACAGATAATTCTTATAAAAAACAAGGTCATCCGTAAACTCTATTTCCCCTCCAACTCCCGCGTATGTTGGAGGATCGGGCCATAGCTCTTTCGCTTCTTCTGATGTTAGTCTTCCCTCATCTGGAAGCTCAAACGTTTGAAAAAAACAATCCAATATTTTGATAATCTTCTTCATCAAGCTGTGTTTCCAAACTAAACAGTTCACGCTCAGTATCTTCCCACTGGTATTCATAACCTATTTGAATGCTTGAGCATTCTCTGATTCCTCCTCTTCCCTTTTTTCTGCTGATTCTTCATCCACCGACGACGGATCAACATCATTAAGTGACGCAGCATCAACATCCGAATCGTTTGTACACCCAATTAAGAAAAGACTGAATACTGAAGCGATAATAACAAAAAAAATCTTTTCATAGTATTGTCCCCCTCCCTTACATGGCTAACATCTCCTTTCAGAGTACAAGAAGAAAGCTCTTATTTCAATCTCAATTTCCTTTTAATGGTTTTAACTATGGACAGCTCCAAGCTGATAGAAATTTCTAAACCATAAAGGTGAATATACGCCCCCTTATCCTAAAGCACATAAAAAAAGCCACTACTTCTCCAAAGAGTGGCCTTCTGTAAAACCCTTTTTCTGTTCATTATCATAATAGCATGATTTTTGAAGGTGTTTATCCCGTTTTGATGTGCAGTTACTGCACAAAAGCTGCAAAGATCATGTCACTAAAAAAACATATGTTTTCCTGAACAACCATCACCCAGGTATCGTTAATGGCATTTTTGATGATACGATGGAAAATCGACTCAAAGCATTTCAACAGTTTCATAGGCTACCTACTGACAGAATTGTAGATCTAAACACCTGGATGGCTCTCCAACCCTGATGTCCTAGAGAAAGGGGTCGTTACACCTAATACCCTTACACAGGCAAGGGTGAATACGTTGAAGGCAGATGGACGAGAAATTTGGGAAGATATTTAACAGATTCCTATGCCCTGCCACTTCAAGCGAAAGATCCAAAATTGGTTGTATAACCCTTGCTATCGCTAGTCCTTTACACAAACCTTTCAGGAAATTGTTTGACGATTGCCCCACTTATCATATCCGCCATACCTAAAGCCTGTTGCTCGATTTTATCGAATGCACGAACACCTGATTCATAATCCCCCGTAATCATAAATACAGCCTCCGACTTTGTTAAAGCTAAGTGCTCGTAGAACATTTTCCTAACTTCTTCCCTTGATAAATATGGATTAATGCTGCTCAAAAATTCAGCAATTTCATCTGCATTGGAATACCATGCTCTCTCTTTCTCATCAGCAAGGCTTTGGTTGCCTTCTGCTGCTTTGACCAAATCTGCAGCAATGACCAAATGCTCTCTTATCAGCTTGCTGTAAGCTTCAGCAGCTTGATCGCCATAAAACATTCGAAGTGAATTCCCCATATCAGTCGCATTTTGCAGAAGGCGGGCGACAACCACATTCAAATCGGGTAGATGAAAAACGATACTAAGGATCGTTAGTCTAGTCCATGTAATATGTTGCTCCCACAGCAATCGCATGAAGTTTCTCAATTCAACCTCAGCCTTACTTATACAATGCGTTTTCATTGGTATATAGGCGTTCTTTCATGGTGGGGAACATACGATTGCCTACCATAAGGAAATACGTATGTGGGATAAGAATTCAAATTTATCGACTACTTGATAAGAATTTATAGCATCACTCTATTCAAACCGACTATGTTAGGTGCATGCCTAAATCTTTTGAGCATATTAACTTGTCAACAGAATAGTATACACAAGCGGAAAAAGGGATCGCCTCAATATATATTGAACCCTCCTTTCTTTGCTAAAGCGACTTTATAGACCGTTCACACAAAACATTCGTAATTAATTTCTTAATCATTATAAATATTCCAAATAACTATTCATAAAATTAAATATCACTATATTTAAGGAGGTAATAAAATGTTAAAACGAAAATGGTTAATGCTGGGGGTGACAATCGTACTCCTTGGGTTTATCGTAGCTTGTAATTCGTTTGATACTGAAGAAGATGCCGGAGAAAAACAAGAGCAGGTATCGCTTCAGTTTGCTTATGGTTGGGGTGAAGATGCATTTAACATGCACTATAAGGAGCCGGTGGAAGAAGCCCTCCCACACATTACGTTGGAGATGGTAGATGCGAATGTAGGTCATGCGGAGCAAGTGGAGGAGCTGGTAGCCAAAGGACAAATACCGGATATGTGGGTTGGTTCCGGTGCCGCTCAATTGAGAATTCTTCAAAGATATGAGTTGGACTACGCTTTGGATGAGCTGTTTGAGAAGAACAATTACGACTGGGCCGATTGAATGCAAATATCGTCCAACGAATCAGGAATATTGTGCAGGATGAGCAGATTTACATGATCCCGCTATATCAAGGAGCAGACAGTTTATATTATAACAAGGACATTTTTGACCTTTTTGGAGTTGAATACCCTACAGATTACATGACTTGGGAAGAAGTAAGAGAGCTGGCCGCAAAAGTGACTGGAGAGCGCGAAGGCGTTATGTATCGAGGCTTTGACATTAATTCTCCACAGATGATGTTAGATCAACGTCAAGTCACGCACGTCGATCCACAAACGCACGAAGTTTTGTATTTGGAGGAGCCAATCTACAGTGAATACTTGAGCTACTTAGAACGTCTATGGTCGATTCCGGGCATTTTACCTGATGACGATCCGGGTGATTACTTGTACAAATGGGGAGCGAATTTCTTTAATGATCATAATGTAGCGATGACAATCGCTTGGGATCGTTTCCCTAATGCTAAACTATACGAAGAGCAGGGTTTGCGGTGGGATATGGTGACCATGCCTGTGTGGGAAGACCAGCCGAATACCATTACACCTCCCGATGCCTACTTCGTTTTCCCATCTCGAACGAGTGAGCATCAAGATGCCTTGTATGAAGTACTCGAGTACTTCTTATCTGATGACTATCAGGAGTGGGCATCCCGTCATTTAGGACGCACGACAGTACTGGATAATTCAGAGATTCAACAAACGCTCGCCTCCGAAATAGAAGGGTTGGAAGACATTAACTTGGAATCGATCTTTTTAATGGAGCCTAACCCTGGCCTTCCAGCAGATGAAATTAGTCCGTATGCCA
This sequence comes from Bacillus sp. JCM 19058, assembly GCA_001310555.1. Next base: position 3,777 of record BAXO01000014.1, read on the forward strand.
ATTTAGACTACGATGCATTGTATCGTGGAGTTCAGGAATTTGCCTCGCTGGAGACGGATGTGAATACATTTTTACGGCAAATGCATGATGAGACGACTGAAAATATTCGAAGAGCAATGAGCTCCGAATAACCCCATTTTCCTGACTCGATAAGCAGTCAGAGTTGACTCTGAAGGGACTAAATTGATGAGCCTACTTATTTATAAGGTCAGTGAACTCGCTTCAGCAAGCTGAAACAGAGGAATTCAGAAGAGCATTCGTTCTCAACTGCTGGAACTGATCATGTACAGCTCGCTTTGGTGGGAGTCTTTGAGCCTGAAGAACATGAAGTCAAATTGTCTACTAGGGGATGAAATGATGAGAATCGGTACTGAAGTACTTCTTTCGAAGGAACGTCAACGATTACAAGGGAAACGAATAGGTCTCGTTACCAATATGACCGGAGTCAATCATAAGCTCGTATCGACGATCGATCTGCTTCATGAGGATGACGAGCTGGAGCTACGCGCATTGTTTGCACCTGAACATGGCATACGTAGCGATGAGAATGAAGGAAAACCTATTGAAACGTTTACGGATGAACGAACGGGGCTTTCCGTATACAGCTTATACGGCCAGTCGAAAAAAAACCGTCACCCGAAATACTTGAGGAAATCGATATTATGCTCCTTGATTTACAGGATGTCGGCTCCCGTTATTATACGTATATTTATACGATGGCCCACGTTATGAAAGCGTGCGGTGAGCAAGGGATTCCGATGCTCGTCCTCGACCGGCCGAATCCGATTGCCGGCAAGCAAGTAGAAGGAAACTATACGAATCCAGAAGCCGTAACGTCGTTTATCGGCGCGCTTCCCATTCCTAACCGACATGGACTGACGATTGGGGAGCTTGCTCTACTCTTTGCTCATGAATACGGATTAACATGCGATATTGAAGTCGTTGCCATGGACGGCTGGGAACGGCACATGTACTTTGATGAGACGAACCGCATTTGGGTTCCGCCTTCGCCCAATACGACCGGAGTTAATATGTGCTTGCTCTATCCAGGGACATGTCTCATCGAAGGATTAAATGTTTCAGAAGGGCGAGGAACCGCGTTTCCTTTTGAAATGATTGGTGCACCATTCCTCGACGGTCATCGGCTGGCTGAAGCATTTAATTCGCATGAATTACCTGGAGTGATCGCCCGCCCGGCATCGTACACTCCTACACGGCAAAAGCACGCGGGGATACGCTGTTCAGGGGTGCAACTGCACGTGACAGATCGGTACACGTTTGAATCCCTTCGTGCCGGACTCGTTTTGCTCGAAAAAATTGTAGAGCTAGCACCGAACGACGTTCAATTTTTGACGAACGTTAACGGAAGGCATTTTCTAGACCATTTGTCGAGAACGAGCCGAGTACGCCATCACGTACTAAATAGTACAGTCGATGCGTTTTGGCAAGAGTGTTTGGCAGAGGCAGAGGCATTTCAGAAAATGAGCGCCCGCTATTACTTGTATTAACAAAGGGAGAATATGAACCTTCCTTTGCTTTTTTCTATACTGCTCATTAAATTCTGTTCCGGAGGGCATCCAGATTTTTCATGGATGCCTTCAATCATGAAAACTTAGTAAGAATCGCGAGCACCTCCTAATCGACATGCCTACACCATTAACCCTCGGTATTATCTTTATGATACTCTTTTCGGTTTACGCCATAATAAAAAAAGCAGTCATTAAAACGAGACCAGCGGTAATAAAATGCTGCCAACTGTCTTTCACCACTCCACCGTCCTGTGTAAAAACGAGTACGCCATCTACAAAAGGGATAATTGATGAAACTAATGCCAATAGCATTAATGCCTTTTTCATTTTGGTCAATACAAACATTCCTATAGTTAGGCCAAGAACGAGGTCACGTGTTGCCTTCACCATAACAAATCCACCGTCTGCCGGATCGACAATGCCGAGTCCAAATGCTCGAGAAGCTGCTTCTGGTTGAATTAATCCATTGACCCCTAATGCAATTAAGCCGATGGAAAAAAAACAATGCTAACCAATACGTCAACGATTTTGCTCCCCAACTACGCTTCTCAATTCCAATAACTACTTCAGTCTTTGCTGTCACACGAACCCCTCCGCTCTACTTATTAACAATCGCCATTACGGATTGAACCGCCAACTTTTCCACATACTCTTGCTCTCTAACCATGCGCCCTGACATGTATAGAGAGGCTAGGCCATGCAATGTGCCCCAACAAGCATAAACAGCTTGCTCAATCTGTTTATTATTTTTTTCTGGAAGATACTCCGCTAAAATTGCACCGCAAATTTCACCAATACGCATACCCTCTTGCCAAGTTTCAGCAACTCCAAAAGGCACCCCATCCATCCCATACATAATTCGATAATATACATCATACTCCCATGCAAATCGACAATAAGCGATTGCTAATGAAGATGCTTTTTCTTCCGGAGGCACGTTTGAATCCCTAATCTGCTCAAGCTGTTCTGCTAATAGGGAAAATCCCCTCTGTAGCAACTCGAGCACAATTTGTTCTTTGTTTTTAAATAGTTCATACACTTTTGTCGTACTGTACTCTATACGAGCTGCGATTTGACGTATACTGACAGCTGACCATCCATCTGAGCTAGCAATAGTTAGCGCCGCCTGTAAAACTTCCTCCTTTAAACGAACTTGCTCACGTTTAAACCTTTCAGTCAATCAATTCTACCTCCTCTCAAATATAACACTGTTTTATTTTATAACAACGTTATATTTTAGGCAAGGATCTTTTTTTTAAATTCCTATACCTCTCTACAGGATTAATTAAAATTAGAAGCGATACTGAAGTGTTTCAGAAGCATAGAGCCACCATTTCAATTGAGGTTCCACAATGTCTGGTAGGTTATCAATGTCCGCCCAAAAGCATTTAAACGTATGACCATCTGCTTTTTGAGACCAGTGATCTTGCCCCATGTTTCCTACCGTAAAATGATAGTAGCTTCTAGCAATTGATTTAGAAATACAGCTTGTATGAATCCATCCCGTCAATTCAAAAGTAACGAGATTTAGAGACCAGTCTTTCTCTTGATACGTCACTTGGACATAATTATTTTCATATCGATTTTCACACACCTGTAAACCACGGCGGATACTTGTCCATATCTCTGATGTTGAGTCGGGTCTTTCGTGCACTGATGCTGGTTTAATAATTGCCAACCGCTTCCCACACAAACGGTTCACCTGCCTGCCAATAAATTGCACTTGCTTAAAAGAATCAATTCCAGTTTCTTCATAAGCTTCCCTAGATGCGGCGATTTCGATTTTTTTCGTTAGGCTCAACTGTTCCCGCAGGAATTTGAATTCCAGCATAAGGTGTTTAAATAAGAGAAGCTGCTTCTTTCCGTTGTGAACACGTGTCAGGAAACAGGTTACCTTCTCCAAAGCTTCAGACTCATAGTTCAACACCTCTTAATCGTTTAATAATGAATAAGTTTTGCTATCGGCAAATTCATTTTCCCTATATTTAAACTTAAAAGCAAGTAAATAATTATCATTCTTCATTTTTCTGGATTCCGTCCGGCTATAGGCAGGCATTCAATGCTGCAAGCGGAAAGTTGAGCTTGTATCGCTCGGCTTCTCTTTGCTCATGCTATAATAGGAGGACAATTAGCTATGACGAGCGGAAAGGATGAGGACAAATGTCTAACGAGGAACTGGAGCTAGCAACCTTCGCTGGCGGGTGCTTTTGGTGCATGGTTAAGCCATTTGATCAAATGGAAGGGATTATTTCCGTAATCTCAGGCTATACCGGAGGCCATACGGAAAACCCGACGTATGAAGAGGTGTGCACAGAAACAACCGGTCATTTTGAAGCCGTACAAATTACCTTTAATCCCGAACAATTCTCCTATCGGCAGCTGCTTGAGCTTTTTTTGGAAGCAAATTGATCCGACTGACGATGGCGGACAGTTTTTTTTGACCGCGGCTCCTCCTACCGAACGGCAATTTTTTATCATACGGAGGCACAAAAGCAGGAAGCGCTCGATTCGAAAAAAACGACTTAGTGAGAGTAGCCGCTTCGCTCAACCAATCGTCACGCCAATCCTGCCGGCAAAACCCTTTTATCCTGCTGAGGATTATCACCAAGACTATTATCGTAAAAACCCATTACGCTACGGCATGTATCGAAAAGGCTCTGGCAGGGACGCTTTTATTAAACACCATTGGGAGGATAAGCAATGACAAATAAAGACGATTTAAAAAAAACGACTAACCCCGATTCAGTATGAAGTGACTCAGGAAAACGGAACAGAACCTCCCTTCCAGAATGAATATTTCGATTTAGATGAAGAAGGCATCTACGTTGATATCGTGTCCGGCAAGCCGCTTTTTAGCTCAATTGACAAATATGATGCGGGCTGTGGCTGGCCAAGCTTTACTAAGCCGATTGAGGAAAAGGAGCTGATCGAAAAAGAAGATCGCAGCCTTTTTACGATCCGTACTGAAGTTCGCAGCAAAGACGCCGATTCCCATCTCGGTCACGTGTTCAATGATGGACCTAAACCAGGTGGGCTACGGTATTGTATCAATTCTGCCGCGCTGCGCTTCATCCCGAGAGATCGTTTAGAGAAGGAAGGGTACGGTGCCTATAAGAAGCTGTTCGAAGCGGAATGAGGAAGAGTTTGTTCCTTACTAGGGATAATGGCCTTCAAGCGAATAGGGTTCAGCAAGCTTAGGAATTGAAGCTCCCTTATACCTCCTCATAAGAGCGAAGGTTACAACTTGGACAAAGAAAAAAGCATGAAGCCAAAACGATCTTGGTTCATGCTTTTTTCTGTATTATTCAAGCCCGGCTGCGACCTCATCGACCATCCCAGCAACAGAAGTCAGTCCACCGCTGGATATGTACCAGTACACAGGTCCAAGTATACAATGTTACCGTCCTTATAGGCTTGAGTATTTTGGATTAGCTCGTTTTCAAATTCATTGTTATCAGCCGGCTCGTCACCGATAGCCGCCGCTCTGTCAATAACAAACAAATAATCCGGGTTTTGTTCTACGACGTATTCATAGGACACATTTTGACCATGGCTGGCTTCCGGATCAAGCTCTTGATCAATCGCTTCGATTCCTAATTGATCATGAAGGAAGCCGAACCGCGATCCAGGTCCATACGCACTTAAATCCCCTTCGCTTAGCATAACGATAAGTCCTGTTGCTGCTTCTGAAGTCGCTTTTTCGTGCAACTCAGCGATAGCATCATCGATTGCAGCTAATTCCTGAGTCGCCTGCTCTTCCTTGTCGAAGATTTCTCCTAACCTAGTCACATTTTCTTTGAAGGAGCCGACGTAGTCAGTATTATCAATCCCCATAAATAAAGTAGGAGCGATCTCGTCTAATTCTTCATAAGCGTCAGAAGCTCTTCCGCTAATAATGATTAAGTCCGGATCAAGATCGTATATTTTTTTTCAAAATCAGGCTCAAATAAAGTTCCTGCATTTTCGTAGTCATCGCCACGATATTTATCGAGATAATCGGGAACACTGTCTTTTGGTACAGCACTCACTTCTACACCGAGCTTATCTAAAGAATCCAGCACACCCATATCAAAGACGACGACTTTCTCAGGTTGCTTTTCAACCGTTGTTTCGCCAAGCTGATGAGAATAAGTCAATTCCTCAGCTGCATCACCTGATACCTCCTCTGACTCGTTCTCATTTGCGTCTTGCTCAGCAGGAGTATCAGCTCCGCAAGCAGTGGCAACCATAGTAAAGCCTAGCAGCATTGTGAGCCTCATAAGCGCATTCTTCAATCTCTACACCTCTATCATCGTTTTATAATAGCTTATTACGAGCTGGACAAAGCCCCTACTGAGCTCCATCCTTCCGTAACTCACCATTCCAATGATAATGATAATCCTTATCATTTAAAATGTCAAACAAAATATACACACACACGTTGATTATTTACATTGTTGATCGTTATATCCATATCATAAATTTCTTTTAGTGCCCCATTGCTAATAATTTCATTTGTCGGACCTTCCTTAACAATCTTCCCGTCCTTCAATGCGACAATATAATCCGAGTAAAAGGAAGCAAAATTAATATCGTGCAGGACAACGACAATCGTTTTGCCTAAGTCTCTAACCATTCGTTTCAAAATCTTCATAATTTGGACAGAATGCTTCATATCAAGTTGTTGAGCGGTTCATCCAGCAATATATATTCTGTATCCTGAGCGACAACCATGGCAATGTAAGCACGCTGACGTTGACCACCACTTAATTGATCCAAGTATTTATCCTGAATATCCTCAAGCTCTAGATAGGCAATCGCATCATTGATATGCTGCCAGTCATCGTCAGATAAGTTTCCTTGCGAGTATGGAAAACGTCCGAAGGAGACAAGATCTTTAATAGTTAGACGGATATTAATGTGGTTCGATTGCTTAAGGATCGAAACTTTTTTTCGCAAGCTCTCCGCTTTTCGTATCAGTAATTTTCGTATTATCAATTAAAATCTCACCGCTATCCGCTGCAATTAGGCGGCTCACCATTGAGAGAAGCGTACTCTTCCCCGCTCCATTCGGACCGATAAACGAAGTGATTTTTCCTTTTTGAATTTGAACTGATACGTTATCAACCACATTCTTATTTCCGTATTTTTTAAAAACATTGATGACGTTTACCATTTTTTACTCTCCTTTAGCAATAAATATAAAAAGTATACTCCGCCAACAAAATTGACAATGACACTTAAAGGAGTACTAAACGAGAAAATCCGTTCAACAATCAGCTGTCCCCCTGCAAGAGCGACAATGCTTATGAGTATCGCTGCGGGAATAAGGTACTTATGTTGATATGTTTTCATAAATTCGTAGGCAACATTGGCAACTAGTAATCCCAAAAACGTAATCGGACCGACCAACGCTGTGGCAATTGAAATAAGGATAGCAACGACAATAAGTAGCCTTTTAATAACAAAATCATAGTCAACGCCAAGGTTTACTGCATGATCACGTCCAAGCGAAATGACATCCAAGTATTTCGTGAACCGGTAAAAGTATAAACAAATGACGAAAAAGAGAATGATTGATAAATAAAGCAAATCGGTATTGACATTATTAAAGCTAGCAAACATCCGATTTTGAACCGACAAAAACTCATTCGGGTCAATAAGCACCTGCATGAAGGTTGACAGGCTTTGAAACAAGGTTCCAAAAACGATTCCTACTAACAATAGGAAAAAGATATTCCCTCCACTGCCATTTTTAAAAAGCAGTCGATACAAGATTATGGCAAACAAAACCATCAATCCGGCAGATAGAATAAAATTTAGATTTTTATTTAGTACTATGGCACTCGTTGAGCCGAAGATAAAAATCATAAACGTTTGAATTAATAAATAAAGCGAATCCAAGCCGATGATACTAGGTGTCAAAATCCGATTATTAGTAATCGTTTGGAAAACAACGGTAGAAAAAGCAATCGCAGCTCCCGTTATGACAATCGCCAGTATTTTTGCGCCTCTTCTCGGTAAGGCATACTCCCAGCTTGTTAAATTAATAAACAAAAAAAAGTACAATCAGTGTCAATGCAAAAGCAGCAAGTATGGCGATTTTTTTTCTAGAGCCCATGTTTCTTTCCCCTCAACAATAAATAAAGAAAAACAGCACTGCCAATGACTCCTACCGTTAAGCCAATTGGGATTTCATACGGGTATATAATCAACCGTCCGAAAATATCGCAAAACAGTACAAATACTGCTCCGAGTAAAGCGGTTTGCGGAAGGTTTTTTTCTCAGATTATCACCTTGAAAAATCGTCACGATATTGGGGATAATCAAGCCAAGGAACGGAATCATCCCGACAGTCAACACAACGACGGCTGTAATCGCAGCCACGATAACTAATCCAACATTGACAACCTGCTTATAATTCAAGCCAAGATTGACTGAAAAATCCTCTCCCATTCCCGCGATGGTAAAGCGGTTGGCAAAGACATAAGCTACGATCAACAATGGAATGCTTATGTATAATAGCTCATATTGTCCTTTAATAATTAAGGCAAAGTTCCCTTGAAGCCAAGCGGACATGTTTTGAATTAAGTCAAACCGATAAGCAAAGAATGTTGTTAATGAGCCGATAATGTTCCCGAACATTAACCCTACGAGTGGAATAAAGATTGTATTTTTAAACTTTATTCGTTCAAGAATCTTCATAAAGATCAACGTTCCAGCCAACGCAAAAATAAAGGCAATAAACACTTTTTGCAGCATCGTGGCAGAAGTAAAGAGGATCATCGCAACCATAATTCCTAGCCTGGCAGAATCGAGTGTTCCTGCTGTGGTCGGCGAGACGAATTTATTTCTAGTCAGCTGCTGCATAATCAATCCGCACACGCTCATGCTGACACCGGCAATAATAATACTAACTAAGCGAGGCAAGCGACTCACAAGAAGCACCTGCATTTGACTCTCATCCAAACGAAAAAGATCAAGCAACGAAATATCTTTAACCCCTAAAAATAATGACCAAATGGATAAAATGATCAAGGCAATTACTAAATAACGTATTTTCATAAGCTCTTCCTTTAACCAACTTTACAATTTTAAACGAAAACAATAACGACAATCATTATCATTTACCATGTCTAATGATAACGACTATCACTGTCAAAGTCAATCAATATTACTAGAAAATCACGAGTTTGTGAGAAATGTTTTCACCATTGTCTTTTGCCAGGTGCAGTGGATCCTAAATATTCTGTAAAACAAATCCCTTCGGTTGAAATTCTTCATTAGTTATTTTATTGTCAAATCAGAGTCATTTATTACCTGCTTTTTTTTGTCAGCGCTCCAGCAGACAATGAGTATAAGGCACTACTTACCATGAGACGTGATTTACACAATGAAATTTAGGAAGGAATGGTGTGAAGTGAAAACGCGGATTGAACGAGATACACTAGGCGAAATTCATGTGCAAGCTGACCGATTCTGGGGTGCTCAAACGCAACGAAGTCTTGAAAACTTTCGGATCGGGCAGGAACGAATCCCTTCAGAAGTCATCGCCGCTTTTGCCCATTTAAAAAAAAGCGGCGGCCATCGCAAACGGTTCCCTTTCCGGACTCGAGTCAGAAAAAGTCGAAGCGATCACCTACGCAGCCGATCGTGTGCTGTCTGAGGATTTATCCGTGCATTTTCCGCTCGTTGTCTGGCAAACGGGGAGCGGTACCCAATCGAATATGAACATGAATGAAGTATTGGCTCACCTCGCCAATCAACGGCTCGCTGAGCAAAGCCAAAATGAGGTTCGTGTTCATCCGAATGATGATGTTAACCGTTCACAAAGCTCAAATGACACATTTCCAACGGCAATGCATATCGCGACTGTCATCAAAGCGGAAAATCAGCTCTTGCCAGCATTAAAAAGGTTTAAGGCGACACTTGCTGAAAAAGAAGCAGAAAACGAAAACGTCGTAAAAATTGGCCGCACCCACCTCCAGGATGCCACTCCACTTACGTTTGCCCAAGAAATTAGTGGCTGGAAGCGAATGATTGAGAAATGCGAAGACATGATTATCACAAGCCTTGATTATGTACGTGAGCTAGCCATCGGCGGAACAGCTGTCGGGACTGGACTTAATTCACCCGAGGGATTTGGGGACGAAGTAGCTAGGCAGCTTAGCGAGCAAACAGGAGTTAAACTGGCCGCTGCCAAAAATTATTTCCAGGCGCTGACGAGCCACGATGAGCTCGTCCATTTCCATGGCGCCCTGAAGCTTTAGCTGCCGACCTGTTTAAAATCACAAATGACATCCGTCTGCTGGCGAGCGGACCTCGCTGCGGTATCGGTGAAATAACCATTCCCGCAAACGAGCCGGGTAGCTCGATCATGCCTGGTAAAGTGAACCCGACACAAAGCGAAGCCTTGACAATGGTCGCCTCACAAGTATTCGGAAACGACGCGACCATTGGATTTGCGGCAAGTCAAGGACATTTCCAGCTCAATGTATTTAAACCAGTCATCATATACAACGTCTTACAGTCCATGAGATTACTAACAGATGGTCTCAACAATTTCCGTGATAAATGCCTCGCCGGGCTTAAAGCCGATCGAGAAGTAATGGAGACGTACTTAGAAGAATCGTTAATGCTCGTCACTGCGCTCAATCCCCATATCGGCTATGAAAATGCGGCAACGATTGCCAAAACGGCTCACGCAGAAAAAAATCACGCTAAAAGAAGCAGCCGAAAAAAAGCGGATTACTGTCCGCTGAACAATTCGAACAGTTTGTCAAGCCGGATGAGATGATTCAACCGAGGAGACGAACATGAGCTCGTTTTAGCTTGTTACTCGATTCGGAAGCTCTCGCCTTCTCGTAAGGTGAGAGCTTTCCCCTTTCATCTTCTTGGCTTGCTCTAAGGCAAAGGAGCAAACCGACGACTAATTAGTCACTCTTTTTTTCATTCCGTACCGGGTCGCCTTGAATATGGCTTCTCGCTTGACTGCGTAGGCATTAGCAATGACTGCAGCTCTTTCTGAACTAATATGCCTTTGTCCACTCTCGATTTGCGAAAGGTATCCCGCTGATATTCCGATCTTCTTTGCTGCTTGCTCTAAGGTGTAGCCATTTCGTAAGCGTGCCTCTTTCACTAAGCTCATGCAAATCACCACACTTCGTTAGAATTACCTATATTTTTGTTATGATTTTACAACGCGTAATGCGTATTAGTCAATGCATTTTGTGAATTTTGTGTGATTATGCTGAATTTTGCATTTCGCAAAGTATAATAGACAAATAAAAGGAAGCTTCCACTGATTCCATCAAGCATTAATGACGCTATGGTCTCTAGTTGAGACCGTGCCTGCTTTTAGGTTTCAAAGGCTTCGAACTGGGAGAAATGGTTGAAAAGAGGCGTGTTTAATGTTTCCACAACGTTTAAAAAAAGCTTAGAATAAGACATGGACTAACGATGAAAATGCTCGCAGAAAAATTGAATGTCGCTCCTTCTACGATTTCAGGCTATGAAAACGGCAAGCGTAAGCCTGATATGGATACGTTGGCGAAGCTTGCCGACTATTTTCAAAGCTCAACGGATTATTTGCTTGGACGAACAGACAACCCATATACGGGTAATCCTTCCATTCAGGACGACATTTTTTATCAGGATCAAATGACCGCGGAAGAAATCGATTATTTACGCGAATCCTTAGCTGTATTTAGAAAATATCGTGAGCACAATAACAGCTAGCTTCCTCTTGAAAGAGTGTAGCTAGCTGTTAATTATGCCGTGATTTTCCATCGTTCACTTTTCCTATTGCATCGAATAATCGTCACAGATTCCGATTAAAAGAAGGTTAAAGTTGCTAGACTTAAAAGTGGAGTCATTTCCGGAGTTTATGCCCCTATGCCATCATTCATCGTATGTATAGCGGACGACGTATTTATTCGATTTTAGCTTCTTGATTTCGACAACTGGACCAATCTCATAACCATTTTGCCAATTATCCTCTATTTTCGCTTTTAAACAATCCGCTTGAAATTTTGATTGAAAAAGCTGTTTATAATAAATCCAGCGCGGCCGTTGCTTCATCCTCTTACCTTCTGTCCTTTCCGTTTCTATCCATTAGTGCTATTGTACAGAAAATGAAGTAAAAGCTCAAATCTGCTGAACGACAAGGCGAGCATGGTCCAGCGAAGTGACTCGAGTGTCGCGTGTCATCTGCCTGTCCAGCGGGCTCGTACAAACTCAAGCCCACTATGGCACTCCATCTCGCCCTTCGAAGCAACATGCAAGTCGAACCTTCTCCTCGTTGAACATCGTTTGGAAGTATTGGAGTCCTCTCATCTAAGAAACATGGAAGGGCTGTTTAAATACGTTCTATGATGGTTCTACCTACGCAACCTTACTAAAGGTCAACCCGTAGCAATATTTAAGTACACCCTATGTTCTGGTTCTACTTACTACAAGAAAATCAAAACGTTCTTGACGTGGCAATTTAAATACATCCTATGTTCTGGTTCTACGAAATCCGGATCGAAAATGAACACTGTCGCTGAGCTATTTAAATACATCCTATGTTCTGGTTCTACCAGCTATGTCCCGTTTTAATAACCGTATGTCCAAATATTTAAATACATCCTATGTTCTGGTTCTACATTGGACAAACGGTGCATCCTCATGCTTTTGTCGCAATTTAAATACATCCTATGTTCTGGTTCTACAACCTAATTCAGTACACACCTTGTCAAATTGATTGGATTTAAATACATCCTATGTTCTGGTTCTACTCCCAAGCGCTTCCGAACGCGAACCCTATTACAAATATTTAAATACATCCTATGTTCTGGTTCTACCCTTCGCAACAAACCACGGTTCGCTTTCCTTCTCGAATTTAAATACATCCTATGTTCTGGTTCTACTAACTCTGTAGGCGTCATGGATTCGGACTATCGCGGATTTAAATACATCCTATGTTCTGGTTCTACGGTCGATTGAGACACTAAAGTAATCTGCAACTTTCATTTAAATACATCCTATGTTCTGGTTCTACGTAAGACGCTTGATACAGTTCCAATTAAGGATGAATTTAAATACATCCTATGTTCTGGTTCTACCCTAGTCAAATCAAGGTCTCTGCTTTTAACTGTAGCTTAAATAGCTTAGAGCTGCAAGCTTTTCGAGCTTATTTCCCCAACCTCCAGTTAAAAAAATATAAAAGCAAACGATTCATGCCCAAACCGTTATGCAGTAAGACTTACATCCTTTTTTATCTAAAAGGCGGTTGGGAAATTGGACGGCGAAAGGAACTGATGTCGACTTACCGTATAGAAACTAAGAAGGTTGCTCGTTGCTGGGCGCTTGGAGTTTAACTTGAATGGGAAATCATTCACACCCCATTTTATTCTTAATCTTACAAAAAAAATTTAATCTAGCTGTAGTTTTTGGCCACAGCCTTTTTATGTTAAGCTTCCCGCGAAGCGGATCGCATGTAGATTGTGCCATATTCTCTTTTGCTCCGACTTGGCAATATGCTCTTAGCCAATAAGCTCCTCGTCTTCGCGTTTTTTTTAATCTCTTCCATTCGCCGGTTTTGTTCCTTATCGCGAATTCGGTGAGCAAGTCTCGCTGCTGCACTTGCCGCAATGCTTGCTACTAAATCATCAAGGAAGGTATGGACCTGCGGCTTTCTGTTATCAAGCTCTTTAATAATACCTACCTTTTGTTTATCCAAATAACCGAACGTCGTTACTGCGATACTACCAAAGCCATAAACGGAGCCGAGTGCGATCGTTTCATCGACACCGAACAAGCTTCATCGCTTCCTATTAATGATTGAAGAGGCTCCGATAACTGATTTTTTTTCAGCTAATTCATCTAATTCAACACCGACAAGAATAGCGTGCTGCATTTCCCGCTTGCACAACACGGCATCAACGTTTTCATAGCATTCGCTTACTTTAATCTCAGGATTATAGGGAATTTGCAAGTCATACACAATTTTAGCAATATCCTCAATGGTCACTCCACGTTCCTTAAGCTTTGCACGTGCGGCTTGCTCGACAACACGATCTGGTACTGGTTTCTTCATCTATCTCCCCCCCTAATCTCTTAATTTTACCATAATTCCTAAAAGAATTCTGATTTAGTTGTCCTAAAGGTCCGCTATATGCACGGACGCTATGTACTATTGTTGGCGAATGGGCTCATCAATCTCCTTCTCAAGCAACGGAGCAAGCATTGAACTGCCAAGGAGCTTCTAAATTTACTAGTTTCAAAGATTTTTCCTTTTTCCATCACGGCTTACTTCCCATAGATCATCAACAATTTGCTGTAACACCTCATCGATTATTTCACTCATGGCGACAACCGTTCGGGAAATGTACTCATCCATAACGAAATAATCAGCTTTTATTGATTTAAGCGGGTCAGGAGTATCAGCTCCCTATTATGATATTTACTACTTAATCAAGAGTTTGGCTGCGTACTCGAATCGCAATGATGAATTGAGGGATTTTTTTGAAGGGCTATAGTATAAGCTCTTTTGACGAGGAGAGAGTAAAGTTTCATCAAATCATCGATGTGTTGCTGCTGTAGATGCTAAATGATCGTGTTTTACCATGATAGTTTGCAAGCAAAAATCAGTTTACGCCACTGAAGAATGGGTAAACATTGGTGGCTTATTAAACTAATGGATACGATAGTTCAATCCCCAATCGAGTAGGTGGGGATAGTTAACCCCCGACCTCTCACACCACCGTACGGATCATCGTCATTATTTCACCTTGCTGGCAAAGCGTTCTGTGATTTGTTGTGGCCGCGTGATCGCTCCCCCAACAACAACTGCATGAACACCAATCTCAAAAGCGCGTGCAAGCATCTCTGGTGTGATGATATTCCCTTCCGCAATGACAGGTGCTTTTACCGATCTGACAACTTCTTTTAGGAAGCGGAAGTCATCATTATACAGTTTTTTGCCTCTAGTATCGGCAGTATAGCCATGCAATGTGGTACCAACATAATCAAAACCTAGTTTGTCAGCTTCTACCGCTTCATCCAGAGTGGCGATATCAGCCATTAATTCAACGTCTGGCGCCTTCTCCCGTACATATGCAACGAGATCAGCCAGCGTTTTTTCGGGGCGCTTCCTCTTCGTCGCATCCATGGCGATCACTTCACATCCGCTTTGAAGCAGTTCATCAATTTCTTTTGTCGTTGCTGTGATATACACATTTGATCCAGCATAATCTCGTTTCACAATGCCGATAACGGAAAGATTGATTTCCTTTTTGATAGCGATAATGTCTTCTTTGGAGTTGGAACGGATTCCTTTAGCGCCTCCCTGAAATGCGGCAAGCGCCATTTTGCTCATAATGAAAGAAGAATGAAGCGGTTCATTATCCAATGCTTGGCAAGATACGATTAAATCATTTGGTAAATACATTATATCACTCCTAATTTGATGGGAGACAATCCCTGTTTGAGGTATCACATTTTACCACTGTTGGGAGTCCCCTTGTCAAAAAAATGGATACACGGCGCCATACAGTGCTGCGTTGTTGTACAACTGGGCGATGCGTATTTCGGTTTTCATGAAATCATCAGGCAAAAAAAGATGGGATGTGTTTTTTGATATGTCCTAGCAGAAAATCCCCTTGTTCAGATATACCGCCTCCAATGATGATGCAGCTTGGATCGGCGATCAAAATAATTTGTGCAAGGCCAGCTGCAACTTCACGTGCCCACTCGATAACCACTGCTTCAGATAAACTATCTCCTTGTTTTGCCTGGTCGAACACATCTTTCGCCGTCGTCTCTGCACCGAATGTTGTCCTGATCAGGTGATTCAATGCAGAAGTTGAGGCTCGCATTTCAAAATTGGTTTTTGTATTAGGACCATAGACAAGATAACCGACGGAATTGGCTTGGAAAAATGCCCCATCAACCAGTTTATCCAGAAAATACGCGCCACCGATACCCGTGCCAAGCGTAATGCAAAACACATTATCAAGCCCTACAGCGGCACCTTTCCAACGCTCCCCGAGCAGTGCGGCGTTCACGTCGTTTTCAACATGTACAGGCAAATTGAGTGGGGCAAGTGCTTGTTTGAAATTTGTTCCTCGATAAGCTTTGATCGTCGGTCCGGCATAAACCACCTCCCCTTGCTCGCGGTTGACGATTCCGGCCGTGCTAATTCCAATGCCATCAAGTTCAAATCGTACATTGTATTCGGTGGCGATTGCGGTCACCTGTTTGATAATAGATTGGTCAATATTTTCTTTCGTCGGCGTTTTTTGGCTGCTGACAAGCTGCTGTTTGTCATCCAGTAGGGCATACTTGATGAACGTTCCGCCAATGTCAATACATAGATAATTTGCCATGATGTCCACCTACGTCTTTGCTTTGTTAATATGTTTGGTAAGCAATGCTTTCGCCTTCGGTGCATCCCGTTCTTCAAGTGCTTCCACAATTTGCATGTGCTCCATTGTCAGTGTGCGGTATTCCTCCTCCGTCAGCTGGATATGCTGCACCTGGAAAAAATAACTGGTAATCATATTTGTCAGCTGAATGAAGAGCTGATTGTTTGTCGCTTGCAAAAGCTGTTTATGAAATGCGGCATCGCCCTCTTTGAAGGCTTCCAATGTGGTAGCTTTCGAGTGATCATCGACAATTCTCTTCAGTGTCGCCACTGCATCTTTGTCACCTTTTGATGTGATTTCATCAATCGCACCTGATTCGAATATGATACGCAGTCCAAGGATATCCCTGATATTTCCGTTATTAATTTGCCAGAGGAAGAAAAAGTTATCCAATAGATTGGCGATATTGGACTCGTTTAGAAAAGCACCTTGCCCTTGTCTGACACGGATAACACCTGTATTTTCCAGATAACTTAGCGCCTCGCGCACAACAGATCGGCTAACACCAAACATTTCTGTGAGTTTCCGCTCTGTTGGCATTTTATCGCCGGCCGTCAGTTGCTCTTCCATGATATAACGTTTTATTTCATGGATGACGGTTTGCTTTAATGATTTTCTTTCATCTGATTGAATCGGTTCCATGTTGACTATCTGCCTCCATTTTATTGATGAACAAGGTGATTGGCTCTAGATGCTGGATCATGGTCTGCTGTGATTTGTATAAATCCTTTGCCTTTAGAGCCTGATCATTGTCTCATGCTGTTCATAAGACGAAAGCATCTGTGCTTCGTCTTGAATCATATTCATTTTTGTCAGTGTAAAATAGTCATTGATGATTTCGCTGAACGTGTAAAATGTTTCGTTGCCAGTCGCTTTGATCAAAAACTGATGGAAAAAACGATCTGCTTGGCGTGTATCTTCCTGTTTTATAATCGCTTGGTAATATGAATTGTTTATGTCATGTAATTGCTGAAAATCAACCTCCATATTTTTCTCTATGATCAGCCGCAATGCACCAAGTTCGATGACTTTCCGGATCTCTACTAATTCTTTTATTTTCACGCCATGGGTATCATAATGGTGTCTCAAGATCTCTTTGATAGATTCAAGATTCGGATTTTGAATATACACCCCCCTCCGGCCTTGATTTTTAATATCCCAAAAGATTGCAGAGTGATGAGAGCTTCCCTAACAACAGTGCGGCTCACTTGCAGCTGACTAACAAGCTCCTTTTCCGATAGGTATCTGTCTTTGGGTTTCAGATCGCTTTCTGCAATATGCTGTTTGATCCTCTTGATGGCAATATCGACTAAGGATTCTTTTTGAATCGGCAAATGGCTCACCTCTATACTAACAACTTTAATTTTTTTATCTTATTATAGCGCCCTTCGAATTCTTTATCACAGAATTTCAAAGTCTTCCACTTTATATTAGTTAACCAAACTTGTTATATCCCATCCATTCATTGGACGCTTTTCACATAAAAAAAAGCGGTTGACATTTTTGAAAACGGCTTTTATGATGAATTTAAAAAAAATAAAATTGGTCTGACAATATTATATCTTTATCAGTCCACTTTTTCAATGCTAAGGAGGATTCAATTTATGAAAGGACTTTTTTTCAGCATTACTCGTCCCGTTTGATGAAAAAGGAAATATTAAAGAGCAAGGACTACGTGACATTGTTAGACAAAATATAGAAGTCCAGCAGGTTGATGGATTATATGTAAATGGAAGTTCCGGAGAGAATTTCATGCTGTCAACTGAGCAAAAGAAAAAGATTTTCGAAATTGTCGGTGATGAAAACGCTGGTAAGGTCAAATTGATTGCCCAAGTGGGATCAATCAATTTGGACGAAGCAGTCGATCTAGGGACGTATGCAACGGAACTTGGTTATAACAGCCTATCCGCTGTAACTCCTTTTTTACTATAAATTCAGTTTCGAAGAAATTATGCATTACTATGAATCTATCATTGCTGAAACAACGAATAACATGATCATTTACGCTATCCCTGCTTTAACAGGTGTATCAATGGAAGTTTCGCAATTTGATGAACTATTCAAGAATGAAAAAGTCATCGGTGTCAAATATACTGACGGCAACTTCTTCAAACTGGAAAGATTGCGTAAGAGATATCCGGATAAACTAATTTACTCTGGTTTTGATGAAATGTTGATTTATGGCATGGTTTCTGGCGTGGATGGTGCTATTGGGAGCACATATAACATCAATGGTAAGCGTGCTAAACAAATCATGGACTTGTGTCTTGAAGGAAAAGTAGACGAGGCATATGACGTCCAGCACGTAACGAATGATTTGATTGAAAAAGTGCTTGATCTTGGCCTGTATCAAACTTTGAAAGAAGTCCTGAATCAAAAAGGCTTTGATGCCGGTACATGCAAAAACCGATGAGCGGTTTTGACAGCAGTAAAGTAGAAGAAGTCAAAAAAAACTGATCACGGATTTCAATTTATAAGAAAGCGTAAAGGCGAGCTTCTGCAATTGCCCCTCAAAAGGAAAAACGCGTACAAGTAAAGTGAAACTTCAATCAGTGAGGGTTTCTCTCATTCCTCACTGATTGTAAGTAGAGCAAATCTGTTTTGCGAGCAGCTGATTCCCACTGCAATTCTATGTGTAACCGCGTTTTGAGGAGGGAGTCTCACAGACAGTTAATGAGGGATAAATTTTTTTTAAGTGTATGAAAGCGCTTCATGAAAAAATGAAAGCACTTTTATACAACATAAGGGGGATCTTACATTGGATAAGGTAGGTCTTGGTACGGCGAATTGGGTTGTTTTGGTTATATACTTGCTGGCGATGCTGTTAGTTGGTGTCTATTTCACAAAGCGTTCTGGAAAAAATACAGATGCATTTTTCACGGCCAGTGGGAAAATACCTGCATGGGCTGCTGGATTCAGTATTTATGCAACAACACTCAGTGCAATCACTTTCATGTCGACGCCAGAGCAGGCTTTTTTGACTGACTGGTCATATGCAGCAGGAAACTTGGCGATTTTTGCAATTATTCCTTTGTTGATTTATTTCTATATACCATTCTTCAGAAAACTGAATATTACAACGGCATATGAATATTTAGAAGAGCGTTTCGGTGTTTCCATGCGTTCTGTCAGCAGTTTGCTCTTCATCCTGTTCCATATCGGACGGGTTGCCATCGTCGTATATCTGCCGACGCTTGCCATCACTTCGGTATCGGATATCAATCCGGTGTTAATTGCAGCTGCAGTTGGTTTTTGTGTATCATCTATACGTTCCTTGGTGGCATGGAAGGTGTCATTTGGAGCGACGTGATCCAGGGAATCCTGCTTTTAGGCGGTGCATTTACTATCGTTATTCTTGGTATTTACCTTGTCGATGGCGGTTTCTCCACTGTGATGCACGATGCTGCAAATGATGGTAAGTTCCTCACCGCAGATAACTGGAAATTCGGTACTGCCGCAGCAGCGATTCCTATCATTTTTCTCGGTTCGATTTTCAATAACTTGCACCAGTACACGGCAAGTCAAGATGTCGTTCAGCGTTATCAGACAACAAGCTCCAACAAGGAAACAAATAAATCATTGTGGACAAACGGTATTCTTGCTCTAATCACCATCCCGATCTTTTACGGAATGGGGACGGTTTTATACAGTTTCTACACTCATGCAGAATCATTGCCTGAAGGATTCAACACATCTGCAATTGTCCCTTATTTTATCGTGACCAGCTTACCAGCGGGAATTGCCGGACTAATGATCGCAGCTATTTTTGCTGCTTGCCAGTCTACAATCTCATCTAGCTTGAACAGTATTTCTGCTTGTGTGATCACAGATTTCAAACAGCGCTTCTTTGGCAAGGAGCAAGGAAAAAAAATGATGTATTGCTTGCACGATGGGTAATTGTTATCGCAGGAATACTTGGTGTAGGGGCAGCATTGTATCTGGTATCAACCAACCGTGCGGAAACTTGGAATCTATTCCTGGCAATTACCGGTTTGTTTGGTGTGCCAATCGCAGGTATCTTGCTCTAGGTATTTTCACCAAACGTGCGAATACACCAGGCGTATGGGTTGGTCTGTTATTAGCAGCAATCACGGCATATTTTGTAGGAAAAACAAGCCTGACACCATTCGCTGTAAGCATGGTATCATTCTTTAGTTCATTTATTTTTGGGTATATTGCAAGCTTGTTTTTCCCGAAAGCGAATAAAAACATTAAGGGGCTTACCATTTATACAAAAAAACGAAAACTATGTCAGAGCAGATGCAAGGAAAGGCGCATGAAGGATCTTGAAAATGCCAGCACCCAGTCAGGCGCTGGCATTTCTTGATGCATTTCTGGGCTTTCCGCATTTCTTATATGTAAGGGGAGCACCATTGCCCACTCCTTGACCCATTTTTACACGTATCTCGGCTGAACCCCTATTTAAGTCAATACGTCAATAAATGCTTGATCATGTGTTACGTCGAAGAATTCAGGCGTTTCCAAAAAAAGGTTGTAAAACCTTCCTCGGTTTAGCGGATTGTTCACAAAGCCCTGGGCAATTTTTAAGTGATGGAGCGCCAGCTTTCGATCTTTCTCGTTTGCCCATATGCATATGGCTAAGAAGAAATGTGTATTGGCATTAGCGTCCTGTACATGTATCGCGGTTTGTAAAAAGTGTGTTGCTTGTTCATATCTCTGTGCCCACATCAAGCGGGCACCGACATCGTGGGCGACCCAGCTCAGGAGGTAGCTATCAGCATCCCGTGCAACTTCCCGTTTTTGCAACTCCTTCTCGACATACGCACTGGCTTCAGTCACCACCCGATCAAAACCGTTCCAATTCCCTTGCTGATGGTAAATACTCATCCGTGTCGTGATCGCAGCCAACCAAAAAAATACGATACTGATCCCATGTCACGTCTTCGCTCATCAAAGATTCCATTTTCTCCAATTCATCTAGTGCATCATCCACTTTTCCATTTTGCTCAAATATCGCTGCTCCGGCTCGTAGGAAAAGACATTTCCAATAACGGCTGACCTCAGGACTTTTAAGGCGTTTTGAAGCTTCACGATATAGCTGAAACCATTCATCATACGGCCTTCTCTTGCCCAACATTGAGTCTGTGTTGTATCTTCAACTGCCCTCAATACATGTTCATCCTTCATATGTAATGATGTCCACCGGAAAAATTCAGACTGTTCTTCTATTGCTTCTTGATCTCTGTGTAGAACTGACAAGGTATCGACTAAATGCCAACGAGACCAGAAGGTTTCCTCAGGAGCCAGATCCGAGTCCAAATAGTTCCGATGTAACTGGAGTCGTTTCTCCAACCCTACCTCTCCCATATAATTGTAGATATCGTCAGCCATATGGACAACATCAGCATTCAGCGATTTCTCCAGTTCATGTTCAATTTGATGACATAATTCCTCAAGAACCACATCATCTGATAGCGGGTTGGACGAAATCCTTTCTTTGAAATCTATGAATTGTTTTCGTATTGCTGCTACCTTTTCAGACACACTGATCTCCTCCGTTCGAGCAGTATCTTGCATTAACCGTGCATTCCGCCTCTAGAAACACATTCGATATCAATTACCATAACCCTTTGTGGATATTAAATTTATCGATTGTTCTGAGACTGCCTAACATAAATTTTCTAGTTTACGTGTAAGCTACTAATCGACAAGGACTCAGCATAACAAGGTATTCTCGCGAAAATTTATTTCATTCTGGAAAGTCACAGCATTAGCAACGAGATCGTTATAGTTAATACGCTTTTCTTGTTCTTCCTGATCATTTTTAATCATATCCCGTCTCCGCCGAAAAAGAGCCATTTAGAAAAGCCGTTGTATGCCTCAACTTTGTTTGTACTGGCCGTTATTTGTTCCGTAATTTTATGTCAGAAATATATTTAAGAGAAAGACAGTCTAACGTAAACTCCAGCCTAGACCCAGGTCTGATTTCTCCCTGTTTTTTTGCAACTGTGATAAAATGAAAAACGACAAGTGAACACGTTTGATGGTTTATAGAAGGCTTTGATCCTGTCATGAGCTTACGTCATCCGCAGGCTAATCCGCCCACGTTTACGCCGGGTGTTGCTCAAGTGCGCCGTCCGACGCTCACGTAGCGTTCGCCATTGCTTAGTCGGTCAAGAGAGGACTCCTTCACCGGCGTCTCATTAAATGCGAGGAAGCAAAAGGAATGCTTCACCTCTTTCATAGCCATTAACCGTTGAGTCACTTGATAAGACGGCTCCGTACTCGGACTTACACGACCAATTTTGAATGGAAGGACTGGAACCTTAATATGGCAAGACGTCTCGAAGGTCATGTATTTGACCAAACGATTGAAAGTCGTTATTTAGGAGAGCAGCAAAAGCTGTTATGCTATACTCCGCCAAGCTATACTCCTTTATCCAGCTATGGAGTGCTTATATGTCAGGACGGCAGTGATTACTTTCAGCTTGGACGACTGCTGCGCCAGGCTGAAGAGCTAATGAAAGAAGCTGAAATAGAGGAAACGATCATTATCGGCGTTCCTTACCCTAGTGTCGAGGAACGCAGGAAACGATACCACCCGAATGGGGAGAAACGAAACGATTATCTTCGATTTCTCGCCGATGAACTCGTTCCGTTTTTAGACGAGCAGTTTTCCATCGAACCGTTCGCAACTAGCCGTACATTAGCCGGAGATTCCCTTGCGGCGACGGTTTCACTACTGGCAGCACTTGAATACCTAGTCTCTTTGGTCAAGTCATGATGCATTCGCCATATGTAAATGATACTGTTATCGCCGCTGTCGATGAGCATACCTTAGCCGATACGCTCTCCGTTTACCATGTAATAGGCAAGCAGGAAACAGCAGTGAAAACAACCGACGGGCAAGTGCTTGACTTTTTAACGCCGAACCGGCAATTGCATCGCGCGTTAAAGCAGCAGCCTATTACGTATACGTATGATGAATTTGACGGTAACCATACATGGACTTACTGGCAAAAGGATTTGCCGCGCGCGTTGCGCTCGCTGTTACCATATTAAGCTAGAGAGGAAGAAGAAACAATGAAGGTTATACAAGTAAGCAATGACAAGGAGCGTGCTGCTGCTTTTCTTATTCGCCAAAAGGTGTTCGTGGAAGAGCAGAAAGTTCCACTAGAGGAAGAAATAGATTCATTCGAAGACGAGGCGCTTCATTTCGTTGCCTACCATAACGATAAACCGGTCGGAGCCGGACGATTACGCTTATTTGATCACTTTGGAAAAGTTGAACGGGTTTGCGTCCTTCAACAAGCAAGAGGAACTGGCGCAGGACGAGCATTGATGGAGACGATTGAGGCGAGTATTTCTGCAGCAGGAAAACCAAAAGCAAAGCTTAATGCGCAATGTCAGGCTGAGGAGTTTTATCAAAAGCTCGGTTACGAAACGATTTCAGATCAGTTTCTGGATGCTGGTATCCCACATGTCACCATGCTCAAGACGGTGAACTAGGAGCTGAATGGATATGCGCGTGAAGGTGGCGTAAAAAAAAGCCCGATTTCTCCTAAAAACGAGAAATCGGGCTTAACGCTATATGTACAGCCTAGCCCCTACTTTCTTCGCTTTTCCCGGCTGAGGTAAACATAAGCGCTCGAATGAAACGACTTTTCATCAAGCTATTATGCAATGGACTCGTTAAATATCCTTTAATCGGAAACTGGCTTCTCCTGATGTTCGAGTGCTTCTTCTCTCTGCGGCTGATAGAGCTTTGATTCTACCGCTTGCAGCTTTCCTTCCATGGAACCGTTTGATCACGGCGGTCATCGATGCGAATATCGTCGCTACTCGTTGAACGCCTTGCTTGAAAGGAACCTCGTGAATGTCCTGAATGACCTCAAATAATACAGGAAGCTCTCCCTCTATTAAGGTGCTCATCGGCGTTAGCTGATAGCTGATTTTCTCTTGATGCCTTGCGAGCACACGATGAATGTCAGCAATGTAATCGCTCACACTCGTTGTTTCCGTACCTATCGGTATGATCGTTATATCGACTATTGCCATTCTTTTCTCCTCCTTCTTTTTCAAGCGTGATCGGATCGCTAAATGGTCGGGGAATTCCATTGTCGCGAGCCGGCGATAAGCGGCAATTCCCACAAGTAAATGCTGACGGTCAGGCTCGGCTGTCGTGACATGCTGCTGCAGCCAGTAGGATGTCGCAAGAACAAGACGGCTCAGCCAGCCAAAGCCTTGTTGTCTCATAAGCCAAGTAACAATCGGTATAGCCATAAGTGAACCGTAGGAAGCTATCATTAATGCTTGCCCTGCTTCTATTCTTCCGATCAAAACAAGAAAAAAATGTGCCTAGCAGGACGATAGAAAAATAAATAACGACGATGTTGGTTGAGCAGTTCCGATTCGTTATAGCTGCCTGTTGAATCTGCTTCCAACGAGTGTTTAATTTGACACCGCGATCGCTGAAGATTTTATGCTCTGCTCCGTGGTACTGTTTAAGCTGCTTCGGAAAAAGGAAATGGGTTCCGAACAATAAGTAAAATAGCGTATAATACGGAAGCCCAGCCCAGGAAGTCTCAACAAATATGCCGCTCAGCTTCGGAATAAAAATCAGGCATACTCCTGCAAAAATGAAAAGCTTATGCAATAACGGCAACGACTGAAGTACTTGCTTGCCCATCAGTAAGAAAGTACGCACGTTGATCGGCTTGATCCAGTTTTTTAAACATCCGTTTTCATAATAAGCACAGGCTGCATACTCCTTGCCAACAAAGAAAATTCCGTTCTGGTATGACATTCCTCGAATCACGCGATCAACTCATTTCCGCCCTTATTCACCGACTCTTGCTTCGACGATCCAGTGAGGGACATTACGCGCTCCTTCAAACTCTGGTTCACGCAAAAGGGCATCTGATATGACGAGTGGACTATGAGCGGTCCACGTATGAAGGAGACGAACCGATACATCGGCGGCGTTTAACTCAGTTCCGCGAATGAAGATCCGCGCTTGTCCGCGATTTCCATAGCTCTCATTTTCCTCTACTTTATTAGGAAATGTGAAAATTCCGCCATTGTCAATTACGGACGCCGTATTCGTATAAATTTCGTGTTCGGCATAAAAAAAGCACAAGCTCTCCGTCTTCATAATCGACATCTGTCCGCCCTTCTCCATTACCATCCAAAAGTGACACCCCTAAATAATCGTCGCCAAACAGGCCTTCGGCAGGAGCGACTGTCCAATCCCATTCCGCAGAAACATAAAGCCCTTCCGCTGACTCCCTCACATCGACGAGAAGTTCAACATGATTTTGCATCTCTTCGTTTGTCACTGCTTCATGATCCTGCAGAAAATAAACGCCCCCAAACACCATGAGAACCATTAAGATGACTGGAAGAACGACGACAGGCCAATTTTTTTTGCAACACGATGTTCAACTCTCTTTCTATGAACGGCTGTTTCATCCATTATAATTATACAGCTAGAGCTGCTGGAAACGAATACTTTCAACCGAAATGTTCCTTATTTATTCCGATCTTTTTTCTATACTGAATGAGCTCGCCTACTATTTTACTATAACATTTCCCCGTCTCCATTTCGATCAGATTCCTTGAACGATTCGTCTCTTCCGTTAGACAAAAAAAAGTGATCCATTAAGAAGACCTCCGTTTTGAAGGGAGGCCCGTCATTTGAAAAAGACGTTTGCGGCTCTTAAAAAAAATAATCAAATGAACCTCCTACTTTTTAGACGAACGGCTTATCTTTACGCTAATGTCATCGGTTCCTTGTACCATTTAGGAATTGGAGTAGAGAATTCCCTAAAGCAATCAGTGATTTGTGTAGCATTCATGAGCATCGTTTTTAGCTCATCTTCTCCAATAGCAAGCGCCCAAGGAATCGAAGAGAGAATATTCGTCGCACTATATAGCGCTAATAGATGAAAAAACTCTTCCGGTACACAGTTATTAAAATACCCGTGGATTTGACCATTCGCAAATGGGACACTGACACGCCAAGTAAAGATAAACCGGTCAAATTCCTCCCACGGATCGCCATAGCTTGAACGATTAAAATCGATAATCGCCAAATTTTGCTCTGGTGTAACGATCAAATTTCCGAGATGATAATCCCCATGCTGGAAGGTTTGTACCCTATCCTTTAAGTAATGAAGCTGCTCGTTTATAAACTGAATAATAGTAGCGTCGTTCGATAGCTTTACCGGACAATTTCGGTAGCCTTCGATTTTTCTCTTTACTTTTTGCTGATACAGCTCCGCCCAAGGCATATCACTTGGTGCAGTTACCGTATGCATTTGTCGCAAATATCGACCAGCACTAACTCCGAGCAAATATTGCTTTTCCTCTGACATTTTCGGAAGTACAGCCTCAGCGTCCTCCCCGTCAAGCCAGGACAAGAGCAAGTATACATAACTATTATTCCCTAGCCTCCCCATATCGATAGGTTCAGCTATTGGCAAACCTAGATGATACAACTTCTTCATATTTTCGTACTCTAGCTTCTTTTTTTTCAAATTGCTCCATCGACGATACTCGCACTAATAGCTTATTTCCTTGCCGATTTTCGATATAGTATTTTTGATCGTCAGACCAACCTTTGTGATTTGTTTCATCAACGTCCATTCAGTAAAAGCAGGAATTTCCTTGAGCAGCTCGAAAACGGACAAAACTGCACCCCCTACATAAGTCTTGCGAGTAGCATACTTGATAGTAGGATAAAAAATCAACCGATAACCGGATTCAGCGAACGATTAGCGCTCCCTGCTTTTTTCCGCCGATTAGTTGAGGAAGTGGCTGAGCAGGTGTCGACGAATACCGGGGCAAGGTCACGATTGCGGCAATAGGCTGTCGGCTTCACCGGATTCCTCTACTATCGCTGGCGCTTCCGGTATGCAGCATGATTTGTCGGCCCAATTCCGCTGCCGATATTGATGCGCTCCTCGATTGCAGCACTAATAAACGCCTTGGCTGTTCCAACTGCCTTCTCTACTGCTGCTCCTTTCGCCAGCTCAGCAGCGATCGCCGCGGCAAAAGTACAGCCAGTACCGTGCGTATGTTTCGTCTGAATACGTTCCGCTCGATATTCACGGATCGTATTTCCGTCGTAAATTAAATCAAGTGCAGGTCCTGATGAAAGATGCCCACCTTTTAGGACAACATTTTCAGGGCCTAGTCGATGCAGTTCCTTGACTGCTTGCCTCATTTCTGCTTCAGAAGCGATCGTTGCGACACCGAGCAACTTTGAGGCTTCCGGCAAGTTTGGCGTAATTACCGTAGCTAACGGAAACAGCTCCTCAGTCAGCGCCTTAATTGCCGCTCCCTGTAAGAGCTCGGCCCCGCCTTTAGCAATCATAACCGGGTCGATGACAAGGTTCTTTACTCCGTACTTTTTTTAGCTTGCGGGCGACCAGTGAAATGATCTCCGCATCGAAGAGCATTCCCGTTTTTACCCCATCGGCACCAATATCAGACAGAACCGCATCAATCTGTGCTTCGATTGCCTCAAGCGACAGGGGATATACCCCATGAACACCTAGTGTGTTTTGAGCAGTGATTGCGATAATGACACTTGCCCCAAATGTATCCAGCTCCTGAAAGGTTTTTAAGTCGGCTTGAATACCAGCTCCACCGCCACTGTCAGAGCCGGCTATCGTTAATGTTCTTGCGATGTCCACATGCACCAATCCTTTCTCATTGAGGCTTCCGCAGAGTATAAGTAATAACTTTTATATGTAGTCTAAGTATTTCTTTTCAAGATAATTATTAATTCCACTTTTCAACGATTCCTTGTTTTGAAGAACGTAAGTAACCCATGCGTCTCGTTCATAAGAAATTATGGCAAGTTCCCAAACACATGCGCCTGCAATATTGCTGTTTGTGATTTCTTCAAATTCCTCTGGAGACTCAAAAGATGATTTATACACCTTTGTAATTAGCATGTTCCCTTCTACCCACCAATTAACAAGTGTAAAAATCGCCTCACTAGCTTCATGAGAAATGACAAACGCAACTTTATATGAGTTACCTTCTTGATCTGCTTCGTTTAAGTTCTGTTTTGCTAATCGTTTTGACTCATCAAACAATTTAGTTGATATTGCACTTCGCTTCTTTGTAATACGATACATTTTGACAGCCCAAGAGTTTATCTCCAAATTTTCCATCCATTCAATATGTCGCTTTCTATAACCGCTACGATCCAATGTAAACTCCCCTTTAAGTGAGAATTAAATATACGTTTACAGATTTGAGCTTGTTTATTTTCATTTCAACCGAGCATTTTCATAAGGCCAGCTTCTCCTTATGTAAAACGTTCCGGTTTGAAGCACTCAATCGGAGCAGCCGGCGATTGGCCTTCAATGAGGTCAGCTACCGTTATCGCCGTAATAGGACTGAGCAGAATACCGTTGCGATAATGCCCGCACGCCATAATTACTTGGGGAGCCGCCTCTAGCTCTCCGATAAGCGGGTAGCCATCCTGCGTAGCTGGCCTGAGCCCAGCCCAGCGGTGGAATGGCTTCAGTTCCTTTAAAAAGGGGAAAATCTGATGATTCCAGTTTGTTAAGCGCTCAATCCCTTGCTCGGTCACCTCCGTTTGGAATCCTGCGATATCCTCTGATGCTCCGTTCACTAATGTACCGTTCGCTTTCGGAACTAAATAGCCTTGGCTCGAATAAAGAATATGCTTGATCGTATTAGGTGGAAGCTCATACGCGCAGATTTGGCCGCGAATCGGATAAATCGGAATAGGAAAAGCAAACGTTTCTGCCAGCTCCTGCGCCCATGCTCCCGTGCATACAACAAGACGATCCGCATTAAAGCTCCTACCGTTCCTTGCCCGCAAAACGACTCCATTTTTCCATTCGTCAATCTCAACAGCTTGAAGCTCATCTTCGATGACAACACCATTATTCCGACAGGCCGCTTCCAACGCCCGAACATAGTCTGGCGCAAACAGATGGCTCTCCTCAGGGTAGTACATCGCTGCAACAACAGACGGAGCAAGCTCGGGTTCAAGCGCTCTCGCTTGCGCTCCTGTTAATAAATCAGCCTCTGCCCCCCATTCCCTCTGCCAAGCCAGTCTCGTTTCAAGTGACAATATGTCTGCCTCGTGGTAAACGATATGAAGGCTGCCGGATTGCGAAAATTCAAACTTATGCTTGGAAATCCGCTGCACCTCAGCTTGCCACTCTGGGTAAAGGCGAAGGCTGGCTAAGCAAAGGTGAAAAAAAATCATCGGGATCCTCTTCAATTTCTGAAAAAGGAGCGAGCATGCCTGCTGCGGCTCCCGACGCTTGTCCGCCACACCGTCCCTTCTCAAGAATGGTCACTTGATAGCCTCTACGACTCAGCTCAAAGGCTGAGGCTAAGCCTATGACTCCACCACCTAATATCGCGATCTTCTCTCTCACTTCGCTCACTTCCTATCCCAAGACGTTATCAAACGCTGTTTTCACGTATTGCTATTCGTCGGTCAGGCTTTCTGCTGGATCATATGGGCTAAAGGAGCCAAGAGGCTTACTAGCTTATCGAGCCATGAATAAACGCGATTAAAAAAAGCTTCTTCCATTGAGGGTGACTCTCCCTCAGCCTCCTCCTGCTCCAATAAAGAACCTCCCCTTTCATGCACCCCTTTCCCGTCGAAAACAGGATGCCCTCTACTAGTCGAACAAGGGCGGCTCTTGGTTCCCTTCTCTCAACAGGGCGACTTTTTCCAACGGGGGCGACTACGCTGACTCGTTCTTTACAAGCTATCTATTTGGGCAAAAATGTGGCGAAACCGCTACTTGCTGTTGCGTATTTCTTTTTTTTCTATTCTGCCTGCTTCATACGAAAGTCGGCCTGCCTCAATCGCGTATTTCATGGCCTTAGCCATTTTTACCGGATCCTTTGCTTTTGCCACCGGAGTATTCATTAGGACACCATCGGCTCCAAGCTCCATTGCTTTCGCGACATCAGCGCCTGAGCCGAGGCCAGCATCAACAATTATCGGGACATTAGCCTGCTCAGCAATTAGCTCAATATTATAAGGGTTTAATATTCCAAGTCCCGTACCGATCGGAGCTCCACCAGGCATGACCGCAGCTGCACCAGCCTCTTCAAGTCGCCGGCAAAGAATCGGGTCGTCGGACGTATACGGGAGGACAGTAAATCCTTCCTTGACTAGTGTTTCTGTGGCCCGCAGCGTTTCCACTGGATCTGGCAAAAGCGTCTTTTCATCGACGCTGATCTCAACTTTGATCCAATCACTCAATCCTGATGCGCGGGCAAGGCGGGCAATCCGAATCGCTTCTTCGGCTGTTTTTGCACCCGATGTATTAGGCAAATACGTAAAGGTCTGCCCTTTGAGGTGCTGTAAAATCGCATCCTCTGCAGGAGCCTCCAGGTTGACACGTCGTATAGCAAACGTGAGAACCTCCGTACCTGAGGCACGAATCGCTTCATTTTGAACAAATGGATTTGGATAACGGCCTGTGCCGAGGAAAAAGCGCGAGGTCAATTTTTTTTCCACCAATAACTATGCTTTTGCGCTTCACTGCCTATCACCCTCCTCCAACAAAATGGACGAGCTCAATTCTCGTTTGCGGCTGAAGCTCCGTCCTGTCCCAATAATCACGCTCAATAATTTTCCCGTTGACTTCGGTGACGACTAGGTGTGCGTCCAGTTCAAAATGCTTGACTACTTCATCAAGCGTTGTCACCGCTAGATCATGGCTCTTCCCGTTAATATTCAATTCCAATTTTATTCCTCCTTGCCTTTATCCAGTCGTTCCCGAAACTGTTGCGAGACTTGGCGAACGTCCTTTGCGCCGACGATTTCGCTAATCATACATACCCGTTTAGCACCAGCAGCCAATACTTCTTCAACGTTGTGAAGCTTAATTCCACCGATAGCAACGAAGGGAATTGAGATTTCGGCAGCCACCTGCCGGATATAAGCAGTTGTTACTGGCGCAACGACATCCTCCTTGCTCTTTGTCGTAAAAATCGGACCGACTCCGATATAATCGGCACCGCCGGCTTCAGCCTCATGCGCCTCCTCTATTTGATGAGTCGATACGCCGATGATTTTATTTGAACCGACGATTCGCCGTACGTCTTTTAATGGCAAATCATCCTGCCAACGTGGACCCCAGCAGCATCAACGGCTAAAGCGACATCAATATGATCATTAATGATAAGAGGAACATCATACTTTCGGGCCAGGTCCTGTAACGCCTTGGCCTTATTCAATACTTCCCGCTTCGAGCTTTTTTTATCACGAAGCTGAATGATATCAGCACCACCTTGAATCGCTGCTTCCATTACCTCTATTAGCCCGCGATTCGGGTGGAACTCTTCCCCGGTAATCACATATAACTGAAAATCCCTCACTGTAAAATCTCCTTTCACAGACAATAAAAAAACCGCATACCAACGGTGGAAATGCGGCTACTACATAATGATACATTCATTTGTAGTGAACTTTCCTACGCTGGTACCAACCAGATCAGGTTCGAGGGTAAAAGGAAACTACCTTTTTCTCAGCCTATTGATATAGGCACCCCTAGTTTTCTACATCCTATTTGATTTGCTTCTATTATGACAGATTCATTCAGTTTTGCAAGCTTACATTCAATCAACCAATTTTTCGACTGTTCTTTCGTTCAAATGAAGAATGCTCTCAAAACGATTCCCGAAAAGTAACAAATCTTCATTCGGCGACAGAAGCATTGGCACATGCTCGTCAAACTGAAAAATGTTGACCTCTTCATTTTTACTTACATCAAAGCGCACGAGCTCGTACCCGCCGTCATAGTTAATAAAATCACCACTGTATTTGGGCTTGACATAATAAAAAGCATCAGTCATAGCTCCATACACATGAAAAGGAATCCACCATTGATCCGAGTATGTATTTAGAATAGGCACCTCGAATCGACTGCTCGCCTTTTCCCCTTCAAAAAATGTATATGTCGAATTTAATTCGTACAAAGAGTCAACGCCTACTTGCAGCAATCGTTGGTTAGCGAAGCCCATAAAGCTATTACATCATCCCGGATATGTTCAGTATCGCCATTACTCAATTGATAGGCATAAAGAGGTGCTTGGTAATCGGGTTCCAGTTGATCCCAGTTCAAATAACCGATGACGTCCTCTGCCAACCACTGAAAATAGCTGTTGTCCAGCGGTAAGGCGTTCACCTGCTCCTCCTCAACATTGATATAATAAGTATCCAGCTCCCAATCAGGCAAATAGCTGACAAGGATTAGTTCTTCTTTCTTGTAAGGATTCCAATAAATAGAATATTGCTCGCCATATTCCTCAAATTCCAGTCGGACATTCCCTGTTTCGTCAACGATCACGAATACAGCATTTTCTTCTTGATCGAGATAGTGAATAGCAAACAGGGAACGATTAAGATTCGCTTGAACATCGATAATAAAGCCTTCTATTTCAAAAAAAGGTTGAGTATGCCCCAGCATAAATTTGGTACGCTTGGAGGGAGGAAATTTCTTGATCCTGCTTCAAGTATAAAACCGAAGCTTCGTCATACCATTCAACGACTTCTACGAAGGAAGAGCTATGATTGATCGGCTGAATCGAGGGACCGCTAAAAAACGATGAAGGTGCTTCATGCTTTTGTAATAAATTAATATTACGATGCGGCAGCAATTGGCTCTCCCGGTTTGCAGAGCATGCTGTTGTCAAGGCGAACAACAGGCAAACGATCAACAGTTTTTTCAACGTACCCCTCCCCTCGCTAAGCACAGTTTTATGTCATCTTCCATTCTTTTACTTTCTATTATCTCATACAACAGTAAAAACAAATTACATTCTTTTTGACAAAAAAAAGCTCTATTTCTATTAACGTATCTAACTCGGGAAAGGTTTCACGAAATAACAAATGATCACAAACTCGACAGAAAAACATCTAAGCCAAATTCTATTAGCTCAGATGTTTTCTATCTACCCGTAAATAAATCGGGCTCCTGCAATACCGGGCTTTGTCATTTCTTTAGCATTCAGGATCTCATTTAATTCCTCTTCAGATAAAATGCCTCTTTCCAAACAAATTTCCCGTACCGAACGCTGAGTTTGTATCGCTTCTTTCGCTACTCGCGTTGCTACCTCATAACCAACATGCGGATTAATTGCGGTAATAATGCCAACGCTTTTCTCTACCATTCGCGGCAATGCTCAATATTCGCGGTAATTCCTTCAATCGCAAACTCACGGAATACCCTCATTCCATTTTGTAAAATCGAAAAGGATTGCAGCAAATTAAATACGAGTACAGGCTCCATTACATTTAGCTCTAGTTGTCCCGCCTCTGATGCGAGGCTGATCGTTTGGTCGTTGCCGATCACTTGGAACGAAATTTGGTTGATTACTTCACACATGACCGGATTCACTTTTCCAGGCATAATCGATGAGCCTGGCTGTCTGGCAGGTAAATTAATCTCATTAAGACCCGTTCGCGGTCCGGAACTCATTAGCCTTAAATCATTAGCTATTTTTGATAAATTAATAGCGAGTATCTTTAATGCACCCGATAATTCCGTATACGCATCCGTATTTTGGGTAGCATCAACGAGGTTCTCAGATGTTACGAGCGGAAAGCCAGTAATCTCTGCAAGATACCCCGATACTTTTTCGATGTATTCAGGCTTTGCATTTAAGCCCGTCCCTACCGCTGTCGCTCCCATATTGATTTCATACAAGTGATCGACCGAACGGTTGATGCGTTTCAAATCACGCTAAGTACGCGACTATAGGCGCCGAACTCCTGACCGAGGCGAATTGGGACCGCATCCTGAAGGTGAGTTCTACCCATCTTCAAGACATTGTCAAAATCGGTTTCCTTTTGCTTCAAAGCCTTGATTAATTGCTCCAACGTTTCAGTTAATCCCGCCGCCAGATGAAGGCAAGCAATATGAATCGCTGTTGGAAAAGCATCGTTCGTTGACTGGGCCATATTGACATGCGTGTTAGGACTGACACGGATATAATCGCCCTTTTTTTCCTCCCAATAACTCAATCGCCCGATTGGCGATAACTTCATTGGCATTCATATTAAACGAAGTTCCAGCTCCCCCTTGAATGGAATCGACGAGAAAATGGTCAGAAAGCTTCCCTTCTGTCACTTCTTCTGCGGCACGAATAATCGCATCAGCAATTTTACTCGATAATACCCCTACATCACGATTTGCCATCGCTGCCGCTTTTTTTTGACAAAGCCCAAACCTCGTATTAGCTCTGGATGAGGTGTGTATCCAGTAATGGGGAAGTTTTCAAGAGCGCGCTTCGTCTGGATCCCGTAGTAAGCATCAGCAGGAACTTGTTTTTCACCGAGTAAATCTCGTTCTGTCCGAAATTTAGTCATCCTCCAAAATCTCCTTCTTTCTTGATGATACCTGTCAATGTTATACAGCTTCTCCATTATAGCATCTTTCTTCCAATAAAAAAAGCTTTGTCCGTTACAATATTTTATGGTAAATCGTTCAGAAGGTGATCCTAACTGTGCTTTTGTTTCGCAAGCCATGCACCGCCAATGACACCGGCATCGTTTCCAAGTGTTGCAATTTTAAACTCGGTCCCTTCTGCTACACGTTCAAGAGCAAATGTATTAAAATGTTTTACCAATGGCTCTATTAATGCGTTTCCAGCTTTAGAAACGCCACCGCCAATGACAATCTTGTCCGGATTTATTGAATTTGACAGGTTCGCGAGCGCAAGTCCAAGATAAAAGGCCGTATGATCAAGCACCTGTTGCGCCCAAGCATCACCTGCATTGACTGCCTCAAATACATCCTTTGCAGTCAGTGCGCCGTTTTTTAAATAAATGGCTTGAAGACTACTATCCGGATGCGCTTTCAAACCTTCTGTAGCCGTACGAACAATTCCAGTAGCAGAGGCAATCGTTTCTAAACAGCCTGTTTTCCCACAATTACATGGAGCTCCTCCTTCTGGAATCGATGTAATGTGACCTATTTCACCAGCCATGCCGTTAGCCCCGTGCAAGATTTGGCCGTTAGCGACAATTCCGCCGCCGACTCCGGTTCCTAAAGTCACAAAAAGAATATTTTCAGCCTCTCCACCAGCTCCTCGCCACATTTCTCCTAACGCAGCAATATTGGCATCGTTGTCGACTACTACGGGAAGGTTCGTTTCCGTTTCAAGAAGCTCTCTTAAATGGAAGTCTCTCCAGCCAATATTCACCGCTAAGTAAATGTAGCCCGTCTCCATTTCAATAAAGCCCGGCGCTCCCATCCCGATCGCTAGCAGCCTGTTGCTCGGTTCATTTAGTTCGTCCAGCTTTTCGGTTATCGACTGAGCAATATCAGTCGGGATTTGCTTGCCGCCATCGCTCGTATTCGTTGGAATTTCCCATTTCTTAAGTAAATCCCCTTCTTGAGAAATAAATGCCATCTTTACCGTTGTTCCCCCAACATCAATACCTACATACCATTTTTCGCTCATCCTTCTCCACCTTCTGCTATTCAGCTTGTTTTAACTCTTTTCGTAAAATGAGCAAAGCCTGCTGAAACACTGTTTTATCAATCAATCCCCACGAATGAAGCTCACGTACTTCCTCCTCCATTAAGGCAAGGTCAAGGGCACGATCTTTCGTATAAATGATTGTTCCGTGTCTCTTTAACAATTGCAAAACATCATAAAATGTATTCACTTCGCTCACCTCACTCCTATTATAACAGCTTGAGCATCGATACGAAAAGGAGCCAAATGAGCGGAACGAACGGCGAAAAAGAATGACGCCAGAGCAGGCCACGCAATCGCTGTTGAATGAAAAGACCGACAAACAATGCGCACGAGAAAAGCATCGCTGAAAAGATAACAAAAATCACGCGAAAGCCAAATAAACCGGCCTCGACCCCAATTAGAAAAAAAACAAGGCAACAAGCAAAAAGTACTAGCTTATCTTCGAAGTAAATGAAGCCAAGCGTTGGATGAAATCGCGAAAATGCGGCAACGATAAAAACGAGCGATAACATTACGACAACAAATTCCGTTATTCGCCAACTAAACCAACTCGGGATAAGGATTCCAAACAGCATACCGAAAAAGCAGACGAACAGAAACAGCAGCGCAAAAAAATAACAATATTCCTGGTCGTGGTTGTACTCTTGGAGCTGCGAACAAGCCTCCTATCGTTGCTCCGAGCGCAAAAACAAAGAATAAAATGACGATTCCGATCCACAACATGAACGCCCCCTTAAGTAAAAATAATCCTATTCTTCAGGCCTTCTATGATATGATATGTAATAAGAAAGGTAGGAAGGACAAGAAAACGAAAAAAAAGGAGAAAAAGGAGGGGAAAACCTGTGAATCAAAAAATGAAAGACATCATTGACAATGCTATGTATGGGCCCCCTGAAACAAAGCCGGAAGAAAGACGGATTTTTTTTATCAACGATTACTGAAAGAATTCATTGTGCCTTGACGAAACGACAGGTTAGACAAAAAGGAGTTTATCCAGAGCTGATATCCCTTATGAAAACAGAACGTAATCTCCACATGTTTATTAATTGTAACCTTTCTTATCCAAGCTATTCTAATTATATACAGGAAGCGTCTAAGCACGGCATTCGCTTCACGATTGTGAAACCGCCGCGTCCAACTCCGATTGGTCTCGTTCTCGCGAATGAAACAAAAGCGATTGATCAAACGAATTTTTTTTATTGAAGACCGTTTATTTGAGCTTGATATGGACGAGCACGAATCGTAGCCTACCACCATTGCTTTTGTTTTTTTTAAGAAGACCGGTCAATTTGCGCGTGTTGCTTTTATTATTTATGGTGGATTGGTCAATTACGAACGTTACGTAGGCAGGCATTCTGCAGACGGTGCTTTTGCTTTTAAAAGAAAAGCCGGCGGCCGAGACTACTATATTTTTTTACACATTTCCTTTCGGTACATTCAGAGTTTTGAAGGTCAGCAAATTGCCGCTTCGATTCAAGCCCTGCATAAAAAAAATGATGTCAAATAACCCATCCTGTGCTAGAAACGGGATGGGTTTTGCGAGTCAATCTCCTTGTCGGAAAAGAAGACATAATGCCTAAGGTCGCGAAGGGGTAGCAATCAGCCTTTAAGCTGCTCGTATAACTCACGGTAGCTTTCTTCAGCAGGAGCGAGTTCGATCGCACGCTCCAACGATTCAAGAGCTTCCTTTTCCTTTCCAAGCTCAAGGAAGACGAGCGCCAAATTAAAATGCGCCTGATCAAAGTCGGGCTTTTGGGCGATTGCTGTTTGCAAAAGTCCTTCTGCTTCAGCGGGATTTCCTTCAACAATTTCGATATAGGCAAGCAGGAAGTAGGCTTCCGCGACAGAAGTTTCCTTGGCGACGATTCTGTGCAAAAAAGGAGCGGCCATTTCCAATTGCTCCTGTTCAATATACTCATGAGCAATTTGAACATCAAGCCTATCAGCTTCTTCTCCTCTCGTAGCTGTTGTACCGTACGCTATGAGTGAAATCGTACCGAGTAAGGCAAGAAAAGTCACACCTACTTGCCTAATATGAAATCGATGCTTAGGCAAATGAAGGCTGCCGCAGCTAAATAGCCTCCAACCAAGCCTCCGATATGGGCTCCATTATCAACGATTGGCACAATAAAACCGAGGCCAGGTTAATCGCTAAAATCACTAATAAATTCATTCCAATCGTACGAAAAAAACAGCTTCCTGTAAATCGTTCCAAAATAAAGCAACGCACCAAAGCAGCCAAAAATAGCTCCAGACGCGCCAGCGGCAACCTGATCGTTAAAAGCAAAGCTAGCAAGAGAACCAAACAGCCCGGCAAATAAGTATATCCCGAAAAAAAACGTCCGGTTCCATAAATTCTCTCCACCATCCCGCCCAAGTAAAACAGGGCTAGCATGTTCATCGCCAAGTGAACGACTCCAATATGCAAAAACATCGCCGTCAGCAGCCGCCACCACTCTCCTTCAAGAATAAGCGGATTGTATTTGGCCCCGTATTCGATTAATGTCGATACGGAAGTGCTTTCGCCATTCGTTTCAACATACATAAACAGTAGCACAGACACAGCCATTAACAAATACGTAAGCAACGGCTTGCCGAACGTGAATAAGGAACGCTCTTTTGCTTGCTTCTCCTTTGTGCTTTGGCGAAGGTTCGCTTCGATTCGAACGATTTCTGCCTCTGTTTCGACGCTGTTGCTAAACGTCCGGATTTCCATACTTCTAAGCTTCGGAAATCTTTCTTCCAGTATGCGATTTCGTTGCTCTTCATCTTGAAGTAATAACGTCGAACGCATTTTTGTCCTCTTGCCCTTACCGACATACACCGTCTTTTGCAAGTACTCCCATTCGTCGACAGGAGGTAAGAGCGACACATACAAATTTT
Source organism: Bacillus sp. JCM 19058 (assembly GCA_001310555.1). Next base: position 42,043 of record BAXO01000014.1, read on the forward strand.
CTGCTTCAAGCTCTTTTAAACCAAGTTGCTTTCTAATGTATTCAAAACGGCTGCCAGCTTCAAGGATATCCTGCTTGAGCCGATTTCCCCAATCGATATCCTTGCGTACAATTCTGAAAACCCTATTCGGTTTGACCCCATCCTCCTCCAACCATACTTCCATTCCCTGCTGGTTGAGAACTCGATAGTTTCGCTCATGTACGAAGTAATCAATCAGCTTCCAGAAAAAATAATCGTGCTGCAAAACATCCATGTTCTCATCCTTTCTAGCTTCAACCGAAAATGACCCCTCCGTATGACTGCGCTTCAATCATACATTAGAGAGAGGTGTATGAGCAATGATTTGAACACAATCAACGCATGATAAAAAGCAGCTTTACTCATGCGAAAAGCTGCTTTTGAAGGGGAATGAGCGTATCTGCTCGGCAAATGCACGCACCTTCGATCGTTTTCCGCCGACATATGGACGCACATATTCTCGTTCAGTGGGCAACATAGGGATAAACAACCCGATAGCTCTTCCTCACCCGAAAAGGTACTAATTAAAAGCCTATATCAATGTGCCGCTCGATTGTTTGTGAAGATGGTGTTTAGCATTTGTTCTCGCACATAGGGAATTTGCATAGCTAAACCTAGCAAGAACCTGCGGATCCACGGTTTTTTAAACGTTATATTGATAATTCGATAACGATATTTATAGCCTAAATAAAATGAAATAGCTAGACAGAGTAATGAAACTAAGCGATTTACCATAGTTGCGACCCTCCTTGCCCTTACTTTGTGTGGAAAGTCGTCATCTTATCCGTTCGATAATGAAAAAAAACGAAGCTTGCATGCGAATCATATGAGACAAGGCTTATTCGCACTATGCTAAACGTTTACCGCGCTTCATTTTCTTATAATATTGACTTGCGATATCGTGCATCGCTTGATTTTCGGTTTTACTGAAAATCCAAAGAGAATCGGCAACATCCTGAATCGCTTTTGCTTTTTGTCCAAGCAAGTAGGAGCAATAACCTCTTTGAAAGTGTGATTCGCCTAGTAAATATAAGGAATGAATACGATATGAAGTAATAATAGCGTCATTGACTAAATTGTATGCAAGGTTGAGGTTGTCCATAAATACTGAGGTTCTACTGAAATTGTAGTTGATTCGAATGTAAAGCTGAGCGTTGAATTGCGGGAGCTTCTTGCATTTTGCTAAAGCGAGTTCATATTTTTCTACTGCGAGTGAATAGTTCCGTTCTTCACTCTCGATAATCGCCAAAGAGCTTAAGATTTCGACTTCAAGGGTTGAAGTTGTTTTGGCCATATTCGTCTTGACAGCAAGGGCCTCTTCTAAGGAGGCAACAGCTACAGAATAGCTTTTCTCTACATAATAATAACAAACCCCGTAAGCCCATAAAATAAACTTTTTTTAACGGTTCTGATTTAAACAGCGGATTATGCAATTCGTTTTCGATCATTTTTTTTGGCCTCACTATATTCATTCCGCCGCAGATGGTAACGAATTTGTTCGCTCGTTTCCGCTGCGTAATTTAAACGGGGCGCTTCATATTCGGAAAAAAAAGTAGTTCGCGTCAACTCCTAAACGAATGGCCAATTGATGCAGGATTAAGGAAGTAGGCTGAATTTCCCCCCTTTCAATTTTGCAAATCGTTGCCTGGGTACAAATATCCTCGGCAAGCTCCTTTTGCGTAATGTCATAAAACTGGCGAAGTTCCTTTATTTTTTGCCCAATTTCATAATACATGGCGCCTCCTTATATAGTAAAAAAATAATTATGATTATTTCATTCGCCATGTGCGTGAGAAAAACCTGCCTAAAAGCGCAATTTTTCGTGTCAATTTGCCATGAAGACAAATACAAACTTTGTCCAAACCTGTCATAGTATGACTTGTAAAGAATAATAAAAAAAATTCATTTAACTAAGAGGAGGATTTTCAAATGAAAAAAAACAATCGCCACTTTACTTGCTGTCGGGTTTGTCGTGACATTGGTTTTCCCTGGTTCTGCCAAAGAAGTTCTTGACGCCGGTCTCATCTTGCAAATGCTTCCTCATATTCATGCTTAATTTTAGGACAAGCTAACGAGAAAGTGATTTCTTTATAAAAAACGCGTCTTTTCGGCTTCATTGCTTACCTTCGAAGGAGCAATGAAGCTTTTTCTTACTGACACTCTTAATTAAACCGACCCGATTTTCTTTGTATACTGAAAGTAAGCCTCATACTTCCCCTATAACAATAAAATTGTTTTAATCGCCTATATATTTGCTGTACAGGCTTCGTGCCCGTGTCAAATCCTCAGTACCCTGAATAAGAATTCGTCCGTCAGGAAAAGAACAAATCGCTCCCCCTCCTTAATTTGAACCTTAAGCAAAAATGGCGTTTCCTTTACTTCCGCAACTGCCTTCAGCCGGTTAGCCCACTCGTTGAGCTCCAGGCGCTGCTTACGTCGGAATTGAACCGTTTCTCTCCCACATAATGTCGTCATCGCATTGCCTGTCTCGGACTGTAAGGCGGGGTATTCTTTTCTTTGACAGGTCGGGCAATCGCTCTTCGCTTTAGACATCGTCAAATCAAATTGCTCATTATTCCAGACGTCAAAGGTTTTTAACGTCGAGCGAAGTGACTTCTGTCCCCCTACTAAATACTTGAGCGTTTCCACGACCTGGTAAGAGGCTACCAAATCGACTACTGGACTAATAACACCGATTGTATCACAGGTTTGCCCTTGCCCATCGCCTTGCTGGATAAAGCAGCGCAAGCATGGCGTTTTTTTCAGGAATAAACAGGGCTGACATGCCGCGTGAGCTAACTGCTCCTCCATATGCAAAAGGAATGCCTTTTTGATAGCATGCATCATTTAATAAGAATCTCGTTTGAAAGTTATCAGTGCCGTCCAGCACAAGGTCAATCCGATCAAGTAAGGAAGCGATCGTCTCTGTTGTAACATCGGACACATGAGCATCGATCGTCACCGCTGAATTCATACTTTGCAATTTCTGTTTGGCGGCAACTGCTTTCGGTAAGCTCTCCGCTACATCCTTTTCATCGAATAGCATTTGCCGTTGCAAATTACTCATCTCCACATAATCCCGATCGACGATGCGAACGTAACCAACTCCTGCGCGAACGAGGTGGTTAGCAATTACTGTGCCAAGCGCTCCGACGCCAACGACTAGCACTCGACTTTGCGCTAAGCGATGTTGCCCATCCCGGCCAATAGGCGCAAACAGCATTTGTCTTGAATAACGCTCATAGGATTCACTCATCATCTGATCCTCCTTCGACAAGCCTTGCGGTCTTCCCTTTTATTGTAGAAGTCTGCAAAAGGATTTTTTATTGCCGCTACTTCAAACTAGCATACCTATCCCGATACCAATTAACGCTCCTGAAAGGGTGCAGCTAAAGTTGACAGCATTATTTCCAAGCCAACTCTTTCCGTGAACTTGTTTCGTCGCACGCCCACAATGCTGCTCTCTCTCAGTTTTTATACCACACTGCTCGCAGCGATAAACAACTTGATAATATGCGCCGATTACAGTATCGACCAAATTGCCGATAAAGCCTGCTAAGGTGAGCAGGCCGACTAGAAAGACAGAAACAACTGGCTGCCAAAACAAAAAGGCGGCGCCGCTTAGGAATAAGCTTCCTCCAAGTGCGGCAAGCATGCCAAGAGCTGTTACCGCTCCAGACGTCCCTTGCTCGACACGTTTCCTACTAGCGATGTGAAGCGGCCTTGTTTTGCTAAGAGCTCCAAGCTCTGATGCCCATGTATCAGCATTTGCCGCGGCTAAGCTGGCAATAAATGCAAAAAGCCAGAGGTCTATTGGAAAGAATCCATACAAGGCAGCACACGCCGCGGCTACTCCTCCGTTAGCAAGCACCTGCCATTCATTACGGCATCCGTCTTTTGGCGTACTTCAGTTTCCTTTCTTTCTTGTTGATAGGAACTCCAAAAAGTTGAGCTCATAAAGAAAAGAGCTAGAAGCAATAAACCTTGGATTCCTAATCCGAAAGTAATGAGACTTCCGACGATTAGCGCCGCTAGTGCGCCTGCTTTTGTTAGCTTTTTAAAAAAAAGTAGGCAGCAAATGCGAGAAGCATTACGCCGAAGTACAAAAGCAAAACCACTAGATCACTCCCTCTGGTGTGATGACAAAACGTACCGGAAGATCGTGCCCCTCTTTCGGGATGGACGTGATCAGTTGGGTAGATAAAGCTAGCGCAACCGTCACACCCTCATAATCTTCCAGAAAGCGATCGTAGTAGCCGCCACCATATCCAAGACGATAGCCTTGATTGTCAAAGGCCAGTCCCGGTACGACAAGCGTGTCAATTTCGCTTTTGTCGAACTTCGAACAGATTGTTGTATTCGGCTCCTTTAGCCCCATAAATGTTGATTCTACTTGAGTAAAATCGGTTATTTGATAAAAATGCATCTGTTTTGTTTCTCGGTTGACGCGCGGTACAGCGACTCGCTTTCCTTGCTGCCAAGCCGTCTCGATTAAAGATCGAGTCGCTACCTCGCCTTTGCGAGCTATCGTCAAGCCGATGACTTCGGCGCTTTGCCAAAAGGTTTGCTTAATTAAGTACTGTGCCAGTTGCGCTGATTGCCTCTGAATCTCGTCGTGCTCCAGTGAAGCGAGCTGCTTTTTGAGCTCAGTCCGCATAAGCTGTTTTTGTTGCCTCATCTCGACTGACCTCCAATTATCGGAAGATGTAAGTGAAATTCTCAAAAATCTGTACTGGCGACCATTTTCTCTTTTTATGTAAAAAAATAAGCAGTGGAATAACCCAGCTGCTTATTTAGTCTCACGATGCAACGTGTGACGCTTTAATCTAGGGCTGTATTTTTTCAATTCAATACGCTCTGGATTTGTTCGCTTATTTTTCGTTGTAATATAGTTCCGGTCTCCTGACTCTGTGCAAGCAAGAGTAACTTGTACACGCATTTCTATCCCTCCAAACCAATTCATCATACTCAAATATCATAGCAAACCTCTGGTTTGGGATCAAGTATATTTTCTTTACAGTTCGATTAATTGAGCAGCTGTTGATGCTGCTGTTGCAAAATAGCAAGCGATGAGTGGCGAAGCATCCACATTTGTGCCGCTGCCTCACTCCAAGCAGGGAGCGTAAAATGGATCGTAAACATACTGTCTAATGTCTCGGTAGCAATCGGGGCAAGCATTAGCCTTCCCTTCGATTCGTTCCAAATCGCTTCGCTTTTTCCAGCTGCAAAATGTAGCGCTTCCCCGTCCCGACTTTTACCAGATACTAAAGTGTAGCCTTGATCATGATAATGTGAAAGCGCTTTTGCCTGAGGGGAATAAAAAATCATTTCATCGTTTTCTACCGCGATCATTGGTTTTTGCTGAAAAACCAAGCGAACTTTTCTTTCAGCGTTCGATTGATTTTTTATAAACAGGTTTCGGATCACACCTTCTCCTTTTAAATAAGAGCGATCAAATAACGTGAGCTGCACATCCCACAAGCGATGATAGGCGAGACTCATTTGAACGAATTCTTTTTGGTAATAGCCCGGATATAAATCCCATTCCGGTGCCTCCATCCACGCGCACTCCCCTTCAAACCACAAGCCTAAACGAGACGATAATGCTTGCTGTCCATTCTGGTCCAAGCGGTAAAATGTTAATTTTAGCCTTGGGTCCACTTGAAGCTGAGCAATTTCATTTTGGTGCTCGCTTACATAAGCCTCGTCCTGAAATAGAGCTTTCGCCTGCTCCTGCTGCAAATGTTGATTCTGGATAAGAGGATACATTAATTTTTTCAACTCCTTCGCGATCGGTATTGAACGATTATTTGGAAAGCTTGCAAGTACGATACTGAAAACGCCTGTTCAGTCCACCATAACAATTCATAGATTTATCATACCTTGCTAGATAGGTAGGAACAAGAAGGTTAAATTGTCTTATTTTGTCAAACAACACGCAAGCCTAACGCCTCTCTTTTTAAAAAAATATTTCGTGAAAATTTGCTATCAATCGCTGTCAAAATTTTTTGTCAACTTTTGCAGAAGCGAGGGCCTTCATGCATACTGTTACTGCTGCCTACCATACGAGAATCTCTATCTACGATTCTCCCGAAATAATGCAACTAGGACACGATCGATAAATCCGTGATCGAGACTAGTGCATTCGTTTGAAAGCTTGCTGACTTGCTCGGGCTGGAAAACGCGTGGCGATGAAGGAACCTTTAAATCAGTAGGCTTTCGGTGGTTGTAATGATATAATAGAGTCGGGTCAAAAGACACAGGGACTGAGCAGGAAATTAACGAAGGAGTATACGCCTTAATGGAATGGACAATAGCTGGTTTATTAGGCCTTGCAATCGTTTTACTTCTACTATCCTTTTTCGTCGCGATCAGGCGGCAAAGGTAGCAGAAGAGCTTGAGCAGTTTTCGATGACAGTCATGCAAGAAATCTATCAGTTGAAAAAGAGGATGAGTCTACTGGAGGAGGAATTGCTGTTGCCGCAAGAACAAAGCTTCGAGCAGCAAGGGCGGCTTTCTTCACGTGAACAGCTGCTGAAGGATGTTGTTCATTGGCATGAAGCTGGTTATTCTAGTGAGGAGATCGCGGCTGAAACAGAGCTCACACCAATGGAAGTCGAGCATCTCCTGAAATCATACTTAACCGAAAACGTTTAGCTCCTCTGCAGGATTAAAAAGGCGGGCCTTCCATCATCGATGGACGCCCGCCTTTTTTCTTAATCGATAGTCTCTTCTACGTCTTCAAGCACCTGCTCATCTACTTCTACCGGACCTTCGCGCTCTTCTTGCAAGTCAAAGTACAGGTTCATCATGTCTGCACCGATTCGTTGAGAAACCGATGTATCCGAGCTTGACGTACTGACGTGCGGAACAACGACAGCAATCGCTATTTCAGGATTGTCGGCGGGCGCATAGGCGATAAATGTTTGGTTATTCCCTTCCACGAGTCTGCCATTCACATGAGTGAAGGACTCGGCCGTTCCCGTTTTGGCAGCTACCCTCACTGAATGATTCAATCCGTTTTTAAACGTTGTTCTTGCGGTTCCGTTTGTTCCATGGACGACACGCTGCAAGCTTTGCTGGACGCGTGAAATGTGGGCATCACTCATATCGATGCGATTCAGAACCGTCGGCTCAAACTTTTGCACAACGGCGCCGGGCTCCTCCGGATTTGAGGATGGCTCACGAATTTCTGAAACAAGGCGTGCCTTCATGCGATAGCCGTCATTAGCAATCGTGGAAATGTATTGCGCCATTTGCAGCGGGGTATACGTGTCGTACTGCCCGATCATAAAGTCGAGTAGCCTACCGTCCAAATGGCGATCACCCGCCACACCTGTAGAGGCTGATGGCAAGTCGATACCCGTCTCGGCGCCAAGGCCAAACTGGCTAAAATAATACCGCAATTGATCATAAGCCTCTGTAGCCGCAGCCGAGTTTATCGGCATGTCGCGGCTGTAGTTCATATTCCCCATCAGCATTCCGATGTAGAACATATATACGTTGGAGGAGCGTTCTAAGGCTGTGGCGTCGTCTACCCAGCCATATTCCTAACCGATTTTTTTTCTCCTCGGTTGCTCTCAGCTTTATCGGTGCGTCATAAAAGGACTGGCCGATCGAGGTCACGCCCGTCTGAAATCCGGTCAGCACACTTGCCGCCTTGACAGTTGAGCCATTTCAAACGCCTTATTAATCGTCCCTAAGTGATCATCATTTTTATCAGAATTGGAGCCGACTGCATCGTTATAGCCAGCCATTGCCAGCACATCGCCGGTACGCGGGTCCATCATGACCGCATAAGCGCTACGATCGCTCAAGTACATGCCAAGATTGCTCGTTACGTGTGACTGAACAATGTCTTCTAACTTTTGCTGCATTTCCATATCGAGCGTCATAATCAGGTCGTTCCCGCGCTGGCCGAGCCGTTCGTTCGTTTTATGATCGACCACTCCTCCACTCGAAGTCGTTATGTTTTCGACGACCGCTTTTTCGCCACGCAATACGTTCTCGTATTGGGCTTCGAGAAAGCTCGTACCGACAATATCGGAGCGTTCATAGCCTCTTGATAAATAGTAATCAAGCTTCTCGCTCTGAATTTGACCGGTAGAGCCAAACAGTGTGCGGAACGAGTCGCCGAAAACATAGTTTCGGCGTGAATCACGCAATATGTCCACTCCTGGTAATTGATCAAGCTTTTCGCTAAGCCTGTGCGCCTCCTCCTCGGTTATACCGCGCTTGATTCGTTGTGGCGTATTCGCGTAGCCTCTGCGCATTTCTCGAAAGATCGCGAACACTCGGATTTCTTCTTCCGTTAATTCGTTCAGATGCTCCTCTGTTACGCGATCGATCTCGAGTTGATACTGTTCGCCTGAATCAAGGCCGTCTCGTTCTTCCTTTGACACGAGTTCATTTCTCGTTTCTTCATCTTGAAGCAGTAGCCAAAAGTCCTGTTTATCGCGTTCAGGGAATGTTCGATCAGTATCAATATCAATCAACTTCTCAAGATCTCTAGCTATTGCAAGCATATCGTCAGCGCCTGTTTGCTCCGAAGGGTTCGTGTAGGTAACCGATAATTCCAATTCATTATCCACGACGACATTTTGGTAGCGATCATAAAATATGCCCCGGGGTGCGTCGATACGGGCCGTTGAATTACTCGTTCGTTCAAGCTGCTTTGCCGCTTCCTCTCCCTCGACAATTTGAACGAAACCGAGTCTGAGAATTAAAGCGGAGAATAAAATAAACACCGCGAAAAACAAAATATTTAATCTGACTGGTACGTGACGCTTTTTCTTTTGCTTCGTTTTTGCCAAACTATCCCCCTCGTTCAACCTGTTTGCATGTATATGTAGACAAAAACAATAGACACCCTGTAAGGTGTCTAGTAGCAATTCGTTTCGTACACCCGCGTATGCCGTTGCTTCATTGTTTCATGAACCTACTCACGTAGGTGGGTGCCCGCAGACTATCTTTCAACGTCCAGAAATTGCTCTGGCATGGTGGCCGATCGTCAATTTAGGGCTCCCTTTCTAAATCCAAGGTTCGAAACAGGGAGAAGCTGACTAACACGGCAGGTATTTAGGTTAACTGTATTATACCATAACAGCCTTCCCTGTCAATGGGTGAAGGCTTTGCATTCTACACCGTTGACCCGTTGCTCCCACCGCCTTCTTCGTTTTTTTTGCCTAGCAAAGCCCAAGCGTTCTCCGTCCTTACTTGACCTAAAACGAATTCGGCGAACGCAAAAATAAATGAGACTATGTCCGGCACCTAAAATGAGCAGGAGCGCCCGAATGCTCTTTTCTTCAGGAAAGAGCGAAATCGCTGTAATGAACGTGAGCACAGAAACGACTCGGCCCGCATTCAAAAACAGCTCCCGCACAACGATATACTCGATCCTCATCTCACCTGATTTCCATGAGCGGCCAATGACATCATACGTTAAAGAAATGTAAGGGACGAGCAAAAGCGGATAAGCGATCGAGATGACGATTCCATAAAAAATCAGCTTCGTAAACGACAGCTCGAATACGATAATAAAAATAGCAGCGTACAGCAAAATTCCGCCGATTAGAATCGATTTTTTTTCGGAAGGACTCTTTAATCAAGCGAGTGACTGTATAATAGGCGGCGAATTGAACAGCAGATGCAACGAGCCCATAGGTTCCGAGCGCCATTTCACTTTTCGTGACGATATAAATCCACACGACGATCACAAAAGCAAAGGTTCCTTCTCGTAAGCCTTGAAAAAAAATGAGCATTTAAAATGCTGCTCCAGTTTTTGTTATTGCGCTTTTCTGCCAATATTCGCTTGAAGTAAAATTGACCTTTGGCACTTCGACGCTTCAGCAGGAAGCTTAAAATCACCGCGAGGACAAATAGCCCGAGAGAAATCGCAAAAATAACCGTGTAGCCTGTCAGCTTTTCCATTCTCGTAATGATAAATCCAGCGGCGATCGGTCCAATCATGCCTGCAAAAGAAGACAATAACCCTAAAAAGCCATTGAAAAAAATCTCTCGTTTCCGGTTCGGTTATTTCAAATGTTAGCACGTTAAAGGCTAGCCAGTAAAAGCCCATGCCAACTCCGAGTAACGAACCTAACAAGAGTAAATTTTCGCTCGTTTTTTCCCCTAGAAACAATACGGTAAAAAAGAAAAACGAGAGGGAGCTGACGCCCAAACGCAAAACAATCACACGATCGACTTTCTTTGCCAGTCGTCCGGCAAGGATAAAGGTCAAAGGCTGAAAAATAACAGCAGCTAAATTGTACAAAGCAATGTCAATAAACTCACCCGATTGCTTCCATAAATAGACATTCACAAACGTATTGGAGAGGGCAATACTTAATGAATACAAACCTCCGATGACTAGCAATAAAGATAAGTCTTTAGTGACCTCTACATCGCCAATCACTTTGTTTAATAACGATTTCTTCACCGACTCCACCACCCTCATCACTAGTGTGGCTTAATGAAATGTCGTTATACGAAAAGCTTTTCGGTTTAGTGAAAGCCAATTTATGTAATTCGTCTAGAGACCGCATGTGCGTTTTCCGTCTCTTTTGCAAGGGAAGTTGCAATGGCTCTTTCTGTTTTACACGCATAGAAAAAGGAGAGACAATGCCCTGTGCATCTCTCTCCTTCTGCTTGATTTATTTTGCTTCTTTGTAACGCTTTTCAACTTCATCCCAATTAACAACATTCCAGAACGCGTTAATGTAATCAGGACGACGATTTTGATAATTTAAGTAATAGGCGTGCTCCCATACATCAAGACCAAGAATTGGCGTTTTCCCTTCAGACAATGGTGAATCCTGATTTGGAGTACTCGTTACCTCTAATTTGCCGCCATCTACGACAAGCCAAGCCCAACCAGAACCGAAGCGATTAGCCGCTGCATCAGCAAACTTTTCCTTAAAGGCATCAAAGCTTCCGAAGGTTTCATCAATGGCAGCTGCAACTTCGCCGGAAGGTGCTCCACCGCCGTTTGGAGAAAGGATTTGCCAAAAGAATGTGTGGTTAGCATGTCCACCACCATTGTTTCTGACAGCTGTGCGAATGCTCTCCGGCACCGCATTAAGGTTGCTCACCAAATCATTAATGCTTTTGTTAGCGAGCTCAGCATGACCTTCCAATGCTGCGTTTAGCTTCGTTACATACGTATTGTGATGCTTTCCGTGATGGATGTTCATCGTTTGCTCATCAATGTGAGGCTCCAGTGCATTTGCGGAATAAGGCAGTTGCGGTAATTCGTATGCCATTTCAAAATCTCCTCCTTGGTTTGTAAAAAAAGTATTTGGAGATTGCTCTCCAATTATGAAGAACGACTTTACAAACATAAATGTTTCATAAGTCTATGTTCTACGTTACCAAAATTTTCACTTGCTTGCAACGGTTACGCTCATCCGAGCGCGAGCATGAAATTTTCTGATTGTTACGCGGCTTGTCATATTCACCGCCGCCTTTCCATACACATAGTCCAAGCATTACTCTTGGAGGGAAGCGCATGAATTGGATAGAAGCTCTATTTATCGGCTTTATTCAGGGAATTTCAGAGTTTTTGCCGATTTCCAGCACCGCTCATCTAATCTTGTTCGGACGACTGCTCGGAATCGAAATGCAAGGGACCCAGCTTTCATTTGAGCTATTTTTGCACGTAGCGTCGCTGCTCGCCGTTCTTTTTTTATTTTCGTCAGGATCTTTATCAAGTCCTGCGTGATTTTTTTCGTTTATTTCACGAGAAGAACGGCATCTGCCAAAAATAATTTTCGTTTCGTTCTGTTCATGGCTGCCTCCACCTTGATTACTATGATTGTTGGCAAAGGGTTTGAACAAATGCTGGGGAATTCCTTGACGACTCCGGCCACTATTGGTGTCTCATTAATCGTTACAGGACTATTTTTGATCTTAATCGAGCACGGTATTCAGGCCGGAGCGAAGAGCCAAGCCGAGATTAACTGGAAAGACAGCATCTTCATTGGCGTGGCTCAAGCGCTAGCGATTATTCCAGGAATCTCTCGCTCGGGAAGCACGTTAATCGCCGCCCTATGGTGTGGGCTATCAAAAGATTTAGCGCTCCGTTACTCATTTTTATTATCGATTCCAATTATTTTAGGGCTCTCTTTGCTCAAATTAACCGATTTTATGAATAGTCTCGACCTTCGTTACATCAAGGAGCTCTGGCTCGCGTTCGCCGCTGCCTTCCTTTCTGCTCTGATCGGTATTAAATGGATGATCGATATGGTAAAACGTGCGAAGCTTAGTTATTTTGCCGTTTACTGCATAGCAGTTGGAATTGTCACTTGGCTCTATTTTTAGCAGCACAGTGCTCAGCTCCCGAAGTAACCAGCTTGTGCCCCGCCTTTATGTCATTCGTATCGGCGCGTTTCGCCTGTTCTATACGACAACATTAAAAAGCCACCTCACCTTATGAGATGAAGTGGCTAGCATGAGCGGAGGAGGAGGGATTCGAACCCCCGCGCGGTTTAATCCGCCTGTCGGTTTTCAAGACCGATCCCTTCAGCCGGACTTGGGTACTCCTCCAGTTTAGTTGTCTGAAGCAAGGTAGGAGGCTGGACTGTAGCCTCCTACCTTCAATTTAAAAAATGGACCTGTAGGACTCGAACCTACGACCAATCGGTTATGAGCCGACCGCTCTGACCAACTGAGCTAAGTCCGTATGGGGCGGCTGATGGGAATCGAACCCACGAATGCCGGAACCACAATCCGGTGCGTTAACCACTTCGCCACAACCGCCATGTCACTGAACGAAGCTGTTTTAAAAAAAGAGTAGCGGCGGAGGGGATCGAACCCCCGACCTCACGGGTATGAACCGTACGCTCTAGCCAGCTGAGCTACACCGCCAAGATCCGTTGGCTCCACAGGTAGGATTCGAACCTACGACCGATCGGTTAACAGCCGATTGCTCTACCACTGAGCTACTGTGGAATAAGAAAGACAAGAACTATAATAGCATGTGCACAGTTAGACGTCAATACCGAATTTATTAAAATCTCTACTTACCAGCCTGAGTTTGGCAAGACGAACAGCGTAATCACGCCATTCATACTTTACCACAGGTCAATCAATGAAACAAGCCTTTGATAGCCAATACTTGCACGTCAAGAGCTGACAGAGCTTCGTCACTAGTTGATCAACGATCGCTCTGAAACGCTAAATTCTAATCGGCTTGTCTCGTTTACATACACGAAAAAAGTCAACCTGGACAAAACTATTTATGATCAATAAAAAAAGGAGGGAGCCTCCTTTTTCTAAGCTTACACATAATGTTCAGTAACTGCTTCTGCAATATTTACAGCGTGGTCTCCAATTCGTTCCAGGTTGCTGACAATATCGACGAACACAATCCCAGAAGCTCCGGAGCATTTGCCCTCATTGATTCTGATGATGTGCTGCTTTCGCAATTTTCGCTCCATCTGATCAATTTGTTCTTCTTTTTTGATGGCAGATTGGGCTCGCTCCAAATCGTCGTTTTCTAAAGCGACGATCGCTTCTTGCAGCGTCGAAATCGTCAAGTCGAACATTTCTTCTAAGTCCGCAAGCGCTTTGTCCGACATCGCTACTTTATTAGCTTTTTGATAATCCTTTAATTCGACAATATTTTCGACATGATCGCCTATACGTTCAATATCGCGAACGGTATCGAGGAGCATCGAATGAAGCTCCGAATCGTGGCCTGACAAAGAGCGTGAAGAAAGCTGAATCAAATAGTCAGTGATTTTTCGATCGAGATTGTTTATCGCTTCTTCGTATTGCGTTGCCAGTTCCGCATTCCTTTTTTTCACCCTTCATCATATATTCACTGACTTCAACCAAAGCATTTTGTGAAAAATCGGCCATGCGCAATACTTCTTGCTTCGCTTGACCAAGGGCGATGGCTGGGGAGCTCCCGATAAAGCGTGGGTCAAGGTGCTTCGTCTTATAATCGACTGTAATTTCCTCTCCAGGAATCAGCTTCGTAACGATAAGGGCAAGTATAGCAACAAATGGTAATTGTACTAACGTATTTGAGACATTGTAAAAGCCGTGGGCAAAAGCAATAGTCATCGGTTTATTTAAAGAAAGTTGAACCTCGAGAAATTGGATCAAACTTGTGAATGGAATAAATAGTAACAGCACAAGTACAGCACCAATTAAATTAAATATAACATGAGTAAAGGCGGCGCGCTTTGCAGCAATTGAAGCGCCGATGGCGGCAAATACCGCGGTAATCGTCGTTCCGATATTATCGCCGATCAAAACAGACAGCGCGGCGTTCAGCTCCATTGCTCCTTGATCATACAGCTGCTGTAATAACGCAATTGAGGCTGTAGAGCTTTGAATCAGCATCGTAAGAAGTGTCCCGATAAATACGCCTAAAATTGGTGTTTCGCTTAATTTCAACGTTAAGTTGTAAAAGCGTCAAGGTCGCGCAGAGGCGCCATCCCATCCCCCATCAAATTCAACCCGTAGAACAGAGCTCCGAATCCAAAAATTACTTGACCGAAATGATTCGTTCTCTTATTTTTGAAAAAGAAGATTAACGCTGCACCAAGAGCAACAATCGGCAATGCATAGCTAGAAATTTTGAAGCCGATAATAAAGGCAGTCAATGTCGTTCCGATATTGGCTCCCATAATAACACCGATCGCTTGCCTAAGCGTCATGAAACCGGCATTGACTAAACCAATGGTTAGTACAGTCGTGCCTGAACTCGTTTGAATTAAACAGGTGACGACAATCCCGGCAATGACTCCCATAACCGGATTTGTAGTAAACTTATCCAACAGATCACGCAGACGATCACCAGCTATTTTTGAAGACCATCTCCATGTACTTCATTCCGAACAGGAAGATTCCGAGCCCTCCAAAAAAATGTGAACAATACGGACTGTAGATCCACTCTCTCTCACTCATCCCTTCATTTTCATAAGTTGGCCTTTTCTTTTTTTCGACAAACCTCAACAATGGCACCTTGTCTATTATTAAGCATTTTTAAAGCTTTTGTAAACAGCTTATTTTATTTTTCCTTAATATTCTATAAATCTAATCGTTATAACCCTTATTGTATTTGTCTTTTTTCGCTTTATTTTTTAGGCGAATCGTAGTTGATCTGATCGCCTACGCCTAGATTATCATTCTTGTCTTCGCCGCACACCTTACTGTACAATAAAAATGATTGCCTAAAAAAATTCAAAGAAAGGTGAATGAATGAGCAGGTTTGAGTTTTTTTACAAAAGCTTTTACAACTTTCGAGTTATTGCATACAGTCGCTTGCAACCAATTACAAAAGCAATCGGTCATGTTTTGTTCGTCATTTTTTTTAGCATGCCTACCATTTATCGTTCTTATCAGTATTTCCCTAAATAATAGCTTGAGTCAGCTATATAAAATTACGGAATCCGAGCTGCCTTTTTTTTGAGATAACAAGCGGAACATTAACGACCGAGAATTCTAGCGCTTTTATAAATGACGAAATCATTGATGGACGGGTTATTCTCGATCCGATGAACGATGACCGTTTATTTGACATGGATACCGAGCAAGGTATCGCATTGCGTGAGCGTGAGCTGGTCATGTTTGATCATGGGGAGACACATACGATTCCCTACACCCTTCTTGGACAAGATTCGATGAATAAAGGACAATTGCTTGAACGCCTTTCTGATCTACAAGCCTTTTTTTTCCGATATTAATTCTGATTATCGCTGCACTTTTTTTATATTGCCGTCGCCGGTGCGGCTTTTCTAGGGATTAGTTTGCTAGCATTTTTTTGGCTTCCTCATCCGCGGAAAACGGATAAGCCTGCAATATAAACAGCTTTGGACGATGGCAGCATTTGCGCTCACATTGCCTGCGATTGGCTTTTCGTGGCTGGACGCTTGGGTAATCTCAATTCCGTTTCCTGTTTTAGTACTTGCAGCAATCGCCATGCTGGCACTTTCGATCCGCGCCGTCCCTATTCCTAAACAGCGAAAGAGCGAGAACACGTAAAGGTGTTTCTCGCTCAATCAGTTGCGGTAGTTGATTTCTCAATTTCACGGATCACAATTCGAGTACCGTCGACCGAAACGACTTCAATATCTTTGTTCGCTTCAATCCACTGACTCCCACTCGTAGCACTATATTGCTTTTCCTCAATGACAATCGTTCCCGTCGGACGAAAAGGGGTAATCGTCTTGCCTTGTTTCCCGATGAGTTCGCGATACGACTCGTTAATTGAATTGTACCCTTTATCACCGGTGAGCCGATCTCTCAAGGTCATCTTTGACCAAATAATTCGTGAAGGAAAAACTTTTAAAAACATCATCGAGCCGGCAGCCCCGAGGATAAAGCCCATCGATACGAGGAACCCGTAAATCATGTCAGGGGATGGCAGCGCTAAGCCTGCGATCATAAGCAGCACCCCGATAACAGCTACTGTACCGTCTGTAATAAACTTTCCATCCAGCATAATTAATGACAGACCGACTAAATACAAAATGACGACCCAAAACCCGACATCTCCAGAAATATGATAGGAAAAGTACATAGCCATGATGGCAATACCGAGAATAGCAAAAATTCCTTTCGCCCGTACAAGCAATTCACCAAATAAAAAATAATGTGCCTAAAAAAAATAACAAGAAATCCAACCGTTGCCGAATCCAGCCAATCCATATACACATGCCCCCTTACTTAATCATTTAGCACAAACTTTAATTATAAAGAATAATTCTCTACTCCCAATTCCTAAATGGTACAAGGAACCGATGACATCAGTGTAAAGCAAAAGCGCATAAGCTATCCAGCCGTTCGTCTAAAAAAAGTACTCTAAGACACTTCCTTTAAATGGACGAAAACTAGTCAATTGGTCGCGTCCATTTTCTAAAGCGAGTTCACTTTTTGATATATACGTGTGAACGCGAAAAATGTTTCAGAAAAACGGATGATTGGACGTAGTCTAGTGAAGCCTAGTAGTAAATGGAGGTGTACTCGCTTTTGAAAAACGAACGCAAGAAAAGAGCAAGCAAGTCTAAACGCCGCGCAGCTGCTACTCCTGCTTACACACACCTCTCAAAGAGTCCACAAAAAGTGTGAGAGAAAAAAAAGAGAGGGTTCCCCCTCTCTTTATTATGAACTAAAAACTCCGCGAATGGAATCAATAAACCTGTTGACTAGATCCAAAAATCGCTGGATAAACGATTGCGTATCTTCCCGATTCAATATATCGTCGAGATTATCGCGAACTTTACTAATTTGCTCCTGCACCTGATCCCAATTAATATTTAAATCCTTCATTCTCATAAAAAGAGAGACGAGACCATCCAGCTCTTGATCTGTCAGTGTAATTCCAAGCTCCTCGGCAAGACGGCGAATTAGATCGCGCAAATCGCCTTCGGTTTCGATCGGATTCTCAGCAAGCTCTTCTTTAATTCGATTCATCAATTCCGTAGCTTTTTCGACCCCGATTGACTCGCCCAATTCGGCTGTCCTGATCATTTCTTCATTAGCAACCTGTTTTTGTTCTTCGGGTATAACGATATCGGCAGCGATTTCATAAGCCTTAATTAATCCAGTTAATCCGGCAGTTCCAGACACGTTCATCGGCGCCGTCACATAAACCTCAGCATCCTCGACACCTGCTGTGATCAAGGCGTTGGCAAACATTGCTTCTGACACCCAATTCACATTATGTGTCTCGACATTGATGCCGGTACCTCCCTCCCCAATCGTTATTTTCGAAGAGGATAAGGCGTTTGAGCGATTGTCGCGGCTGCCACATAATCGCCAAGATATTGGTGCTCTTCTTCGTTGGAAACCGAAATCACAAGCACATCTTCTTCATTAACTTCCATTTCATCAAGCAGCTGCTGACGTTGCTGCTCAGATAAATCTTCTCCTAATGTAACGATAACGTCCCCTGGTACAGCATCCGCCATAACAACAGAGGGGATGAGCAAAGCAAAAACAAGCGTTAACGCTATCCATTTCTTCATTCTAAACTTCATAAGTAACGACTCCTCTCTTTTAGCAGGCAATTATTTATATTACCTTTTTCAAGCATTCTTCTCTATATAACGAATGCTCTCTTCATTAGGAAACACATATTCTCCGAAAAACAAAAGGGGCTTTGGACTTATTTTTGTTACGATCAAGTTTCGAAGGGCGGTGAGCAAGCTTGAATAATCGGAATACAGGACCAGCTAAACAGTATAGACAGCAGGGATAGACTCATGATAAAAAAGCTGTTGAACATCATTTGCTCAACGTTTATCATCCAGCTGCCGAACACAGTCGGTCCAAGGGCGACGCCAAGAAAGCGAATCATCGAATAGTAGGAGAAGATGCCCCCCCTATCCTCTGCACTTACTACTGAAGCAATGGCTGAACTGGCAGCAGGAAGAAAGATCCCAAAACCAAGCGATAATAAGGTCATTCCAGTTAAAAGCGGCAGTAATCCTTGCGAGATCACTAGTAACGCTGACCCGACAAACATAATGAATAGACCGCCTGCAATGCCCTTTCGATAGCTGAATTCACTCGTTGCTAACGTACGCCCGCTCACATATGAAATCAAGCGAGTACGCCAAGCGGTAATGCGAGTAGCAGCCCTTTGGTTATCCCGTACAACCCATGGCTTGTCTCCATATCGTAGCTTAAGAAGAAAAGCATGCCAAAAAGTACGAACATTCCGATTCCACCTGTAAAAAAAATCGGAACGAGCCATTTCCACTGAGCCAATACCGTTGTTCTTCCTTGCTTGAGCATTTCTTTTATCGGCTTCCGTACGCCTGTGACGGTAGCATCAGGCTTGAACAAAAGCAGCATGCCGAAGAAAGCAAGGAGAGCACTCGCAAAAAAATACGGCAAAGCTGTAATACCAGGATACGGCTACGATTAACCCTCCGATCATCGGACTGAGCACTTTAGCGGCTCCATTAAACGCTTCAAGAACGCCAAGTGCCTTATTCAGTTGCTTCCCTGCAAACAGCTCGCTCGCAAAAACCATAGCGAGCGGAGCAATGCCTCCAGCGCCGACTCCTTGCAACAAGCGACCGCCAAGCATCCAAAGCAACGCTTGCCCTTTGACGACTTCGTGCCCAGAAATAACAGCAATGACAGATCCTAGCATGATTAAAATTAGCGAGACGAGCGCCAGCTTTCTTTTTCCGTATCGGTCAGACAGAAGTCCTGCGACAGGAATAAGCATAGCCGCTGGAATGGAAAAGCAAGTTAAAATGAGCCCGGCCTGTACAGTATTTAGACTTAAATCAGCTTGAATACTTGGCAGGATCGGAATAAACATCGAATTCCCTAAAACCATAATAAAGGGAAGCAATCCGACGAAAAAAAGAATCATAAATGATTCAGCCTTTTTGAGCATCTCTTTCCACCTTCTTTTATATCATAAAAATCGCACATCAGGCAGAAAAGCTTAGATTACACAATATTTCATGCCATTCCTGTAATCTCACGGCAAATTTTCACGCGGTTGTGAAAAAATTGCTGTCATATTTGTCCAATTCGTACATATACTTATGAATAAAGAATCTTTCTAAAGGGGACAAGCCAATGAAACGAGCAGGAGTTGTTCTGATCACGCTTATCATTTTATATAGTACTTATTATGATCTGACTTTCGGTACTTTACCCAGCCATTTCGCAGAAGCTGGAACAGAATCCAAAGCTATGACAGAATCAAATGTAAAGCAAGCTCCGCAAGAGCAAGCTCAAGATGAAGCATATCAAGAAGTCATCGTCGAGCCTGGCTATACCGTTTTATCAATTGTCGAGCATTTACACGACGAATCTGTACCCGCTTCGATCGAAGAGGTCATTCATGATTTCAAGCAGTTGAATCCAAATATAGAGCCAGAATCGATTCAAATCGGGCACAGCTACCTTTTCCCGGTTTATAATTAAGCTTGCTTAGTTGAACCGGGCTGTATTTCTTCACGTAACTCGCCTAAGAATTAGAAAGAAGCACATTCTCGCAAAAAAAGGACCTCAATTGTGGCTCCGATTGAATACGATAACGGACATAAAGGCGAGCGCTTCCCCGTTTCAATGAGATAGCCTGATTATAACCCTTGCCAAACAAACAGAAAGGTTGATAAAATAGAGTCGTACTCAGTGTAAGCATTAGCGAATAAATGGTTGTTATTTTAAAAAGGAGAGGCTGGTCCATGACCGAACTAACACACCGTACAAACACTCGCCCTGTTCAAGTTGGTAACCTAACGATAGGCGGGAACAATGAAGTGGTTGTGCAAAGTATGACAACGACAAAAACGCATGATGTTGAAGCAACTGTGGCAGAAATAAACAGACTTGAGGAAGCTGGCTGTCAAATCGTCAGGGTTGCATGTCCGGATGTTAGAGCTGCTGAAGCGATTCCGGCTATTAAAGCTCGGATCAACATTCCGCTCGTCGTCGATATTCACTTTGATTATAAACTTGCCTTAAAAGCAATCGAGGGTGGCGCTGATAAAATCAGGATTAACCCCGGTAATATCGGAAGGCGCGAAAAGGTCGAGGCGGTCGTAAACGCCGCTAAAGAAAAAGGGATTCCGATTCGAATCGGTGTTAATGCTGGCTCGCTCGAGAGAAAAATTGTAGAAAAATATGGATACCCGACCGCAGACGGAATGGTCGAAAGTGCGCTCCATCATATTAAAATTCTCGAGGAGCTCGATTTTCATGACATCATTGTTTCAATGAAGGCCTCCGACGTCAACCTAGCGATCGAGGCTTATGAAAAGGCTGCTAAAGCATTTTCCTATCCTCTACACTTAGGCATTACGGAATCAGGTACGTTATTTGCCGGTACGGTTAAAAGCGCGGCCGGTCTTGGCGCCATCTTGAATATGGGTATCGGCAATACTGTGCGCATATCGCTCAGCGCCGATCCTGTTGAAGAAGTAAAGGTTGCTCGTGAGCTCCTAAAGGCTTACGGTCTTGCCGCAAATGCCGCAACTTTGATTTCCTGCCCAACATGCGGCCGAATCGAGATCGATTTAATCAGTATTGCAAATGAAGTTGAAGAATATATTTCAACAATAAAAGCACCGATTAAAGTTGCCGTGCTAGGCTGTGCCGTAAACGGGCCGGGAGAGGCTCGAGAAGCGGATATTGGAATTGCGGGTGCGCGCAAAGAAGGCTTACTTTTCCGCAAAGGAAAAATTATCCGCAAAGTACCTGAGGAGACGATGGTCGATGAATTGAAAAAAAGAAGTCGATAAAATCGCTGAGGAGCATTATGCAAAGCAGCGCGAATTAGAGAAAGCATAAGCCGTTTTGGCTTATGCTTTCTACTTTTTCGAGCCTGCTTAGCCCGGCTCCCCGTTTTCCCATTCTTTAGGGTTGTTCAAAAAAAAGGGCAGCGTCTAATACCGTGAGTTACCGCCCCATTTTTGCTAGCGTGGCCTTTTCACCGTAACGCTGCTTAGCTTAGTTTGAACCTAACTAAAAGAATGGGGAGAAAAAGACAGTCATCACGATCGCAACGGCACCAATACCAATTGCCCAATTGCCGAGCGTTTTTGCGTGATAACGGCGTGACACAAATCCAACTATTATCGCTGCCCCAAGCAGTACCGGCATGAAGAACAATGACAGGATCGAGAGAACAAGCGCGAAGGTTCCGATACCACGCCCGGCTGTCATCTCGCCCCTCTCAGACACTTCTTCATCTTCTTCTCTATCCAATGGACGATCATCATTGACATCATCAACAGTGGCGTAGTCAGCCGCTGTTTCCTCCATGAAATCAGTATCAGTCAAGTGCTCCTCTTCAATATCAAGCGGATCCACCAGATCGTCACCATCTTCTAGCTCATTCTGTTCAAACGGACGCGTATCCTCTCGTCCATCTACATGGGTATTCAAAAAGGTTAAAGACTGATCGTTTTCATCAACAAGACGAACCGGTTCGTCTTTTGGATTCCTTCCTTCTGCCATACGAATCCCTCACTTTCCTTATTTCGGGGAGCTTTTTTTAGTATGGCGCAATCATTTTTAAAATATTGAAGTTAATGTTTTCTTTTTGAAAAGATGCTAGACCACGCTTGGTGTTTCATGTATGCTTGACTTGTAAAGGTAAAGGCTCTTTTAAGAAGTGAGGTGATTAACTTGAAGCAAAGGAAACGACTCGGGCTTGATATTGATGGTACAATTACGAATCCGGCGACATTCGTCCCGTACTTGAATCGCCATTTTAAGCAAAATTTAACACTGGATGATTTGACTGAATATGACCTCGCTTCAATTCTCCAAATATCAGATCAGCAATTTTGGGAATGGATGGACGAGTACGAGGCAACGATATATGAACAAGCAGAGCTTGTTCCGCACGTGAAAACGACCTTAAACGAATGGGCGGGGCAACATGATTTAATTTATATTACCGCTCGACGAAAACATTTGAAAGAGACTACTCACGGATGGTTCCGCGCAAAGAATTTACCATTTAATCACATCGAGCTCGTTGGAAAGCACGACAAGCTTGAGGCGATTCGAGAGCATCAAATCGATATATTCTTTGAGGATAAGCATGACAATGCTGTCGCGATTGCTGAGGAATTCGACATACCTGTTATCTTATTTGATACACCTTATAACCGTCTTACCGATCATAAGAACGTTATCCGCGTCAAAGGCTGGGAGGAAGCGAAGGCATGGGTCCACAAGTGCTCCCGCAAAATGAGAAGCAATTGGCCAATTGAATAAGAGGACTGGCTAGCGGCCAGTCCTCTTATTTTGCGATGTGTACGTAAAGCGAAGAACAGCGCTCATAAGGCACACGGAAGCGTAAGATTCCCTACGTATCATATTTGAAGCAACCCAAGTCACCATCGGAGCTTTGTAGCTTCCTTTAGTCCGCTCTTTATGCTCGTTCGTCAGACCTAATCAGAAAGTAGTTCTCCACTCTATTTTTGTAGTGGAGTTTTTCTTACAACTTATCATACACTTTGACATTGCGCGCACCTTCCGTATATTTCAAATTTATGACCAGTAATTTCAAAATCAGAAAACTGCGTGTGCAACGTATTCATTGGACAGCTATCAATATGCTTTGTCTTGCCGCAATCTAGGCAAATCAAGTGATGATGATGCTTTTTTTGTTGCACAGTTGAACCGAAATTTCTTTTCTCCTTCTAGTTCAGTTTCCTCGAGGATTTCCAATTCAGAAAAGAGTGAAAGGTTGCGGTAAATCGTATCAAAGCTTAATCCTGGGAAGTCATCTTGCATATATTCGAGGACATCCCTTGCGGATATATACCGTTTTTGCTCCGAGAACAGATGAAGCATATTTTCCCGTTTGTCAGTATGCTTATAGCCTTCTTCCTTCAATCGTTCGATTGCTTCAATTACGTTCAATGCTCTCCCTCCTAATCATACGGCCGAAAACCTTTTTTCCGGCAATAATAACGACTAACCCAACAACAGCGATGAAAACAACCATCCCGCCTGTCGCAATGTTCAAATGGTATGAGAAATAAATACCTGTCAGCATAGCGGCCTGTGCAAACAGAATTCCGATACCAATGACCTGCTTAAAGCTTTTTGCGATATGAATGCTCGCGGCAGTCGGTAAAACCACCATTGCACCGACGAGCAAGATTCCGACCACCTTCATCGACATCGAAATTGCCAAGGCGATAAGTAAGGCAAAGATAACGTTCATTCGCTTAACGGCAATTCCTGAGACGCGAGCGTACTCTGGATCAAAGGAAATCGAAACAAATTCCTTATAAAAGAAACTAACCAGTATTAGAACTACGATTGCCGAAGCTAGAATAAATGCGACATCGTCTCTCGTTACACTAACGATGCTACCGAATAAATATTGGTACCATTCACTATAGCCACTTCTAGCTACGCTAATCAAGATCGCGCTTAATCCTACACCAGCCGATAATATAATCGGGACGGCCAGTTCTTCAAAATGATGATATAAGCCGCGCAGCTTCTCAATAAGCAAGGAACCTAGAAGCGCAAAAATCACCCCAACATACATCGGATTGATGTTAAGCGAAAAAAAATACTCAATGAGCTAAGAAGCACCCCAGCTGAAATTCCGGTTAGTGTTATATGAGAAAGCGATTCAGACATAATCGAAACCCGCCTGACGAGTAGAAAAGCACCGATAATCGGACAAATAAAGGCAATGATTACCCCTGCCAGAATGCCTCGTTCAATAAAAGTTAAACCTGCTATAAGTTCAATCATTGTTTATTCCCTGCTTCCTATCGTTGTTGCTATTGTAACTAAAAATCGTTTATAAGACAATGGTTATCGCTTTCTCCCCCGATAACGAAGCCTCTCCCAGCATAGCGTCGCCACTAAGAAAATGACCGCGTTCATGACAATTGTTCCTCCGGGAGCCAAATCCAAATAAAATGCTGTAACAAGACCTAAAACGACCGAGAGCTCACCGATAATGACGGCGTACACGAACATTTGCTTAAAGCTGTTCGCCAGCTTCATGGCACAGGCAACAGGGATTGTCATTAGCGCCGAGACGAGTAAAATGCCGACGATTCGCATCGAAGCAGCGATCACAAGAGCGACGATTACGATAAATACAATATGAATGACACGTCGATTAATTCCGGAAACTACTGCCTGTTCCTCGTCAAATGAGAGAAAAAAGAGCTCTTTATAAAATAACAATAAAACAAGAAGGACAACGAGAGTAATCCCGCTAACCGTCCATAAGTCGGAACGGCTGACCGTCAGGACACTGCCAAACAAATAATGAAACAAATCATTATTAAAGCCGTCGGCTAGCGAAATGAAAACCACTCCTATCCCGATACCTGCCGATAAAACAATCGGAATCGCCACTTCCTTATAAAACTTATAGACGGAGCGAAGCTGCTCAATCAAAAAAGCACCGCCTACAGAGAAGATCATCCCAAAATATAGCGGATTTAACGCTTGAAAAAAGAGGAAGTGATTTCCGAGCAAAAGGCTGGCAGCAATCCCGGTTAACGTAATATGAGAAAGCGCATCAGCAATTAATGCTAAGCGGCGTACGACTAAAAATACGCCTAGCAATGGTGCCAGTAACCCGACCATCATTCCAGTAAATAAAGCATTTTTGCAAAAAAATCGTAACGAAAAAAAAGCTTCTAACATCGTTTAATGGCCTCCGTGATTATGCGTCAGTAAGTGGACTTCATGACCATAAAAGCTTGACAGATCAGGATTATCCGCAAACTCTTTTGTATTGCCATGAAAATGAAGGTGCTTGTTTAAACAAGCGACATCGCTAACATAATCACTCATCGCCCCGATATCGTGAGTAATTAAAAGCAAGGTAATGCCCGCTTTTTTGTTCAGAGAAGTTAATAATTGATAAAACTTGCGAACGCTACCGGCATCGACACCAACGGTCGGCTCATCTAGAATAAGGAGCTCCGGTTCACTAACAAGGGCTCGAGCGATAAAGACTCGCTGCTGCTGACCGCCAGATAACTTTCCTATATTTTCGTAAAGATAATCACTCATCCCTACACTGTCGACTGCTTGACGGACTTTTTGCTTATGCTTCTGTGTTAAAAAGCGAAATAATCCGACCTTGCCGAACAGGCCCATTGAGACAACTTCAAAAACTGTCGCTGGAAAGCCTGAATTAAAGCTATTCGCTTTTTGCGATACAAATCCAATTTTATCCCATTGCTTAAACTGGTCTATCCGTTTTCCAAAAAGGTTCACTTCCCCTTCTTGGCCTTGCAGCAATCCGAGGATGATTTTGATCAACGTCGATTTTCCAGAACCATTCGGACCGACCAAGCCTAGAAAGGATCCCCGCTCAATTTGTAATGTAATATCCTCCAATACATTTCGCTCCTGGTAACGAAAAGAAACATGTTGAACGTCGACCACCCAATCTTTTCTTTTTTTCAGTCATACGTCCTGCCTCCAACCTTATTCAGAATTATTCCGATTTAAAGAAATGAACATCCTTTATTATAATCATTTTTACCAATCTGTCCACTCATCTATTCTGTATACCTCCAAGCGGAAGTAATATCATATTTGTATTTACTTCCGTAGTCCTCTTGGCGAGGCGCGCACTCTAGGCAAGGGCTGCCTCAGACAAAAAAGAGCCTACGCTTTAAGCAGGCTCTTAATTTACGAGAGGGATCGTAATTAACACTGTCGTCCCGATGTTGTATGTGCTTTTTATCCGGTATGTCCCGCCATGATCCTCAATGATCTTTTTACATAACGGAATCCCGATTCCTGTTCCCTTTTCCTTCGTTGTAAAAAACGGCTTGCCTAGCTGATTAAGAACTTCCTCTGGCATTCCCTTACCATTATCACAAACCTTAATTTCGTATTCGTTATTCACGATACGAGTCTCGATCCAGAAAGCACGATTCGTGTTAGATTCACCATATGCCTCAATCGAATTGCGTAGCAAATTCAGCATGACTTGCTTAATCATAGACTCGTTGACATTTACCATCGTTGAAGTTTCTTTTAAATTTAAGCGAAATTCAACATCGTGCAACAAGCATTCCGCCTTCATAATTTCAGCTAAAGAATGGAGAATCTGTACAGGCGATTGCAGCTTTCGGTCAATTTTTTTTGCGGGAAACCGACAAAATCTTCGATAATTCCGTTCATGCGATTCAATTCAGATAAAATCGTATCATAGTACTTATGAAAATCATTTGTCAGCTGGGCAAGCTGGAGAAATCCTCTGATAACGGATAATGGGTTTCGCAATTCATGAGCAACTCCTGCCGCAATATGCGATACGGCTTCCATCTGATGATGAAACGTTAGCAAATGCTCAAATTGATTTTGCAGTGAGCGATCTTCGTAAAGAACATAAATACAATCGGCCTGAACCATTGGCAGCACCTTAATACTAACCATTGACTCCCTTTCCTCAAAAACCGCCTCTTCCAGCTGCATGGAAGCCAGCGCATGCTTGATTAATTGCAGCGTCAGCTCTATCAACTTCGATCTTTTTGCTAGCTCCGTCAACGAGTTATTTTTCATCTCGTGAGAATGAACATCAACGATATCCAAAAAAAGTTTGGCTCCATTTCATGGCTGAAAGCTGGTGATTTACTTTTAAAAAAAAGGCAGTCCTATCTGTTCAAAGTAATGCAAATTTTTATTTTCATTTTGATGACTGATTAATGAATGATGGGAATAATTGACTTGATGGGCCGGTGAACTCGGTTCAGATGACATACTCTTACTCCTTTTCAGCTTCTCGCCTGTTATATCGCGTATTCATATAGCCCCTCCTTTTAATCGCAGCCTCAAGCTGCATCCAAAAATGATAATTAGCCAAATATTTCACATGTTCAAAAATGGACATCCAAGCCCGTGTTTAAAACAAAATGGCTGAATAAGCCTTATAAACTCCCTTGTGAAGACAGTAAAATCTTTCCTGACCGTGTAACAGGAACAACACATTAATTTATCAATATTTTTGATAATCACATACATGTATTCTAGGATGCCATCGTATTTTCCTTTTTTTTATCACAATTTATTAGGCGCTTCATAGAATAAGAACATCCATTACTCCAAGGAGGCATTCGATGAATCCATTTTTACTCCAAATCGTTAATCAAAAGATCAATTCATTGACAGCAAAGGATTTATTGCAACTCGCAACACAGCACCAAATTCAGTTGTCCATCGAGCAATCAAAAAAAATTATCACTATTTTACGAACGGAAAAAAAATTGATGTCAATAACGAGGAACAGGTGAACCGAATTATCTCACGCTTACAAACAGAAGTCGATCCGTATGTTTCACAAGTAGTTGCTCAGTTATTAGAGCAATACAACCAATACTTACCTTAACAAAAGCAAGAACCGTTCAGAAGTATTGAACGGTTCTTGCTTTTGTTTGGCCCTATTCAAATGGACGTTGTTTCATAAATCAACTATCAACAGCGTCATGAAGAAAGCCACCGCCGTTTCATGTTATTCGGCTTTTTCAAGTAAACTCATTTAATAATACTGAAACGACCATCTGATGACCAGCTCCAAAAAAAATTCGCCTTATCGCCTGAACTAGCAAATAGGGAGTCTCCACTATCTGCTAGTATCCCCTCGGCTTCGCCTTAGGTTTTTTTTGGCCTTGCCAATGCTTAGGCTTTTTCGCTGTAAGCTATTTCTACCGGCCAAGTCTCATAATAGCTTGTCCGAGACTCCGAGCCACTTACCTTCTACATTGAACCGGCCATCAGCTTCCCTTGCATTTCACCATCGAATTGGCCGTGCTGCAGCATTTCGATTTCGTGTTTATACGGTGGCTTTCTGTTCTTTTTATCCGCTCCAACAAAAGGTGTTTCCAATATTTTCGGAACCTCCTTCAGCTGTGGATGGTGCACAATATGATACAGCGCCTCGAAGCCAATTTTGCCAAAGCCGATATTTTCATGGCGATCCTTTGCTGCCCCTTGCTCATTCTTACTATCATTAATATGGAGAACCTTGAGTCGCTCAATTCCGACGATTCGATCGAACCGGTCAAGTACACCATCAAAATCGGTAGCAATCGGGTAGCCAGCATCATGAGTATGGCACGTATCGAAGCAAATCGACAGTCGTTCATTATGAGTCACACCATCAATAATAGCTGCAAGCTCTTCAAAAGTTTTGCCGCATTCCGAGCCTTTTCCGGCCATAGTTTCGAGCGCTATTTGTACATCGTTTTGTAATTCAAGCACTTCGTTCAAGCCTTCAACGATCTTTTTAATTCCGGCCTCTGTACCAGCACCGACATGTGCCCCAGGATGTAGAACGATTTGCTTTGCTCCGAGCGCGGCTGTCCGTTCTATTTCAGAGCGAAGGAAATCGACACCTAATCGAAATGTTGCGGGCTTCGTCGTATTGCCTATATTAATAATGTAAGGAGCATGAACCACAATATCGCTCATCCCGTGCTCCTCCATGTGAGCAAGCCCTGCTTCGATATTCAATTCTTCAATCGGCTTCCGCCTCGTATTTTGCGGTGCTCCTGTATAAATCATAAATGTATTAGCCCCATATGAAGCTGCTTCTTCACTTGCCCCGACGAGCATTTTCTTCCCGTTCATCGATACATGAGATCCTATTTTAATCGTCATTTTTTCACTTCCTTCTTCGAATTTAGTCCGTTTTCCTTGATTTCAGCTTTTTTTGACGTCTCGCCTGCTGCTCCTGTTTAAAGCGTGCTTTTTTCTTATATGCTGGCTTGATTTTTTTCGGTTTATGAATGCGTTCACCAGCTGAGCTGTGCGCCTTGCTCTTCCCTTCCCTGGTACACCGAGCGGCGGCTTATCAAGCTTTCGCCATTCCCCATTTTTGATATCGTAATAGGTAAAGGGGATCCCTCGCTTTAATAAAGCTTCGACTGCTCGCTGATCGGATTGTTCAACGAGCGAAAAAGCTAATCCGTCAGCCCCGGCCCGAGCTGTACGCCCTACCCGATGGATGTAAAAATCCAAATCCCTCGGCAAATTGTAATTGATTATATGGGTGACCCCTTTTACATCCATGCCGCGTGCGGCCAAATCGGTCGCAACAATATATTGCATTCTCAGCTCCTTTACGTGCTTCATCACTTGCTTTCGTTCACGAGGCTTCAGTCCGCCATGAAGCCGTTCTACATTTAAACCGGCAGCGAGCATGGCTTCCGCTACCTCCTCCGCCTCATCCTTAGTGTTTGTGAAAATTATCGCGAGGTATGGATTCAGTAAGCGCGAGGCTTCGACAACAACAGAAAGCCTGTCCCGGTGTCTTAGCGGAACGAGCCGATGCTCTATTTCCTTAGCACTCACCTGTTTTGGCTCAACTTGAACATGACGCGGCTGATTCATATATTTTTTTAGAAAAGGCTCGAGCTTTTCCGGAATAGTGGCCGAGAACACTAGCATTTGCAAATCCTCTGCCATTCTTGCCGCAAGCTTGTCAACATCAGCAATGAAACCCATATCAAGCATTTGATCTGCTTCGTCAACGACGAGCATGTTTGTCGTATGGAGGTGCAGTGCCTGTTCGTCTAGCAAGTCAGTGAGCCTGCCCGCGGTTCCGACGACGATTTGCGGTTGTACCTTCAGCTTTTCGATGGCCCGCGTCTTTTCTGTGCCCCCGACAAGAAGTCTTGCCTGTATCGGCTCTGGGCTGAAAGCGATTATTTTTTTTAGCTCTTCAAACAATTGCCCTGCCAATTCTCGTGTCGGCGCTGTAATAACAGCCTGAACTTCCTGCTTAGCGGGATCGAGCCGGTCAATCACCGGTAAGAGGAAAGCGAGCGTCTTACCTGTACCTGTCTGGGATTGGCCAATGACATCCCTCCCGTTTCGTATGGCTGGGATGAGCCGCTCTTGAATATCGGTCGGATAAATAAAGCCTTGTGCTGAAAGAGCCTCTATAAGAAATGGTTTTAAATGAAACCTCTTAAAATTATCTGATTTCATACGTCCTCCTACTGTTCGCTATTTTACCTCGTGGTTATTGTAGCATATTTTATCATTTTTACGCACTTTCCGCCATTGTATCACCGTTCTAAGACCGGTGCATATAACTATATAGTAAGAAAGATTGGTGAAGGAGGAAAGAATTATGCAGCGTTTTATGGGACCTCCATTCAGTTCGCTCCCGATGCAATCAGGAGCACCGATGATGGGTGACATGATGATGCATGGGCCAGCGATGTCCGGACAGCTGCCGATGGCGGCAGGCAGAGGAGCGTTCCCGGGTGGCATGGCAGCAGCTGGGCGGGGCGGCGGCCTATTATCAAGATTACTTGGCGGCGCATCAGCCTGGCGGTATAGGCCAAGCAGCATCAGGAATCAACTGGTCGTCGATTTTGACGAATACTCAACGAGTTCTTGGCTTGACACAGCAGGTCATGCCGATGGTACAGCAATACGGACCACTCGTTCGAAATATACCAGCAATTTGGAAAATATTATCAAGCAGCAGTGATGATGACGATGATAATGAAGAAAATGACGATGAGTCTTCAAATGAAAACAGTTCTGATAGCTCAGACGATCCTGAAATTGAAATAAGCGAGGAGGAACAGGAAGAAAATAAGAAGACCACCTCTAAAAAAGAAACTAGCGGGCGGAAGAAACAAGCAGAAAAACCTAAAGAAATTAACGGGATCCCAGCACCAAAATTGTATGTTTAATTTTTGTTTCCGCTCGTCTAAGCACGCATCAGCCCTCACTCCTTAAAAACATAGCGCCAATTCCGGTACCCGATTTTATCTTAATTGGCCGCAGCATTCTGGTGTGCCCAACTGTTAGCACATTTTTTGGAAAGTAATTTTCAGCAGGTTGCAATCATAAGTGCAGCACTTAATAAAAGCCTTTCGCGCTCCTTGATATCGAGTGGCCGAAACATGATCGCACCTCTGCTTAAGCGAGCTGGGACAATTCTTCCCGAGAGGCTTCAAGTGTTCTGTACCCTCGGAATTTTTCGAGGAAGCTAATTGCACCTATTTGCGATAAAGGGAATCGTGACATTAACCACGGAAGAGATGGCTTTCCTACGGCTTAGCAGACGCTTAGATTGGGGAGAACGTCTCTTTTTGATGGTCAAACTCGTTTTCACAGGTAAAGATATTTTGACACCGAAAGAACCGTGGTTAATATATAAAGCGTTATTGTACCAACCATAGCTTTGCTAAATAGACCATGAAGCTGGACATAGCCACTGATGCCATTCGCGACCAATGGCCTTCTAAAGGTGTTTCGATTGTGTAAAACCGGGATGAGCCGTCGATAAACCTTCGCATCGATTGTGTTTTCGCCGACTGAATTACACGGTTTGACTATCGTTTTTCATGTCTTTCGACTTGTTGCATTTGATAATACAACTGGCCGAAAGTAGTTTTTTTGCTGAATTCGAGTTTTTTTTGTTGACAAAATAAATGTAGATAGTAAAATTTTTATTTTGCTTTCATTTATGTTATAATTAGGGCACTACTCGATTGGAGGAATGCTCATGTTTAAAGTCGGTGATCATGTTGTCTATCCTTATCACGGTGCTGGGACAATTACAGATATAGAGGATAAGGATGTGCTCGGTGAAACGCACTCTTACTATATCCTTCACTTTCCACTGGTTGACGTAAAGCTCATGCTGCCTGAAGACCGAATTAAACAATCCGGTCTCCGTAAAGTTATTAAGCAAGCTGAGCTTGATAAGCTTGTGGACGCCTTGCAAAATGGACCTGAAATCCCACCTTCAACAAGCCATTTCTCACGCGATACAGAAAACCTTTTAAAAAGTGGCAGTATAGTCGATGCCGCTCACTTAATTTCGTCCCTTTCCAAAAAGCAAGCAGAACGCGCAAACGGACTCCATATTCAGGATCGCAATCATTTACAGAAAGCTCGGCAAATGGTTGTCAGTGAGCTGATTTTAATGAATGAAATGACCGAGGAACAAGCCAACGAATTTATCGATTCAACAATTTTAGAAGCAAATCAGACGAATTGATTGTCACATCCAGTAAACTCCATTATAATATAGGACGAATCGACAATCCTGCCCTCTCAATAAAGGGCAGGTGTTCTCAATTAGGAGGCCTGTCATGAATGTCATGAAAATTTCCCCACGTGGCTACTGCTATGGGGTTGTAGATGCAATGGTGCTTGCTCGAAAAGCAGCACAAAATATGGACTTGCCACGGCCGATTTATATTTTGGGAATGATTGTCCATAACCAGCACGTGACCCAAGCGTTTGAAGAGGACGGGATCATTTCCCTCGATGGCCCGAATCGAGTCGAAATATTAAAACAAGTAGAAAAAGGAACGGTGATTTTTACAGCCCATGGAGTTTCCCCCGAGGTACGAAAGCTCGCCAGGGAAAAAGGCTTGACTGTTATCGATGCTACTTGCCCAGACGTAACGAGAACGCATGATTTAATCAGAGACAAAAAGAAGGAAGGCTACGAATTTATTTACGTCGGTAAAAAGGGACACCCTGAACCAGAGGGCGCCATTGGCGTCGCCCCCGACGTCGTTCATTTAGTCGAGACGGTAGAGGATGTTCAGGCTCTAACGACCGATGCCAAAAAAAATTATTATTACGAACCAAACAACGATGAGTCAATGGGATGTTACCGATATTATGAATAAAGCGAAGGAGCTTTATCCGCACGCTGAAGTTCATAATGAAATTTGTCTGGCCACTCAAGTTCGTCAGGAAGCGGTAGCTGAGCAAGCAAAAGAGTGCGATCTCGTTATCGTTGTCGGTGATCCTAAAAGTAATAATTCCAATCGTTTAGCCCAAGTATCAGAAGAAATTGCTGATACGAAGGCTTATCGTATCGGTGATTTGTCGGAGCTGAAGCTGGAATGGCTTCAAGGCGTAAAAAAGGTCGGTGTAACCTCCGGCGCTTCGACACCGACTCCGATTACTAAAGAGGTGATTCTTTTCCTCGATCAGTATGAGCCTGATGACGAATCGACGTGGTCTATCGAACGAAAGGTCACATTGGATAAAATTCTTCCGAAGGTTAGGATAAAAAAGTAAGCTCGTTACAATATTATGGCGCTTGTATTAGTTGAGTTAACAAATTAGCTAAGCCATCGGTCATAAACGAGCAACCTTGCTTCCACTTTTTAGTTAGATCGAGACATGACTACTCGTTCATTCGGGATCGTAGAATCAGCGCGACTCTATGATTCCGGCCTCGGCTTCGTCAAGCGATGTTCCTCTTGCTCCACCTTAAAAGCAGCTAAATTAGCTGCTTTTTATTGTGAGTGCCCCCGTTAGACAAACAGAAAAGGATCTGTATGAACCGCCGAAACAATCACCTCTGTCCTATAACCCTTTTCGAGTATGAATTGCTCCAAATACCGTTTAACCCCACGCTTCATTATTTTTTCGATATTATGTCCCGGGTCGACAATGTTTAACCCTTCCATCATCATGTCATGGGCGACATGATAGTACACATCCCCCGTCACGATTACATCTGCGCCTTTAAACCGTGCGGCCGTCATATATTTATTTCCGTCCCCACCAAGAACGGCGACCTTGCGAACAGGCGATGATAAGTCGCCGACTACTCTCGCTCCCTCAACTTCGAACGCCTGCTTGACCTCAGTCGCAAACTGCCCCAGTGTCATTTCCTTTGGTAAGTATCCTATGCGCCCTAGCCCAAACACCTCTCCTTCGTTATCGAGCGGATAAATGTCATACGCTGGCTCTTCATAAGGGTGTGCATTCACCAATGCTCGGACGACCCGATTTTGTAAATATTCTGGAATGATCGTTTCAATTTTGACTTCCTCTACAAACTCAA
>BAXO01000015.1 GCA_001310555.1 Bacillus sp. JCM 19058
GTAACTATGGTGAAAACAGCATTTATAAAATTGCTTGTGGGCCAAACGTGAACGAGTTACCATTGGACTGAGTCCTGATGCGTGAAGCGGGCCGGTATTTGGACGGATTGAGTCTCCACCATTATACATTCACGGGTGATTGGAGCAATAAAGGGGCTGCTACCGATTTTTCTGTTGATGAGTGGTATGAAACGATGGAACGAGCGTTGTATATGGATGAATTAGTTACAAAGCATTCAACGATTATGGATAAATATGATCCGGCAAAGCGCGTCGGTTTAATTGTTGATGAGTGGGGCACTTGGTTTAAAGTTGAATCTGGAACAAATCCTGGATTTCTATATCAGCAAAATACAATTCGGGATGCATTAGTAGCGGGAATTACGTTAAACATTTTTAACAATCATGCCGATCGTGTCCAGATGGCCAATATTGCTCAAACTGTAAACGTCCTGCAAGCGATGATTTTGACGGAAGGCGAAAAAAAATGATAAAGACACCAACGTATCATGTATTTGATCTGTATAAGGTGCATCAGGATGCAACGGGGGTTGTCATTCAAGTTGATTCCCCAACTACGGCGAATGGGTTGCAGACCGTTCATGCGTCCGCTTCAAAAAATAAAGGCGGCGAATTGAATATAACATTGTGTAATCTCGGAGAGCAGGAAGAGACAGATGTGACTCTTGATATAAGAGGGCTAGTGAGCTCACTAAAAGAGGCAACGGGGAAAATTGTTAGTAGCGAGAAAATGAACGCTCATAATACATTTGAGCATCCAGATACAGTTAAAGCAATTGGCTTTGATCAGATCAAGATAGTAAATGATTCTTTGTCGTTGAAGCTCCCTCCAATGTCCGTGTTACTCGTGACGGCCAATTAAGTGAATTGAACAGGATGTACCGAATTTGTCATTATTTCAGAGAAGGAAAACGACAAGACAAGTAACTGTTCAGTTAGCGCTTAAAGCGGTACTGTCGGTACTGTTTCGCGAGTTTGTGATATACGAAAACATTCTATTATTAAAAATGGTTGTGCTTACAAAGGTGTTGCTGAGAGTAGAGGTCACGTGAGAAGAACAGCTATGTGAGGGTTGTCAACTAGCGGATAGTTGAGCGCTCAGAAGTGACCTATCCCGTGCTAAAAAGATCGAACAAATAAGAGCATGGTTAGGAGGAAGCTACAGTGATAAAAATAAATGAATTAGTGTCTATTATTGCCTTTGTCTGTATACTTGCTGCTTGTTCGAATCAAGAACCAAATGGAGGGGATGATGCAGCACAAGAAGAAGTTACGCTGCGAGTAAGTACGTTCAGCGACGAAGTTCTCTTTGAAGATCGCTTCAAAGAGCCGATCGAAAAAGCATATTCAAACATTACGTTAGAGCATTTTCCCGTTGGCTTTGGTGATTTGGAGGAGGCGATTGCCCAACGAGACTTTCCGGATATTATATTGTTAGATAATGCCCATACCATTCCGTGGATGGATGATTTAGAAATATTAATGCCGTTGGATGAATTAGCAGAGAAGCATAGCACGGATTTATCTGCGTTTAATACGGTTGCTCTGGAACGAACTCGTAGCTATGATGCTAACAGAGAATTGAAAGCGCTACCATTCGGTAATGCGTACGCGTTATATTACAACAAGGACATATTTGATTTGTTTGGTGAACCGTATCCAGAGGATGACATGACTTGGGAAGAAATCATTGATTTGGCAGGGCGTGTTAGCGGAGAACGGAATGGCATACAGTACCGCGGATTTCATTTTGATTTGCTCGTGTTTGCGCATAAACAACTGGGGCTGAGTGTAACTGACCCGGAAACTGGTCAAATTCTATTTACCGAACAAGATGAATGGGCCGATTTCTTTTCGTTAGTGGAGCGAATTGTTTCCGATCCTGCGCTGTTCCCGGAAGGTAGGGATCACTTTGTTGCTTGGGGAGAAGGTTTTTTTCAGGACCAAACTGTAGCGATGTACCCAACTTTTGAAGCTTTTTGGGTGTTGGAAGAAAATCCTGGATTGAATTTTGACGTTGTCACAATGCCTGTTTGGCCAGATTTACCAGGTGTAGCTCCGTACCAGACAGGGTGGGCAGTAGGTGTCACTTCAACTACGGAGCATCCTGACGAAGCGTTTCAAGTCATTGAGTATTTAACTTATGATGAAGAATACAATTTGGAGAATTTTAGACAGGGGATACCGACTGCGCTCGAATTCGAGCAATATAATGATCAGTTTGCTGCCGATGTAGAAGGAGCTGGGGATCTGAATGTGGAGGCGTTCTTTGACACATGAACGGGCGCCTGCGCCAAACCCTTCTAGCCGGTGGGATCGCTATGTGGATATGATCTTAATTCCACAAGAGCTTACAGATGCAAATATGGATGTCCATTCATTTTTGCGCCAGGTTAGTGAAGAGTGGCAAGTAACAGTCGATGAGGCGATGAAGATGCATGAGGGAGGTGAATAGGAACTTGCATTACAGTTTAATAGTGAAAAAACGAGTACCGTCAAGCGATCAATCATTTAGTGAAAAAACACATGGCGATTCTCGAACACGTGGTATAACAGCAGATGCGATCTATTGAGCCAGGCTGCGCAGTTCTTGCCGCCTTGCCGATGGATCATTGGCACCAGAGCATTGGAAGGGTTACCACTATACATCATAGAAAGTGAATGGCCAACTGTGCTCTCGAGCCTTAAAGCACTGTTGGAGACTGGGGAGCCTTTAGGACGTTAACCACAGTTATTGACATTAGTTGTTTTATAATCCAATCGGACATGATAAGAGAAGAATAAAAGCCTAATTCTCAATGTAGTAAGTGAGAAATTAGGCTTCTAACAATTTGGTTGTCTTATTATGGATAAAGTTTCCACCCCCAACCGTACACATATCTTGGAGTAACCCCATTAAGGGAGCGATTGTTGATAGTCGCATTTGTATTGATTCCTATTGACAGACAAAGCAAACGGTTATATAGTAAAAACACAATACTTCGTCAGACGAATTATTCAGTAGGTGATACAATGCGTGATTGTGATAATCTAGAAGATATATTTTTTTAATCATATCGAAAAGTTATTTTTCCCAGAAGAATGGCTTAAACTTGATTTGAAATTTTCTAAATCTGAGATTTTAACGATGTTTTATATTTATAAGCGAAATGAAATTACCATGAGGGAGATTGTGGAGTATTTAAATTCGCCAATGAGTACAGCTACAGGAATTGCGGATCGATTAGTGAAGAACGGTTTCATAACTAGGTCGAGAAGTGAACGTGATCGAAGAAGCGTCATTTTGAAACTTACTGAACAGGGAACTAGTTTGATTAAAGAGATTATTTATATGATCTCAAGTTATGTCAATGTAATTATGGACAATTTGACAGAAGAAGAGAAACAATTCCTAACTAGGGTTGTATTGAAAATCATCGATAGTGTTCAGAAAAAGTTAAGCCAAGATAATATACAGGCGGATGATAAAAATTCAATAAAAAAGATCGAGATTGAATAACTTTTGAAAGAAAAGGCTCGAGAACGCTCGGGTTTTTCATTTAATTTTTATTTCGTGATCCGTACTATTCTTTTGAAGAAATAATAAGTTGTTGAGGCGGTAGCTTGAATGCTCAATTTTTGTTAATTATACTTCGTTAATCGTACTATTCGATTAATGAATAAAAAGGAGGAAGAAACATGAGAATAATTTTATACACTGGAAAAGGTGGAGTAGGAAAAACGAGTGTGGCGGCTGCAACAGCAGTCAAGTGTGCAAAAGAGGGAAAGAAAACGTTAGTGATCAGTACAGATCCAGCACATAGTCTGGGCGATTCCCTTGATATGAAGCTAACAAATGAGCCAGTAGAGGTTAACGAGAATTTGTGGGCACAGGAAATTGATACGATTCATGAAGTCGAGGAGGGGTGGGGAAAGGTTCAGAGTTACTTGACGGAACTTTTCACAAGTAAGGCTGTGAAAGATATCACAACACAAGAATTAACGGTGTTTCCTGGTATGGAGGCTCTTCTTAGTCTATTAAGAATTTTGAAGTATTATAAGGAAGATTTTTTTTGATGCCATTATTATCGATTGCGCCCCAACAGGGGAAACACTGGCATTTCTGAGTTTTCCGGAAATGCTTCGATGGTGGATGGAAAAGCTTTTCCCTATGAAAAAGAAGGCTGTTAAAGTTGTCGGGCCGTTAGCCCAATCGATTACAAAAATCCCGATGCCTTCTGGGCAAGTGTTAGATGAAATTGACAAAATGTATTACCAACTTGATGAAATGAAGCAGATTTTCTCAGATCGGGATACGACAAGTATTCGAGTAGTTGTGAATCCTGAGAAAATGGTCATAAAAGAAGCACAACGGAGCTTTACTTATTTGAATTTATACGATTTTAATATAGATGCCGTTGTCGTCAATCGCGTTATACCTAATCATGTGATTGATACGTATTTTCAAGCATGGAAGGATGTCCAAAAGAAATATCAAAAAGACATCAAAGAAAGTTTCAGTCCAGTTCCGATTTATAATGCTCCCCTTTTTGAAAAAGAAGTGGTTGGAATAACATTACTTGAACGAATGGGAAATGAAGTATTCAAAGATGAGGATCCGATTGAAATTAAGTATAAAGCAGAGCCAAAAGGTAATTAGTGATGTGAAAGGTTATATGATGGAAATTGAAATGCCGTTTGTTCAGAAAAATGAGCTTTCGTTAAATCAGAAGGGTGATGAACTGATTATAAAAGTTGGGAGCATCAAACGAAATATTACTCTACCTCGAACGTTACTTGATTACTCTATATATAAAGCTAAATTTGAAAATGAAAAATTACGAATCTTTTTTGGGAGTGATCAAAATGAATGAATTCATTATTAAAAATTTGATCAAACAAAAGATGAAAGTATCTAAATGTATGATTGATCGTTTACCACCGGAGTTATCACAACAAATAATAGGGGCTAGTAAAATCATTATAGAAGCTGTCAATGAAGGGCTTAAAGAAATAGAAAATAGCCCCACAGAAAAAACTAGGAAATCGAGTGAGTTGAAGAGTGTGTCAATTGATTAACAATACAGAAAAGTTTATATTACTGAAGGTTGAATCACTGTAATTTTAGTCTATTCTTCAGCCAATAGGGCTTTAAAGGAGCAACGAAAGCAGCCTAATTTCTCAAATGTCATGTGTAGAGAAATTAGGCTTTTTAATATGGGAATTTCCTTACCGTTATAAATCCGCATGTTCCCGACGCTACCTCATGGTATTACCCTTAAAATAGGTCATTTATTTCCATAGACCATTTAATTCGTATTTTCAATAAGGTACTTTAGGAATCCATAATAACTTTGACCTATTTCCTTACAGTTCCATTCTTCCTATTAAACGAAGAGGCACATAGATTAGAAAACGCCGGCATGATTGCTTCATCGTCCGCCAACAGGCATCTGGGGCTTTTTACAGGAGAAAGTCCTGTATGTATCGACCGTTAAACTGACTAGCATCAATTTGTTAAATACTACAAAAATTTACTATTGTTTCTAAATTTTAAATTCACTATAATTAATAATAGGAAACATATGACAATTCCGAATGTTTTTTTTCTATTGTTCCTAGAGCTCTGTGTCGCGAATCACAGAATAGGAAAATTAAACGAGGAGGCTAACTTATGTTAGTCAGTTTGGGGGTGGGTACTCGTGAATGGTTTGCTCTCTTGGTAGATAAATATCTGATGTAAAGTAAGTTGTATGGAACCAGTAGGAAAAAGTACTAGACACAGCAAGTGTTAACTGCCAACCTGTCTGCAATTGGGGAAGGACATTGGGGTTAACGGGAGTGTGTTTAGTGATGTGTAGGGTAGTATGAGGAATTTGTAAGAGCGACGGGTCATGATAATCCATTGTCTGGAGTGAAGTCTTCTGAGGAGGGGAAACTAAAATATGGATTCAACTACTAAAATAAATTTACTTGATCATGTTGAAACAAAGATTAATCAATGCCAATTCTCTGAAGCATTAAGTACCCTTTATGACGGATTTAGACACATACGTAGACATTCTTCAACAGAAGATTGGAAACAATTTGTCACCCAATATCGTCAACATTCCGTAAGCCAGTTTTTCTTACAAGAACCACTATCTCGTCGAGCATTTGAAAAACCGCGTGGCTATGCAGGTGATCCGATAACGATGGATTTAATATATGACTTTGATAAAGTTCAACCACTTTACGAGGATAGACCATCAGAAATTTCCGAGCTTCTATATTACGAGGTGAACCGTATAGGTCATGCAACTCATGCTGTTCGTGAAAGAAGACGTATACTTTCCAGAAAGATTAATCAAACGTCAGAGCGAATGGCGGATCCTTCTATTCTCTCGATCGCTTGTGGCCATTTAAGGGAAGCATTAGATAGTTTTGCGATTAAAAACCAAAGGATTGGAAAATTCGTCGCCATTGATCATGATAAGGAAGCGCTTTCAGTTACTGCAGAAATTATCAAGGATTTTGGAGAAACTATTCTTGGCTCTGTCATTGACATCATTAGAGATAAATTGCCTCTTTCTCGGTTTGACTATATTTACACCGCTGGTGTATACGATTATCTGTCAAACAGAATTGCTCAAAAGTTAACTAGCAAATTATTTCATTTACTCAATCCAGGAGGTCGGTTGTTAATAGGTAACTATCTTCCTAATAACCCAACTATTGGTTATATGGAAGCTGTGATGGATTGGTGGCTCGTTTATCGAAATAAGGAGCAAATGCAAGAGTTAGTAGAACAAATACCACAAGAAAACATTAACGACGTTAATATGTTTATCGAAAAAAACCAGGTTATTATATTTATGGAAATTGAGAAGGTGGGCGAAGCAAATACTTAAAATGAAATACGAGATACTCTAGTTTACATAGAAATGAGGGAAAACAGATGGCATTCCAAGAGGAAAGAACGGTTATTGTTACAGGTGCCGCTCGAGGCATTGGCTATGCTATTGCCGAAGCATTTGTGAACAATGGTGATTTTGTTGCAATTGGCGATTTGAACTTGGCAAGTGCAGTCGATAGTGCAAAAGAAATTGGGGAACGAGCAAAAGGGTATGAAGTAAACGTCGGAGATCCAGCATCAGTACAACATTTTGTCGAACAGGTCATAGCGGATCGGGGAACCGTCCACGTTTTGGTTAACAATGCGGGATTGCAACATATTGACAAAGTCGAAGATTTCCCTGTTGAAAAATGGAATCAGCTGATTAATGTGATGTTGACTGGCCCCTTCTTATTAACGAAGTACGTTGTACCAGTAATGAAGAAACAGCAACACGGAAGAATTATTAATATCTCTTCTGTTCATGGGAAGCTAGCTTCCCCATTTAAATCCGCGTATATTTCTGCAAAACACGGAGTTGTTGGCCTCACACGTTCAGTAGCTATTGAAACAGCGAACGAGGCATTACAGTTAATGCGATAATGCCAAGTATTGTGAGAACGGAGTTGATCATGAAACAACTAGCGGATTTAGCTAGGGAAGACGAAATCACAGAGGAGGAAGCTCTCCATAAACATTTTTTGAGTAGGATACCTTTGAAACGTTTTGTGGATCCGTCTGAGATTGCCGCCGCTGCTATCTATCTTGCTTCCGATGCCGCTGGTGCTGTAACAGGGGAGACATTAAGCGTATCCGGGGGTGTTTAATTGGTTAGGAAATAGTACACATCTAAGGGAAGGTGATGAAAAAATGCAGAAAAATGAGGTACGTAAGCAAATAACAACCCCATTGGGTGCTCCGGCCTACCCTTCAGGGCCTTTCTATTTTCATAATCGAGAGTATTTAAACATTCTCTATCGTACTGATATAGAAGCACTGAGGCGTGTCGTTCCTGAGCCGCTCGAAATTGATGAACCTTTAGTCAAATTTGAGGTCATGTACATGCCGGATGTTACTGGTTTGGGGGCCTATACAGAATCAGGTCAGGTGATACCGGTGTCCTTCAATGGTGAGAAGGGTGAATACCTGCACGCCATGTACGTGGACAATCATCCTGCGATTGCGGCCGGACGTGAGGTGAGTGCATACCCGAAAAAAACTTGGCGCCCCCAGTCTGTATATTGACTCGGACACATTAGTCGGCACCTTGGATTACGGGTCACTGCGTGTGGCTACGGCTACAATGGGTTATAAACATTTGCCTCTTGATTTAGATCAAGCTCGTAAAGAGATTGCTAAGCCGCAATTCATGCTCAAAATTGCGCTGAACTATGATGGGAGTCAGAAGGTATGCCAATTGTTACGTACTCAGATCAACGATTTGACCATTCATGGTGCCTGGTCTGCCCCAGCCCGGCTGCAATTGTTTGCCCATGCACTCGCCCCACTGGCGGATCTCCCGTGCTCGAAATTGTATCAGCTTCACATATTGTCACTGATTTGACGCTAACAAGACCGGACGTTATTTATGACTATTTGGTAGAATAGTAGGTTGTCCAAATGCAACATTGAGTTGCCCCGCTTCATCCAAAAGATACGTTAGAATTCGTATAAGCGCCATCGGTTTCAACTCCTTGTGGTTTTGCTTGTTGCTTACCTATTCGGAGTTACCGGTGGCTTTTTCTTTATTTATATTTTTGCGAACTTTCTTTGACACTAACATTCTACTTGATCAAGAATAGAGACATCACCATGAACGTTTATTTCGAGCTTTTTCATACTCTTCATACCTTTCTTTGAAAACAAACAACGCATTCATCGCTTTAAGAAAACCAACGTACACACTGCAATGGTTTAAACCAAAAGATGACAAATTTTTTTAAGGAGCAAATCACATTGAATTCCGACATTGAGCAAGAATTCATTCTCGGAGCTCCTGTATACATGAATTTTTCAGGAGCTTGATGGCCTTGTAGTAAACATGCACGCTATAGAAAACGCGGTGAATCGTAATGGGAGGGATGGGTATGAGGACGGACATTAGTAATTGGATGCCACTAACTGTGATGGAAGTAAATGAAATTTTTTTCTGTCGTTCCAATACGTTGGTGTATTGCAGGGGGCTGGGCATTAGACTTGCACCTGCGAAAACAAACTAGGGAGCATAGCGATATTGATGTTATTATTACTCGTGAAGAGCAATTAATCGCCTATGAGTATTTAAATCGTGATTGGATGTTATACAGGGCTGAGGATGGCAAGCTTAGTCACTGAAGATAGAGAGTATTTGAACTCGACAAATGATATATGGGTTAGTAAGAGCAACGAGTTACCATGGGCTTTTCAACTTATGATCATTGATACCGAAGGGGATTGTTGGACTTATAAGAGAGATAAATCAATTAGAAGGCCGATGGCCGAAATTATTTTGAAAACGGTTGAAGACATACCTTATTTGAGACCCGAAATCCAACTTCTGCATAAAGCAGGCGGTTCGAAAGTTCGAGAGAAGGATTATAATGATTTTCAAGCAATGCTGCCATCACTTTTACCACAAGAAAAAGAATGGCTGAAATCTTCTTTAAACCGGCAATTTCCGGAAGGCCATGACTGGGTCAAATGTTTGTAAATTAAAGTATTACGTGCGAGTGTTGCCCTCACGGCATTTCGGATTTCTATGACATGGTTTCAAGGTGTGGTATGTACAAACGCACCCTTAAATTGTTGCACAATAAAAAGCAATGGCCAATCTAGAACCTTTTGGTTTAGACTGCCACTGCTTTTTTTATCGAGTCAGTCATAAACGAACTAATGATTCTGACCCTCTATT
This sequence comes from Bacillus sp. JCM 19058, assembly GCA_001310555.1. The sequence goes on from BAXO01000015.1 coordinate 9,765, forward strand.
TTATGAACGCTCGGTCCGGAAAAATAAATTTTGGGCTCGAAATATGGGCATTAGCCGCTGCGCAGCATCCTCCAAAGGCCTACAATCTGCAGTTTTCTTATTCTCCGTTAATAAATCCAACTTTACTATAACGATATCGATTTCTTGCTTTGTACGGTTCCATTACATGATGCTTACGAGTGATCCTTCTCTGCTTTGCAACAGCTGCCCGATCCTATAAACTCATTGTATTCATCGAAGATGGCTGTCCTCTTGGTCATTTCCAGGTGCACTGGCCGCGCGATCGAATGCCTCCTCCCAGGCCTCCTGTCTGCCGAGTGCAGTCAGGTCCAGCATATAATGCGAGCCGCCAAACATCTCGCCTCCACGTGCATACGTAGAGTAGGTGTGGAAGACGCGATCACCATCGCGCAGGAAGAAACTAAAGCCTGGCATCTCTATTGGCTGCCCACCGTCAAAGGACATACCTCTCTTCTCATGCTCGGCCTTGCTCCGGTAGTTGTACATAATAGGAGCAACAGATTCATCCAATGTGACATGAAAGTCGTAGTTGAAGTGGCTGCCATACGAGGAGTACCATGGGAATGTCCAGCCTTTGTGAGTCTTGTATGCTTCAATCTTGCTCAGAGTCGCACGTGATACGTAGGCGAAAGAGGTATCGCTGTCCCGGAGGTGATCGAGATGGCCGTTTGAGATTTCGTCCGCTAAGTGTGAGCAGCTAGTGCAGCCTTGTTCCCATTCAGGAGAGAACATGAAGTGGCCGATAATGAGCTGGCGGCACCCTTCGAACAGATCAAGCAAACTCTTCTTACCGTGAGGGCCCTCGAAAACATAGTCCTTATCTACCTCCACCATCGGCAACCGCCGACGTTTCGCATTTAGCGCGTCTCGCGCCCGAGTGGCTTCCTTCTCAAGAGCCAGCAGTTCCTTACGAGCCACAAGCCACTCATCTCGCGATACAATTTTTGGTGATTTTATATTCTTTTTTTGACATAATAGTCGCTCCTTTCACAAGTGAATTTAAATTTACCTTCTATGAGTCTGTTTGATTCCCTACTAATCTAGCATAAAATGGTTTATATAATTTCTTTTCGATTGCTCAATATAGTAAAACGGAATATGATGGATGCTAATAAAGATTCTCTTATCGCTGCTAAAAGTAACCGAATAAAAAAAAGCTTGAAGAGGAAATACAGGCAAACTCAACAGTTAACCAAACCCCACAGTCTCCCAGCTCCCAGCAGTTAAGTTTGCATAAAAAAAATGTCATGAATCCGCGTAAGCACTGATAAGTATTGTAATGGTGCCTGTTACAAGTAATTTACTCACGAAAGGAGTCGTTATTATGCATTCAGTTTTACAAACGCAAGAAGCAAGTTTTCCGTTAAAAGTAATGACCTTTAACATTTGGTTAGGCGGCAAGCTTGAGGGGCGGCATGAGCATGGCTGGAAGAAGAGAACCTGAACCAATTACTCGAGTTCATTCGGACTGAAAACCCGGATCTGTTATTTCTTGTTGAAACCTATGGTGCTGGTAACCGCATTGAACATGCTTTGAACGAACATCAACCTGACGATCGACAATTTACTGGCGTGCAAATTACGCGTGAACCTGGTCAAGATGAAGATCGGGATAATTTGTGGTTATTTACGTGGCTCCCTGTGGAAACAATTTACCCTGTCATTAGTGAAGACGGCCTGACGTCTTTTAATTTCGGCGGGGCACGTCTTGGCCTTCCTGATGGCAGTCATTTTCATGCATTTTCCGTCTGGCTTTGGCACGCGGGAGGCTCATGGCTGCCGGTGCACCGATCCGCAATGGAACTCTATTACGGGTTAGAACGCACGATTACAGACGACGAGATCATTGCCGTTGACTACGAGCGTCGTATGGGGATGGCGAAGACTTTGTTGGAAAAACGTTTGCCTGAGTATATCGGCAATGACGCAGCGCCAGTCATCCTCGGTGGTGATTTCAATGCGCAGTCACATATAGATTGGTCAGAACAATTTGCGGATGCTCCCGGTCACGAGGGCTCGTATTCAACTGGCCGGTGATGCGCACTTTTGAAGAAGCAGGATTTATAGACACCTATCGATATGCCAATCCAGATGCCGGAGCGTACCCTGGGCAAACAATGAACCCGGCTCATTCTTTATTGTATGCACCAAGCCGAATTGATTATATTCTCACCCGTGGCAAGCGTCTGAGGATTCATAAATCCTATACTCGTAATAGGCGTTTGCATAAGCATCAAGGAACTGATTTGGATGACTTTTACCCGTTTTACTCTGATCATTCAGCCGTTGTAACTGAACTATTCGTAAGAAGTAACGATACCGGTTCTCCAGAAATGCCAAACCCATTACCCGGTATACCTGTGCCAGTAGATGAAATGACACTGACCGCTAACAGCGTACGCGGCGGAGACGCCCCATCAAACGTGGTGGACGGAAATCTCTATACACTTTGGCATTCAAGGTCACAGCCTGATCCACCAGACCCACACCCGCATAGTCTGACGATAGATCTGGGCCAGAACCGCCAATTGACAGGTGTTTACTATCAGCCGCGTTTAGACGGTTATCATGGCATTGTGACGCGATACCGAATAGAGATCAGCGATGATGGTGAGCAATTTAGCACTGCATTGACAGGCTCTTGGGATAGAGATCCATTCCCGAAAAATATTTTCCTCACCGATGTTAACGCCAGATACTTGCGTTTTGTATCTGAAGGCGGGGTAGGGGGATTTACATCAGTTGCACATTTCTTGCCTTATTATGAACCTGAGAAAAAGTCGTAAAATGTCATTGTGAGTAGATTGACTAATAGATCAAACTTAAGCACCTCGTTATGCCGAGGTGCGATTCGCTTTCGAATCCAATCTTCCTTAAATGGAATAAGGAGTTTTTTTTCCTTTCGGCAGGAGCATCAAATATTAGCGAATGACGGGAAAGCTTTTGCACAGCGTGAAACGAGTGATCATGGCATAAGAGGGAAGTAGGAAGTATGAAACTTTCGGCATGTGGCAGACTACAATAAACTCTTATAGAGGAGGGAATAGAATTTAATGGGGAGAGTACAGGATAAAGTAGCGATTGTTACAGGAGCTGCAGGAGGAATGGGAAAGGCGGACGCTCTCATTCTTGCAAAAGAAGGAGCGAAGGTCGTCGTTACAGATGTTCAAGAGGACAAAGTCGAGCAGGTGGTACAAGAGATAAAGGCCGATGGTGATGAAGCGATCGGGTATTATCTTGATGTTACGTCAGACACGGGCTGGCAAGACGTTGTAAGGAAGACGGTCGAGGCTTTTGGAAAAATAGATATTCTCGTTAATAACGCAGGCATATCAAGTGCTAGCCCGTTTTTAGAGACCACTGAGGAGCAATGGGACAAGGTGATGTCGATAAATACAACGAGCATATTTCTCGGGCAAAAGCATGTAATTCCAATTATGAAGGAAAACGGCGGTGGCTCCATCATTAATATTTCCTCTATTGCCGGGCTCACCGGTGGCAGCGGCGCAGGTCCATATACAGCAAGTAAGGGTGCTGTTCGTCTGTTGTCGAAAGCGACTGCAATTGACTTTGCGAAGGATAAGATTCGAGTCAATTCCATTCATCCCGGTTACATTGAAACTCCGATGACGGTCGATTTAATGAGTGATGAGCAGATGAATCAGTGGTTCCATTCGCAGACACCTCTTCCTCGCCTTGGGAAGCCGGAGGATATTGCAAGTGGTGTTCTCTTCTTGGCCTCTGATGAAGCATCGTTTATTACAGGAATAGAGCTTCCTATCGACGGAGGATATTCTGCCCAGTAGATAATTAACCCTGATGGCGGATGAAAATTGTTACTAGGCAGTGACGAGCCGTTGAATTATAATTTGGATAAATAGATTTAGTCACGGGGTGAAGGTCATGTCTGTTAAACTTGAGCTCCATATTATGCGGTCATTTTCTCGTCGAAGCGAACGGATGGAGATAAGGGCTATGGGATATGGCAAAGCGAATGGTTGAGCTTGCTCCGAGCAGGAGGGCTTTTTAGGCGTTGAAAGCGCAAGAGATGCCAGCTTAGGAATAACGGTCTCTTACTGGGATTCGCTTGAAGCGATTCAAAAATGGCGACAAAACTCAGAGCATCAGGCTGCTCAGGCACAAGGAAGATCGGAATGGTACAGCAGCTTTACTGTGAGAATTTGTAAGGTCGAAAGAGATCGGTACTTTGGGGTTTAACGCTAGATGCTTTGCTCCTTTCATCGCTGAATCGTATCGAGGCTGACGTGCTGGGGACTTGCTGCCGTCCAGTAGAGTGGTCTATTAAGGTGCTATAATATGAAGCTTTTAGCGTCGCATTAAGGCCTCATTGTTAGAACAACTAACAATGAGGCCTTATTATGGCTATCACGGCCAATCCAGTGTAAGCTCGGCTGACCCACTTTTTGCTCCGTCAAAGCTGACAGCAATGAGCTCAAGGTAAGAGGTTTTCTCTTCGTGAAGGCGGCGTAACGATTTTACGTAGTAGACGTCGTCATACGTTCGCCCGATTAGTTCCCTTTGGCCGTTATCCTTCACCCGATGCAGATCATAGAACCAGACGCCTTCTGTATCGAAATCCCACGAAAGAAACAGTTCGGCTTGATCGGCTTCAAAATACACCTCATCCAGACTAAAACCAGTCGGGTCAACAGAAGGTTGCTGCTCATTGTTTGTTAACGCTAATTCGCCGATGTGGATCGTATAGTCGGATTGACTAGAGGAAGCAAACCTTAAGCCAATCGCAGCAATCGTGCGACCTGTGAACGCTTCGAGTCTGAATGTTCGTGTGTTCCAGTCATTGCATGTGCTATGTCCGACATCGAGCCAGGCAAAATGGTTCGGAGCATCTTCGAAAATGAGTCCGACCGCCATGTTGGTCGCAACGTCTCTCATCCCGGTTTTATAAGTGATCGCCATATTGACATCGTTTGTAACGGGTAGCTTTGTTTTAAAGAGCCTCAATTCAGTCGTTACCGAAGCCTCAAGCAAGCCAGATACCTTGAGTGACGAGCCTCCATCGTAGGCAATACTGTAATCGAAGGACGGCTGTAATGGCCGTTCTGATACGGGCCTATTCTCATCGAGTGGATCTTGCTTGGCATCGAACCTTTGTATCCACCATTGCCAGCTCGGGAGAATGTCCTGGATCCCGGCGTTATTCCATTCTTTTGCGCTTGCAAGCCTTCCTTGCAAAAAGAAGGCTTTTCCGTGCCCCGTATTAAACCGTGTTACAAAAGGGTAAGAGCCGATGGCGGAACGCTCCGGGATATAGTGAGCCACTCCATCCCAGCACTTATATTCCTCAGGATTGACAGCATGAAACGGATCAGGGTACGGCTCATACAAGGTGCGGCCAACACGATCCGTCGGATCCTCGGTTGGTCCGGACCAATATCGTCTTTCCCGTCTGTATACTTCTTCTTGATCATTTGGATCAAACTTGTTTTTATACTTGTTCCAGACGAAATCGGTCCCGAATAGACCCCATCCCGCTAATGGCGCGCCACCCTCTGGAAAGATCAGCCTCGTGTCGTACGGAGGGTTGTATCCGTATTTGTCGTTTTCGGTACCCGGAAATAACGTCCGAAACGGATCGAGACCGAGCTCTTTCGCCCAGGCGTATGAATCGGCTAATCTCTTTTCGTTCCAAGCATAATTGATAAACATACTATTGACCACAGGTGCCCCGGTACCATCGATGATCCAAGGGGAATTTCGATGGTTAAATTGATTTTGATACCGCAATGTCCCATCACGAAGGATCGTGTCATACCACTGCAAATGGAAATGTGATGGAGCTTTTTGGCGAAGGTATGTCATCATTTCGAGCAGTTTTTTTGGCGTCCTCTTCTGAAATGCTTGCCTCTTGATTTATAAAATAACCATCGAAGCCGAAATAGGCAGCGATCTCAATCATTTTGTCAGCGATTGGGAAAGAGCCGTCTGCACTCTGTTCGACCCAATCAGAGAAGACTTGCTCCTCTCTTGGCCAGAACCAGCAGGCAAGACTAATGACCCCATTGCGGTGAGCGGCATCCGTATATGCAGGATTGGGCAAATTAATGACACCATATAACGGTTCTTCTTTCGGCGAACCCTCAACAGGTAATCCGTGCCATGCTCCGTAAAGGTCGGTATATTGCCAAAACTTAAGTACGTTGCAGCAGAATCGTTCGTTATATTTAAAGCCCTCGTTTTCTTTATCATAATCGGCCGAAAGGTTCATCACCTGTGGTTCAGCGCTTAATCTCGGGTTCGCCTGAGTCGGAGAAAAAGTAGGGATCCGCTCGGCTAAAGGAACGCGAGAACGGAAATATTTAGCGTTTTCGTCGGTTTCGGGATTCCAGTTTTTGATGTCATTTGCGTTGTAGCCATGCATAGATGGCAGGTGTGATCTTTGCCTCTTCCCATTCATTCGTCGTACCCCTTTCCATCAATCATACTCTCCCGCAAGAGCTAAGACATAGATTGCAGCTTAAGCAATTCCTCCGGTCTCATGGCTTTAAATTGCTTTTCGTAAAGGTTTCTGTACAATCCATTTTTCGTCAATAATTCGTCGTGAGAGCCGTGCTCGACAATTCGTCCTTCGTCCATGACCAAAATTTGATCCGCCCGGACGACTGTTGCTAAACGGTGAGCAATAATAAACGTCGTCCGGTTTTTCATAAGTTCATCAAGGGCAGCGGTTACATAAGCCTCCGAATCAGCGTCCAAGGCAGACGTTGCCTCATCGAGCACAAGAATTCGCGGATCTTTCAACAAGGCTCGGGCGATCGCAATTCGTTGCTTTTGCCCACCCGAGAGTCTGACTCCACGTTCGCCGAGCAAGGTCTCATACCCTTTTTTCCATTCTGAAATGAAATCGTGAGCGTACGCCGCTTTTGCAGCAACGATCACTTGCTCGTATGTCGCATCCGGCTGTGCATAGGCGATATTGTCAAACACGGTGCCGGAAAACAAAATGTTATCCTGCAAAACGAGGGCAATTTGCTGTCGCAAGCTCGCAACATCATAGTCTTTAAGGTCGACGTTATCGAGAAGAACTCGACCTTTATCCGGGTCATAAAAGCGCGGGAGCAGGTTAATCATCGTTGATTTACCCGAGCCGCTCGGTCCGACTAATGCAATGACTTCGCCCGGCTTGGCATGAAAAGAAATGTTGTGCAACGCCTCGGTTTGCTCAACCTTTATCGGAGGGAGAGGCGCCTTCGTGCGGGGTGGCACGAGATAGAACTTCTTATCCGGCTTAAACTTTTCGATCACATCCGGATCTCCGTCCTTATATTGCCTTTTCGGCAGTTCCTCACGCTCGATGATGTACGTAAAGGAAACGTCTTCAAACACGATGTCTCCATCACATTGCTTAATGGCGAGAGATTTTTCTTTATTTTTGATTTGTGGTTCAATATCAAATACTTCAAATATTCGTTCGATATTTGCCATAGAGTTCTGGATCGTGACATTGATGTTGGCAAATTGCTGAATCGGGTTGTAGAGCTGGAGCAAATATTGCTGAAAGGCAACGAGCGCACCTATCGTAAAATGCCCGTTTATCACGAACATCCCGCCAATAAACCAGATGATGAGGGTTCCGGCATGGTTGAACGTCTGGGTAATACTGCCAAGTGTATTAGATAATACGTGTGCAGACATGCATAGTTGTAATGGTGCTTCGTTTGTTTTTTTTAAACCGTTCCATCTCCTCGGGCTCGCGATTAAAGGACTGGACGATTTTCATGCCCGAGATTCGTTCAACCAGCACCCCGGAAATTCGCGCCATCTGCCGGTGAACTGAGCGCCAGGCAAAGCGAATTCGAACGTTTAAGTTCGCAAAGGTTAAATAGTAAAGCGGTAAAATCCACAGTGACAATAGGGCAAGCTTCCAGTTCAAGCTAAACAGCATGACCCCGGCAAAAAAAAGATCATGAACATGTCAACAATAAGGTTAATGACCCCGCTTCTTACTAGGTTTTGGGCACCGTTCACGTCATTTTGGACACGAGAAACGATCGTGCCTATTTGCCGGTTATCGTAATATTGCGGTGACAAGCTTTGCAAATGCTGATACAATTGTCGCTTGAGATCAAGAGCCATCGTATTACCTAAGCGAGCCGTTATATAATTACGAAGGAAATTGATCAGAACACCGAAAAAAAAGACGCCTCCCATGACGGCAATAACGCGTTGCAGTGACCAGAAGCTTTCGTTGCCGGGCAGAACTTCATCAATTAGGATTTTCGTCATCCACGGGACAACAAGAGGAACGGCAAAGCTTAATATTCCCATCCCAATAATGAGTAAAATAACGAACCGGTATGGCTTGACAAATTTCCAATAACGCTGGACTAACACTTTATTATGGTTCAATTTGTCGCTATCCATTTTCCCCCACCTACAAATATGAAATTATTTCGAAAACCTAAAGTTCAGTAAACAGTATAGCGCCTTCAAGATATTATAGATAGGGATGTGCATAAAAATTCATACCAAATTCACACGAACGAAGGTTCAGTAAGGAACGTGAAAATAAAAAATAATTATGTACAAATATTCACACCAATTTCACACACTACTTCATAAAATTAGAGATATAAGCGATTACAAAAAAGAGGAGATGGTATTATTGATGGTAAAAAAAACTAGACGGTTGGCTTTATTTTTTTTCATTCTTTTCTTATTCCTTATTGCGGCATGTTCCAATGATGCCGACAACAGTACTGAACCTCCAGACTCGTCTGAAACCGATGATGAGCAAGAGGTGGCTGCTCCACCTGCCGAGCCTGTCACGATCAAAATCGCGATACCTCTTGGAGAGGATTATTTTCAAGGAAGGTTTGGCCCGATTGAAGAAAAGCTTGAACATATTGAGCTTGAGCAAGTTCCGTATGGAGGAACCTCCGAATCGCTTCAGGAGCTTTTTGCAAATGGAGAAAACCCCGATATTATTATATCTGATATCGCTCCGATGCAAGAGCTAGGTGTCATTGAGCCGCTGGAGGAGCTAATCGAAAAGCACGATTTTGATCTCGATTCGATCAATCCAGGACTGATTAGCTTTATTCGTTCGCTCGATAGTGAGGGGAGGATGATCGGCATTCCGGACGGCCGTTCGTTCCTCGGGCTGTACTATAATAAAGATGTATTTGACCTGTTTGGCGTTCCGTATCCTGACCCGGAAAAGCCGATGACATGGCAAGAGTTAATTGATTTGACGAGGAAGCTAACAGGGGAACGAGATGGCACAAACTACATCGGGTTGGACGGTGGACCGGCAACGTGGCCTTTGCAGGCATTCGCTGTCAATGCGACCGATCCGGAAACAGGGGATGTGTTAATCACCGAGAACCCTGTATTTCGAGAATACTTCGGATTAATGGACCAATATTACAGCATACCCGGTGTCCACGACCCGGATCAAGAAGGGAGCCCGTTCGCAGAACGAACCGCTGCCATGGCTTTAAGGACAAATAATTTCTTTTTGTGGGGCTTCGGCGGGGCAGAACCGCATGAAGTGGAGTCAATCGACATTGCTCCAGTACCTGTTTGGGAAGAACAGCCGACGATAGGTCCGTATCTCCATGCTTGGCCGATGGTGATCGCTAACTATAGTGAGCATAAGGATGAAGCGTTTCAGGTTTTAATGGAGTACGCCTCACCCGAAATTCAAACTGAAATGGCGAAAACAATGACTCAGCAAACGATTTTGTCAGACCCTGCAGTACTTGAGCAATACGGAGCAGAAGTTGACTATTATGAAGGGAAAAACTTGAGTGCTTACTTCGCACTGGATGCGGCACTGTTCAAAGAGCAGCAAAGCAAGTGGAACGGATACGTAGACCTTGGCGCAGCATTAACTCGGCTAGCGGAAGAGGGGATTGACGTCAATACACTGCTACAGCAAGTAAAAGAGGAGTCCGAGGTAAAAATACAAGAAGCGATGTTACAAGAGCATTAATTGCGAGATGTCAGCAATGTTGAGGGATTGATGATGAAATCGTGCAGAGACTTGTGGACAAACCGATCGGATTAACCCGATCTAATGAACTTCATCTATTCTCTAAAAACTTTAAGCTATTAGGTACCGCGGCTATAGAGAGAAGTTATAGAAGATTTCAAGAGGGTTAAGGCTAAATGCCATACGTTTGGAGAAGGTCGTTCACAAGCCATTGATCGATGAGTCATAAAGCAGGAGCCGGAATCACCCTTGATCCTGGCTCCTGTCCTTTCCTTATTCTCGATCGATTTGCTGGCGGACGTTTTCCTCGGCTTGCTCCTGAAGGATGCGCAAATATTCGTTAATATCCTTTCCTGAATTCACAAACTCAATCGGCGCATTCCAAAGGACTCCGTCACCGTATCTGGATGATTTCTCAGGTCCTGTTGCCGGGGTTTGCGTAAACAAAGAAGCAAGGTTCTTCTCTGAGACAACCGGATCGTTCGCGTAAAAGGCTTCGTGTATTTCTGGGTTGCGAGCGGTGAGGCCATACCTTCCTTCGATTTTTCCATTTGGACTTCGTCTGAGAGAAGGTGTGCAAGGACTTCGAACGCCGCGTCTTTATGCTCACTTGGAGCGGTAATCGCGTAAGCGTTCGCGTTCGGTGCCGGACCGATACCTTCATACCCTTCCCACGACGGGTAAGTGGCGATATCAACATTCATTTCCGTATCGGCAAGCCATCCGAAATTCGCACCGCCCGTCCACATCGCTACTCGACGTTCGGCAAACTCCGAGCCCCAGTTATGCAATACCCCCCCTGGGTCATCGTCTGGATAGTTACCAGGAATCGACGTGACGTTTTGAATCATTTCCAAGTATCTTCTGTATGCCTCAGATTCTTGAATCAGAACTTCATTCGTGTCCGGGTCTACGGAGTTTTGGCTAAATTGTGTGTAGGCATCGTAAGGAACATCCAAGTCGAGACCACGGTACTGGGTTCCGTCCCTTTCTTGCGTTAACTGTTCCGCCAATTCCACGACTTCTTCCCAAGTCATGTCATCCTTAGGATAATCGACGCCGATCGTGTCAAAAACATCCTTGTTGTAGTGGAGGGCGTACATTGGGCGTCCGGCTGGAAGCGCTTTGATTTCGCCGTCTTCGTTTCTGATGTAGTCGATAATAGCCGGTTCAAAACGGTCCAAGTCATACTCGAATTCCTCGATTAAATCGTTCATATTGTAAGACAGCTCAAGTCTGTTTAAAAAGTTCATATGCGTAATAAGCCCCATCGTAATAATATCAGGACTTTCTCTCGCTGCTAAAAGCTCCTCTAATGTTTCTATGTGATCGGTTCCGGCATCTTGGAACTCGAATGTAATATGAGGGAATTCGTCTCGAACATACTGACCGATCGTATCTTCAAAGTGCTCTTCACCCCATTGATGAGCCCATCTTAGTGTAATCGGTTCTGATGGCTGCTCTTCACTGTCGCCCGGATCCTCTGCTTCTTCCGCCGGTTCACTAGCTGCGTCCTCGCCTGAGCATGCGGCTAGAAAAGTAAACGAAAAAAGTAAGGCAATGCTGACAAACCATTTTTTTTGATACCCATTTCATAATTAGAAGCCCCCCTTAATTAAAATAATACGAATAGCAAACCCTCTTACTTAAAGGATCTCCTGTTCTTTTTTTTAATACAAAGCTTGACTGGTAAAACGATCCGTTGTACGGACGTCTCCCCGTTTAATTGTGCCTGTAACAGCTCTACCGCTCGTTCTCCCATTTGATACGATTCCTGCTTCGCCGTGAAGATCGGATAGAGCTCTAGTTCATTCTCCAAATCGAAGGATGAGATTGAAAAATCCTCCGGCATTCGTTTCCCGAGTCTTTTTGCAGCTAGGTAGCGATCCGCCCCGCATAGGCATTCATGGCAAACAAACCGGTCATATCGGGGTTCGCTTGCAAAAATGCAGTCGCTCGCTCAACTGGATTGTCAACAAGTATTTCGGTAAACCAAAGTGAGCGATCGATCGGAACTCCTGCTTCAGTGAGAGCGTTCTCATATCCTTTTATTCGTTCCTCCACCGAGACCGTATTAAAATTAGGAGCGGAGATGACGCCGATTTTTCGGTGTTTTTTTGACAAGAGCAAAGTTGTTAGGTCGTAGCCGGCCTGAAGGTTATCAGAGTAAACGGCAGACGTTTCAATCCCTTTTAAATAGCGATCGATGAGCACTAATGGGAAATTGTCTAGCGTAAGTCGCAAAATTTCCTCATTATACACTTGATTATCGACAGGGAAAACGATGAGCCCGTGTACACCATCCTGCAGCATAGTCCTGATTGCCTGTTCCTCCATCCCGAGTGAGTGCTGGGATTGTCTGAGCACTAATCGGTAGCCATGAGTAAAGAGAGCGGTTTCAATTGCTGATAAAGTTTGAGCCGAAAACCGTTCAATCACTTCAGGCATAATTAAGCCGATAGTTTTCGTACTTTGCGATTGATCGCTTTTCTGAATTGAGCGTCCTGCACTCATATCTTCGACGTACGTTCCTTTACCAGCGATTCGATAAGCTACTCCAGCTTTAACAAGCTGCAATATGGCATTTTTTGCCGTAATGCGACTAACATTGAACTGCTTAACCAGCTCGGCCTCTGAAGGTAAGCGATCTTCAGGCTGGTAAACGCCTTCCTCAATTTTTTCCTGTAAATGCTTTTTTATTTGTAAATATAATGGCGTTTTTATGTCTAGACAAAGCCCTCCCTCTCCTTTATATCCGGATATATATCAGGTTAATTCCTGAATCAGCTGATATATCAAAAATATTCATTCGTTTTTACTTTGTCAAGATGATTTGTTTAGAAATCGCAATCTTCACGCGAAATTCACATCGCGTCTAGTACACTAAACGGAAAGTGGCTCTCAGTTTATTGTGACGAAGGAGGAGTTTGATAGTGAAAGCGAATCTGGAGCGTGACAAAATGAGTAACGACCAATTGTTCGAAATGATTGCGGCAGCGAAAGCCGTGGAGGAGGGGCGTCTGAGTATCGAACAGCTCGTAGGTTCCTCTAACAAGGAGGAGGTACATCGGAAACTAAATGAGGTAACGAAGGCGATTCTATCAGCTCTCGAACAGGCGGAAGGCTCCGATGATCCCCGCCTGAACGATCTCCTGCAGGAGCAAGCGGTGTCCCGCATTTACCACTACCTGTAAGTAAGGAAAGCTTTCCCTACACTAGCGCGCTGCTTCTATATGACAATCAACGATCGACGCTCGAGCCGAAGCAGCAAAAATCCCGATATGCCGATACCTTCCCGGGAAGCGTTCCCGAAGACGCACAAGTGTTGAACGTGAGGATGTCATCGTAAATTTCGATTATGAGGACCTATCTTATTTGCGGATGCTCGTACCACCGGATACTTGGCAAAGCACCGGCTTGTATGCCTCTGCAGGAAGTGTGATAACAATTGAAGTGCCGGAGAACAGCGGGCAATTGGACATACAGGTCGGCGCTCATACGGATAAGCTCGGTCATCTCTTGAGCTGGGAGCGAGCACCGATTGTCGCTTTGAGGGATTCGCTAAAGCCGGGTGTGAACCAAATCAGTAGTCCGTTCGGCGGTCTGATTTACCTTATACCGACAAGAAGCGAAAAGGCAAAGACTGAGACAGTAACGATTAGCGGCGCGATTCGCGCTCCGTATTTTATTCTCGGGGAGACAGATATTGATAAATGGAATGAGACGATAAAGCATTACCCAGCGCCTTGGGCAGAGCTCCGTGGGGAGCAAGTGATTCACACGCTTCCTTCTTCAATCATTAAAGAGCTGGATAGACCCGATCAAGTTATGCAAAAGTGGGACGACATGGTTGAACAGTACAATAAGCTCGTCGGACTTACTCAGGACGGGTCATTGCCACACCGGAGTCCTGACCGCCCACACCGTTATACGGCAGATATTCAAATCAGTGCGGGATATATGCATGCAGGTTACCCGATTATGATTCCGATTATCCCGCAGCTGCCCAGACGGTTGACTTCGCTCAAGTTCAATCCCTTGAAGGTGGGGATTTTGGCACGAGATGGGTCATGAGTATCAGCAAGTTGCTTGGTTTTGGAACGATATTGTCGAGGTTTCTGTTAATATTTACTCACTTTACATACAGGATTATTACGGGAACCCGTCCCGACTGCTAACAAAGGATGATAGTGGGCAAACGTACTATGACGCCGCTTTTGCATTTTTAAATAACAACGATGCGAATAAAAACTTTAATCAAATCGGCTTGTTTGAGCGGTTAGTCATGATTAGGCAGCTACAGATGGCGTACGGCTGGGAATTCTTTACGAATTTGCATATCGCGTATCGCGAATTACCGGAGGAGGAATTACCGGAAAAGGAAAATGATCAGCAAAAAAATAGATCGCTTCGTCACGATGTCAGCTAAGGTTAGCGGCGAAAACCTACTCGAGTTTTTCCGGCTCTGGGGTATGCCGTATTCAGCCGAGGCAAAAGCTCAGGTAAATGCTCTCGAGTTGCCGGAGCCTTCCGTGCCATTGTGGACATTGAGGGAAGAGGGTGAAAGTCCGAATTAGTCGCTTGATTCGAAAATGCCTATGAAGTATCGAAACACTTCCTAGGCATTTTATGAGAATTTCGTTCTAATCTGAGCAAAGTAAAAGGGGCAGTTTCTTAATGAAGAAAAAAATAAAATTAATATTTAATGTAAAGTGACTTTATAATGTTATCGGCAAAATAAATGTAAGCGCTATCTTCAATCGCCGTCTATAACGATGAATACCGAGAGAAAATAACAACTAAAATGAAGGAGCGTTTCCTTGTCCAGGCACAGAGGCTGAAAGAGATCAATAGATAATCCGTATTTTTGCTTTGGCACGTGCATCTAATAAAAATAAGAAGATTAATTTTGTCCCGTAGTCTGGAAAAGATACTACGACTGTGGCTTTTGTTGGTAGAAGAAAGTGGCAAACAACCGGGGGTTAAGGGGTATGGAATTTGTCTGCCTAGGGGAAGCTCCATTTTAATTGTCAAAGAATTTTGAATGCGGTTACTTGCAGCTTACTCAGTAGGCAGCTTCAAGTAACAAAGGCGTAAATGTCGCAAGAGGCAAGTGTTTGCTTTTCCCTTTCAATGTCTTGTGTAAGCTTGTGTAAGATTAAGTACTTTTTTATCCTTTTGTAAACGGTGGCGTGAGCGATTGGATGTTGTGGTAGCTGTACGTTGGGTGTTACACGGTTATCTTCACACGAAATTCACAACGGCTTTGTTATGATTAAGTTGTGAATACATGTTATAACAAGGCTTTGTCGAATTTTACACGAAATTATCGTTTTTTTTCACACTATATTCACATAGAGCTGATTACAATGGAAAAAGACTTTAATTGAGTAAATTATTGTGCGAAGGAGGATGATTTGATTGGCAAGGATATTGCTGAATAATGTGTCCAAACAATACGGCAAGTTCAAGGAATACGCTGTAAAGGATTTTAATCTGGATATTAAGGACAAGGAATTCTTAGTCTTCCTTGGGCCATCAGGGTGCGGGAAATCAACGACCCTGCGGATGGTTGCCGGACTTGAGGATATTTCAGAAGGAGAAATTTTCATCGGAGACACTCTTGTAAATGATTATCCGCCAAAAGATCGAGATATTTCGATGGTTTTTCAAAACTATGCCTTATACCCGAATATGACCGTTTATGAAAACGTTGCCTTCGGGCTTAGGTTAAGGAAATATCCAAAGCACGAAATTGATTTGGCTGTGAAACGAGCAGCCCGTGTCTTGGAAATTGAAAACTTCTTATCTCGGAAACCAAGGGAGTTGTCAGGGGGACAAAGGCAGCGTGTTGCGCTGGGACGGGCGATTGTTCGAAGTCCGCAAGCCTTTCTGATGGATGAACCGCTTTCTAACTTGGATGCGAGACTGCGGGTGCAAATGCGTTCGGAGTTTATTAGTATTCACCGTAGAATCGGTGTGACGACCGTTTATGTTACCCATGATCAGGTTGAGGCGATGACGATGGGAGATCGGGTCGTCGTTATGGATAAAGGGGTTATCCAGCAGGTAGACACGCCGGAGCAGGTATACAACAAGCCGGTCAATATGTTTGTTGCGAAATTTATTGGGAACCCGCCGATGAATTTTGTTGATGGAACGATCGTCGAACAAGATGGGCATATTCATTTTTATACAAAGGCTTTTTCTGTCCGCTTGACCGGTGAGCAAGCGAACTTTCTAAGAAAGAAGAGACTGGTCAATCGTGAATTATATATGGGCATTCGTCCGGAGCACACGAGTTTTGATGAAATTATGTTTGAAACGTATCCACATTCCTTAATTAAAGGCGTGTTGAAGTTTGATGAATTTGTTGGATCAGATCGCTATTATCATTTGGATACAAACATCAACGATCCGTTTAGTGAAACATTTGTAGTCCGTGCTCATCCGCGGCACCATTTTGACGAAGGCATGGAAGTAACAGTGGCTTTAGATATGAACAAAGCACTGTTTTTTACCAAAAACGACCGAAAGCTATTGATAGAATAATTTGGGAGGGGAAATGATGGAAAATAGCAAAAACAAACGACTCAGTCGCCGGCTATTAATCATTTTTCTTTCAGTGGTTCTGGTCGGAGGCCCATTTGTCACTCCTTTTATGTCGAGTCATGCAGTGTATGCGGAAACCGATCAATCATCGGATGAGGAAAATACTGAAGAGAACCAGCTATCTTTTAGTGAATCCGATCTTGAACTGGAGGACTATTACTATGATGTCCTGCAAGAATGGGAGGATGCAGGGATTCCACTAGGGACAGATTCGGTAGCTTTTCAGGCGAGTGATTTTGTTAGGACATCAGATGATGCAGAAGTCTCGATCGGAGCCTATGGAGGAAAAGACGATGTCCTTCTTTGGCCAGAGCAAAACGGCTGGGTCGAATATGAAGTGGAGGTCCCGAGGGAAGGATTATACGAAATAACCGTTGAGAACTTACCATTTATGCAAGACGATGGTGGGAGTCGAACAGCAGCCATTATTACAGCTGAAGTCAATGGAGGCTATCCTTTTCGTGAGGCGCGATCCATGTCTTTACGAAGAGCTTTTAGGGATCAGGATGATCAATTTGATGACGAAGGGAATCAAATACGTTCCTTGATCGATGAACTGACCGAATGGGAGACTGAGGCCTTGCGCCATTCCGGGGGTTCCTATGTGGAACCACTTCTCTGGCATCTGGAAGAAGGGAAGAATACGATTCGAATTCAGTCCTTGATGCAACCGGTCGCCCTTAATACGTTTACGATTAGGCCAAAGACAGAAATTCCTTCCTATGAGGAGGCAAGGCAGCAATACCCTTCAGATGCTTCACCAGCAGAAGAGACGATCGAGCTTGAAGCGGAAGAATTTACGCAAAAAAACTCGACATCAATTCAAGTACAGTATGATCGCGATGCGCTGACGACGCCTAAATCGTTAGAGCGTATTTTATTTAACACGCTTGGTGGAGAAAGCTGGTTCGAGGGTGGTCAGGCGGTTACTTGGGAATTTGATGTGCCTGAAGACGGGTTGTATAAAATTTCATTCAGAGCTTTACAAAACTTTAGAACAAATTTAGCGGTTTATCGAAGCGTTTTCATTAATGGTGAGGTTCCGTTTGACGATTTGATCAATTACCAAATTCCGTACGCTTCGAGATGGCAGGAAGTAACTTTAGCCGACGAAGAAGGAACGGCGTATGAATTTTATTTGGAAAAAGGGAAAAACACAATCAAACTGGAAGCGACCTACGAGCCTTTCGTTCCGCTGTTAATTGATATTGATGAAGTTTCCTTAGAAATTCGCAGCTTACTACAAAAGCTACGTATTGCAACAGGGGATCGAAATGATGAGTTTCGTGTGTGGAATGTGAATGAAGAATTGCCGGGTGTGATCGAACGGTTTGAAACGTTGTCCGCTAAATATAAGGCCATGGCCCAGCAAATGATCGATATCAATCGCATGACGAGTAATGTTTCACAGTCGTTTGAGTCGAGTGCTGAAGACATTGATCGATTGCTTAGAAAGCCTAATGAAATTCCGAGCAACCAAATCATGATCGGCTCACTTGAGGAACGCTTGGAAACGCAGCGTCAGGATTTGATGAACGGGCCGCTTCAGCTTGACAAAGTTTATGCCGCACCAGTTGATCAAGAATTTCCAAGAATGACAGCGAACATGTTTGAGCGGCTCGGAAGCACGTTCTCCGGACTGATCTATTCCTTTACGAACACAAACCAGTTACGTAGCCAAAAGGATGATGAGCTGAACGTTTGGATGATGTGGGGGCGAGACTACGCAGAGGAACTACAGCAGTTGGCTGACCAGCGTTTTACACCGGAATACGGAATTAAAGTTAACGTCAATGTTATCCAGGATCAAAACCTGCTAATTATGGCGAAGGCTGCTGGTATTATGCCTGATCTCGCAATGGGGATCCCGAGTGGTATGCCATTTGAGATGGCTTTACGGGGAGCAGCCAAGGATATATCCGAAATGCCGGGAGCGGATGAGGTTCTGTCGCAGTATGCGCCAGGAGCATTGTATCCGTATTATTACGACGGTGGTTATTACGGTGTTCCTGAGACGATTAATTTCAGGGTCATGTTTTACCGTAAAGACATTTTGGCACAGTTAGGGCTCGATGCGCCTCAGACATGGCAGGACGTCTATGATATGGTCCCAACTTTATTGCAAAATCAATACAATTTTTACGCTGATCCGAAAGACTTTTCCTATATGCTGTTCCAGAATGGTGTCGATTTGTACACGGAAGACGGACTTTCTACTGGACTGAATAAGCCAGAAGGTTCAGAGCCTTTAATGAGTGGACAGATCTGTTTAACTTGCACGGAATGGATCGACAGGTAGCCAGCTTCTATCAACAGTTCAGACGAGGAACGATGCCGGTCGGCATTTCTGACTTTAACCAATATATGCAACTGTTAGTGGCGGCGCCAGAAATTCTCAATGTTTGGGGAATTGCCCCGATTCCAGGAAGACCCGGTGATAGTGGTGATATTGAGCGCTGGGCAGGGGGCACAGGGATGGGAACGACAAGTGTCATGATGTTTAACGATACGCCTCCCGAAAAGCAGGACGTCGCTTGGGAGTTTATCAAATGGTACACCTCTGCGGAAATTCAAACGGAGTATGGAATTAATCTTGAACAATTCCGCGGCGAAACTTTTCGCTGGAACTCCGCTAATATCGAAGCATTTTCACGTATGCCATGGCGGCAAAACGATCTGCAAGCCCTTTTGGATCAATGGCGCTGGGTGAAGGATGTACCGAATGTTCCGGGTGGTTATATGACGACGCGTCAGCTTGACTTTGCTTGGAACAATGTCGTCATTAACGATGAGAATCCGCGAATCGAGCTAGAGGAAGCAATTAAAGAGATCAACCGTGAGATGAGGCGGAAGCAGGAAGAGTTTGGAATTATTGATGAGGGCGGCAGTATCGTCAATACGCTGGATCTTCCCCAAATAACAGAGCCTTGGAAAGGGGTGGAACCGTATGTCGAATAAAGTGCAAGCCGAAACAGCCCAAGGTCAGATTTCCACTGGCCTTGGGAAGCCCAAGCAAGGCTTCGGGAAGAAATTTAAAAAAACTTCTCGCTGAAATGTGGAAAAAACGCTTGTCCTATATTTTTATCGCACCTTTTTTTCGTGATGTTTTTCGTGTTCACCTTGATTCCAGTTGCTGCAGGGGTAGTTTTAAGTCTAACCTACTTCAACTCAATTGAGTTCCCTACTTGGATTGGGTGGCTCAATTACCAGAACATGTTTTCACAAGATATCGTCTTTTTACAGAACGTATTGCCGAACACTTTTAAGTTTGCCTTGTTTGTTGGCCCTGTAGGCTATGTACTGGCGTTTTTGCTTGCCTGGTTTATCGCCCAATTGCCACAAACCTTAAGGATGGGCTATGCACTTGCTATGTATGCTCCGTCACTGACGGCAGGTGTTGCTATGGCCGTCGTTTGGCAAGTAATGTTTACCGGGGACCGGACCGGGTATATTAACAGCTTCCTTTTACAAGCCGGATTTATTAACGAACCGATTATCTTTTTATTGGATCAAGACTGGCTCTTGAACATTATGATTCTAGTCTCGATATGGTCCAGTATGGGTATTGGCTTTCTGGCTCTACTCGCCGGTGTTTTGAATGTAGATAAATCCTTGTATGAAGCAGGCCGGATTGACGGTATTTCCACTCGATTGCAGGAAATTTGGTATATCACCATACCGATGATGAAACCGCAAATGTTGTTCGCGGCCGTAATGGCTATCGTTCACACCTTGCAATCAGGGGAAATCGGTGTGCAGTTAGCGGGAGAAAACCCCACGCCTAACTATGCTGGTCAAGTAATGGTCACTCATATTGAGGATTACGGGTTTATTCGCTTTGAGTTGGGATATGCCAGCGCAGTTTCAGTGGCATTGCTCATCATGATGTTTCTTTTAAGTCGGATTTTCTTCATGGTATTGGGCGAAAAGGAGGATGAATGATGCAGAAGCTGGCGGAAAAACTTAAGCAGTTACGAAAAACATTGAAGTGGACATGGATTGGCTTTTGGCGCGATATGAGAAATTTGGATATCACCCAGTGGATCATCTTATTTTTTTCTCACGATTATGGCCGTTTTTATGCTTCTGCCGCTGGTTTATATTTTTAACCATGCGTTCAAGCCGCTGCACGAGCTCTTTCTCTTTCCACCGACCTTTATCGTAAGGGATCCGACGTGGCAGAACTTCGTCGAACTAATGTCGTTAACGCAAAGTACGTTCGTCCCAGTATCCCGCTACTTGTTCAACAGTATCGTTGTCACATTGATTACGACAGCAGGGATGGTTATCACTGGTGCGCTGTGTGCTTACCCGCTTTCAAAGCATAAGTTCCCAGGGTCAAAACTAGTTTTCTCATTAATTATGATCTCTATTTTGATCGTGCCGACGGTTATTCAAATTCCGAGTTATGTGGTTGTACAAAGTTTAGGTATTTTTAATACGTATCTTGGTCATGTGCTTCCAGTCATTGCCATGCCTGTCGGTGTGTTTTTAATGAAACAATTCATGGATCAAGTGCCAGATGAAATATTGGAGGCGGCGAAGATTGATGGAGCGACGGAGTTGGGCATTTTTATGAAAGTGGTCGTACCGATCGTTATGCCAGCCGTAGCTACGATTACGATTCTTGCCTTCCAAGGTGCATGGAGTAATGCGGCAACATCGCAAATGTATATGCAGGATGAATCGATGAAAACCTTACCGTTTTACATGTCGACATTAACAGCAAACCTAGCCAATTCCGTTGCTAGGCAAGGAGCTGCTGCCGCGGGAGCATTAATTATGTTTCTTCCGCAACTAATTATTTTCTTGTTCTTTCAAGGTAAAGTCATTAAGACGATGGCCCACTCAGGAATCAAGTAACAAGAAAAGAAAGGAGGTTTGGATGTGTATTGCTATAAGTTGATGATGAAGAGAGTACTACTCGCAGTGGTCTGTCTCTTAACAGTAATGACGGCATTTCCCATTGCAGCCGGTGCTGAAGTTCCGTATCGAACGTTTACGCAAGACAGCTTTGGGCGGACGATCTTTTCACAGCCTGCGTATGCTCCGGCGAAGGTTGTCGGCCGAGATATTTATATCGAAGATGAAAACGGAGATGAACTATACTCTCCGTTAAACAAACCGCAGGATCTGTTCATTGATCAGCGCGATCATATTTATATTGCTGACACGGGGAATAACCGGATTGTTCATTTTGACGAAAATGAAGAACTTGTACAAGTCATTACCGTTCCTGATAGTCCGCTTAATCAGCCAAGTGGTTTGTTTGTTAGCGAAAAAGGAGATATTTATGTCGCCGACAGCGGAAATAATCGGGTTATTCGTCTAAGTCAAGACGGCGAGCTCCTGCAGGAATTCTCTAATCCGCAATCTGATTTGATTAGCGATTCGTTCGTGTTTGAGCCGACGAATATGGTGGTCGATCGAAGAGGTTTTGTGTACGTTGTTTCACGAGGAACATTCCAGGGAGTTGTTCAATTCGATAATGAGGCCAATTTTTACGGCTTTTACGGAACGAACTCAACGGAAGTGTCGATTATGGACCGAGTTCGGCGTATTTTTTTACACAGAGGAGCAATTAAGCAGACAAGTTCGACTGCTTCCAACTCCAATCCGGAGCCTTGACATCGACGATAATGGCTTTATTTATACCGTATCTGGCTCAAATAAGGAGCAAATTAAAAAACTGAATGTCCGTGGAGAAAATCAGTGGCAAGACTTATCATTCGGTGAAGAAATCGGCGATCGATTTGTCAGTTCGACCGCTTCAAGCGAGCCTGTTGAAGCGCAGCTCACCGATGCGAGCGTAGATGAGAACGGAAATGTGACAGTTGTTGATAAAGCGAGAAATAGCGTTTCTCAGTATGATATGAATGGTAATTTACTGTTTCTATGGACCGGACGTGTATCTGTCGGTACTCCTCAAATGGGGATTAACCAAAGTCCGGTTGCCGTCGATACGAATTCGAAAAATGAAATCTTCATTCTTGACGATGCGTTAAACTTTGCTCAAGTCCTAGAACCGACTGAGTTTGGGACAGCGGTTCATCAAGCGTACATTATGACGCGGGATGGAAGATACGAGGAGAGTGAGCAATATTGGGAGTATATCGTCAAGCTGAATGCCCACTTTACGCCGGCCTACGCAGGACTGGCCAGAGCGGCCTTTTATCGGGAAAATTATGAGGAAGCCTTAGAGCTATATCGTTTGGCAGGAGATGCCGTAGGCTATTCCGATGCTTTTTGGCAGGTGCGGCTTGAGTGGTTCCAGAAGAACTTTGCCTTTATGGCCAATACAATGGTTATACTTGCCGTTGGTCTCCTGATCGGAGCGAAAATGAGGAAAAGGCTTAAATTTTCTTTCCGCTCCTCTAAAAAGGAAAAGGACGAGAGAAAGCGAATATGGCTGCTGGAGCAATTAAAACAGGCCTTTGTCAATTTAAAGCATCCGCTTGATGGATTTACCGATTTAAGGTTTATGAATAAAGGCGGCTATTTAAGTGCCTTTATTATACTCGCTTTAGTCATTACTATCGTACTGGCAAAGGTGTTTTTGACCGGTTTTGCCTTCAATCCGGTTCCTCCCGGACAAGTCAATGTCGGTTCGATTCTCTCGATAGGAGCGGTCGTCTGGGTTTCCTTTGTCATCTGCCATTACTTGATCGGCTCGATAAAGCAAGGGGAAGCACGGTTTAAGGATATTTTCGTCGGAAGCTCCTATGCATTGTTCCCGGTCGTCTTGCTCGGCTTGCCGTTAGCTTTATTCTCGAATGTGATGACCTTAAGCGAGCTGGCAATTTATGAGTTTTTTGAGTTCTTGATGATCCTATGGAGTGCAGCTTTGTTTTTCTGGATGATTCAGGCGTTGCAAAATTACCGTGTCGGTGAGGCGGTCGTCAGCATCCTGTTAACCTTCTTCTCGATGGTGATGATGTGGGTATTGGCTTTCATTATCGTAGGTCTGTCGAGTGAAACCTTTAACTTTCTCTATACGATCTATCAGGAGGTGACGATGTAATGCTAATGCAGACACGTGTTCACAAACCATTTGCGGTGATTATTCTAGCTTGTCTGTTCTCTTTCATCACACTTTTCACTTATGTCCATGCGGATGATGATGACGGTGACGAGCAGGAAGAAGCTACCGAGCAAACGGAAGCTGTTGGCGGAGGAGATGCTGTCGAGGAAGAGGAGGTCATTGGCGAACTCCCTCCTTTTCCAGATGAAAGTGAGCTGGAGCAAGTCGCGGAGAATGCAATGTTTATTTTGAAGGCCGATCGCGACACAGGGCACTTCATCGTTGAAAATAAACAGTCGGGTAAGCTGCTACGCTCATATCCTGATCCTGATACTTGGCGAGAGGAAGGAGCATCAGATGCTTGGAACGTTCATTTGCGGGCTCCGTTTATGTTTCGGTACGTTGAATTCAATGTCCGGCGCGACTTGCCAAAGCAGTCCAATTTCTTTAACCAGCAAGGTGAAATCGCAGAATTTGAAGTGCTCGATAACGGGTTTAAAATTACGTATGAGCTACCGGCGTTAGGATTTATCATTCCTGTAGAAGTACTCCTTCATGAGGATTTTGTAGAAGCGACAATCGTCGGTGACGACATCATTGATGAGAAGCAAATGCCAGAAGAAGGGGAGGAAGGGGAAGAGGAAAACACCGGGTCTGATCCTATGGCACGCCTTGTCTCCTTAAGCTTATTCCCTTTCCTAGGGGCGGATACGTCCGATGAAGGCAATGGATACTTGCTCTTACCAGACGGCCCGGGGGCATTAGTTGAATTTAAAAATAACCGCGCCAGTACTTCTAGCTTTTACAGTGAAAGGGTATACGGTGATGATTATTCTTACAGTATGAGGCAGGATCTTTCGACGCGTAGCCCTGTTAAAATGCCGATTTTTGGAATCAAGTCGGGTGAAAATGCTTTTCTCGGAGTGATAGAGGAAGGTGCTCCGTATGCAAATATTACGGCTTCTCCATCTCAATCATTAAGTCAATACAATTGGGTGACGGCCGAACATTTATTTCGCTTTAAGTTTTTCCAGCCGACGACTACTGACCAAAGAGAAGGGTTCTTTACGTATAGCCGAAACCTTGCCGGAACGGATCGAACGACACGCTACTATCTCCTCGATGGGGAGGACCCTGGCTATGTTGATATGGCGCAGCGGTATAGACAATACTTGATGGATGAACAAGGTCTCGAACGAAGGAATGTTGAGGAAGACCACCTTGCGCTTCATTTAAGCTTACTCGGTGGTGGCACCGAAGATGGTTTTCTGTGGGATACGTACCTTTCATTGACGACAACAGAGGAAGCTACGGAGATTGTCGATGAATTGAGCGGTCTCGGCGTCAATAACATGGCGATTCAATACTTAGGCTGGCAAAGAGGCGGCTTCAGTAATTACGGCGGAAATTTCCCGGTCAGCAGAAAGCTCGGTGGAAACAACGGCATGGAAGAGTTCATCGAATTCGCACAGTCCAAAGGATTTTCCGTTTATTTGGATGGTCGTTCGTATTCATACAACAGTACGGGTCGAGACGGATTTAGAAGAACTCGTGACGGGCTTCGTGGACTCGGTAACGATATTATCGAATTCAGAGATTGGAGCGGAGACTATACATTTGTCAGCCCGCGGTTCATGCAAAACGTAATCAACCGCGATTTGGATAGAGCCGAAGCTCTTGGGTTGATGGAATGGTGTTCGGTGAAGCGATTGGTACGTATTTAAATACGGACTTTAACGATCGTCATGCGGCCTCAAGATGGGAAACGAGGGATATTCAAGAAGGCGTGCTAGAGGAAACAAAAGACGTATTAGGAGGCGTCCATGCATCCTCAGGAAACTTTTATACGTTGAAGTACATTGAGCATATGCATGAGCTGTCGAATAGTTATTCGTACGATATGTTCGTCGATCAGACAGTACCTTTTGCACAAATCGCCTTGCACGGTCTCGTTTCTTATTCGTTTGAATACGCGAACATGAGTGGGGATTATACGAAAAATTTCTTGAACGGTATTGAGTACGGAGCGGAACCATCGTTCCTCGTCTCCTACGCCGAAAGTCAAGAGTTACTTAAATCGAGAACGTTAAGACAATTTTATAGTACGTATTATAAGGATTGGGCAGCGGAAATTGTTGCGCAGTATGAGCGTTATAATGAAGCCCTTGGCGACGTTCAAGATCAATTTATCGTTGACCACCATCAACTAGCATCAGGAGTATTTGAAACAACGTATGAGGACGGGAAACGAATAATCGTTAATTACAATGGAAGACCATACTCTGAAGATGGAATCAACGTAGAAGCCCATGACTTCACAGTGGTTAGAGGGGGCAAATGACATGAAAAAGAAAAAAACGGAGACTCAGCGGAAAAACGTTACGGTACATCGAAGGGTCATTGTTTATTGCCCCCTGGTTACTCGGGTTTACTATATTTTTAGCATTCCCGCTCCTTTTTTCTCTTTATATGAGCTTCCATACGGTCAGAATTCTTCCGACGAGAATGGACTACGAGTTTATCGGGTTTGATTACTTCAGAGAAATACTGTTTCAAAGCTCGACTCTCCAGGATGAATTAATCCCTTATTTTCAGGAAGTCATTATAATGGTACCGGTCATTCTCGTCTTCTCGCTTCTCATTGCGGTTTTACTTAATCAGAAGCTGCGCGGGCGCTTCCTGTTCCGAGCGATATTCTTCCTGCCGGTCATTTTTACGACGGGATATCTATTGACGGAGTTCGTTACGCAAGGAGAAGGAAGTCTCGGCTTTCTTGAGCGCTTCGGCTTGGGAGAGTATTTAGATGCCTTTTTAGGGGACAGTGCCTGGGGGGAGCCGGTGATGCAAGTCTTGAACCGCTTCGTTCTTGTTCTCTGGTACTCGGGTGTGCAAATTCTTATCTTTTTAGCGGGGCGCCAAACGATTTCAGCCTCTGCCTATGAGGCAGCGCGGATTGATGGAGCCTCTCCATGGGAAGTGTTCTGGAAAATTACGCTGCCAGCGATGGCTCCGTTTATTTTACTAAACCTGATCTATACGGTAGTCGACATGTTTACCTTCCCGTTCAACCCGGTCATACAGTTAATCGGTGAAGGAAATTACGGGTATGATAGCGCATTGGCATGGATTTACTTCATGATTATTGTTATCTTTTTAAGCATCGTCATGTTGATTTACATGAGACTAAATCGGACGCGCAACGCAACGTGAGGAGATAGGAGGGATGAATATTGAATGCCAAAATTGAAACGATCCGAAACAGACTAAATCCGAATAATCGTTCTTTTTTTGAAGCGGCAAACGAAGAAAGTACAGTATACTGTTTTAGGAAGAGAAGTGAATGATGGCTTAATCTTCAAATTGTTTATGTATACCATTTTCATCGCGACTTCCTATATTTACTTGAATCCAATTTTATCAATGATTTCAAAGATGGTGATGAGTCCGAGGGATCTGATTGACCCGACAGTCACGTGGATTCCCTCGAGCCTTTATCTCGATCATTTATCGACCGCGTGGAGCTTGTTGAAATATCCACAGGCATTCACGATTAGTATCATCGTCACATTGTTAGTATCCGTATTCCATTGCATTTCGTGTGGCTTTGCCGGATACGCTATGGCACGTCTCGATTTTCCGTTTAAGAAGGTTGTCTTTGGCTTATTGCTGCTAGCCTTCATCATTCCACCGCAGGTCATTATTTTGCCGACCATTATTGCTTACACGAATCTGGGATTACAAAATTCACTCATAACGCTAGTGATTCCCTCGATTTTAGGCTTTGGGGTCAAAGGTTCATTGTTTGTCATTATTTATCGGCAATTTTTTTATGACCCAACCGAAAGAGCTGGAGGAGGCGGCAAGAATTGACGGCGCCAACGCCTTTAAGTTTTATTGGAAAGTTATGTTTCCGCTAGCTAAGCCAGCGATATTAGTTGTGTTTTTGTTCTCCTTCGTTTGGACGTGGAATGATACGTATTATCCGCGGATGTTCCTAACGGCGGCGACGGAAGTACCGATTGCCATGGAGATGCTACGGCTTGATACGAGCATTTCGAGCTTTGTTGAGTCTGCTCAAATTCCAGAATATACGGCTGAAGCCATTAAGATGGCAGCGAGCTTTCTTGCTTTACTGCCACCATTGCTCATCTTTTTCTTTGCGCAGCGCTGGTTTGTTGAAAGTGTTGAGCGTACCGGGCTGGTGGAATAAAAGTTTGTTTTGTAAAAGCTACCTAAACTGCATATTTCTAGTGCAGTTTAGGTTTTTTTTAAAAGAAATTCCAACTGGATAATGAGAGCGATGAGGAAGATGCCGATCCAAAAATGGCCGTGCTTTATTACTTGTCATTATGGCGGCTTGTACGAAGGATGAAGCAAATACAGCCGGTGCATTTAACGAATCTGGAGGCAAGAAGGAGGAGACTAAATTGACAAATTCGAAGGCGAGTAACGAAAAGGAAGGCTGGACATTGACGTTTGAGGATACATTTGAAGGGGAGCAGCTCGATCCAACTAAATGGGCCCATGCTCCCGAATGGGAACGGCACGATGGTCAATGGTCGAATCAGGAAGACCTTTCTGGACGGAGCCGGTCATTTAATTATTCAAATAAGTGAAAGAGACGGCAGCTATTATTCAGGAGCGATTCGCTCTAAAGACATATTTGAGCAAGCATTCGGTTACTATGAGATGCGTGCCCAGCTACCAAAGGAAGAAGGCTTCTGGACCGCCTTTTGGTTAATGCGGACTCCGTGCACGATGTTGGGGATGAGGGAAGAGATGGAACAGAAATTGATATTGTCGAAACCCCCTTCGCAAAGCAGAGCAAGATTCAGCACGCCTTACACTGGGACGGGTACGGGCCAGAACATAAAAGTGCAGGAAAAGAGGTTCATATACCAGGAGTATACGATGGCTTTCATACTTTCGCGTTAGAATGGAATGAACACGAATACGTTTTTTATGTCGATGGACAAGAAACTTGGCGCACGTCTGCCGGTGGGGTTTCTCAAGTACCATCGTATATAAAAGTCACCGCAGAAGTAGGCTCATGGGGTGGAGATATTAGCAAGGCAACCTTGCCAGCGCAGCTAATCGTAGACTATGTTCGCGTCTATGAGAAAACGAAGCCGGACGCCCGTTAATGAAAAGGTCTGAGCTATGACAGTAGAAAAAAAGCGATAGCTGAAGGGGAGGCTCTGCTAACCGGGTGAAGCGAATAATAGGAAATGTAACGAAGCAACGCGTGTATATCTGGGGCAGTAAGAACAAACTTGCTTACGAATAACTGGTTAATAAATAACATACGGAACTGCAACTAGGCGACTAACGAAAAAAAAGATAGAAATTGCATTTACGGACTCGTTATCTTTTGCGACGTGCTTTATCAAAAGGATAGCTTGGCAACTGCCGTATATGAAATGTTTTTCAATAAGTGGTAAGACCATAATATAATATATTCCGCAAATAGACGATGATGTTGAAAGGAAGCTAGGACAAAACAACTTTTGAAGTAAGGGTAGTAGAGGGAGCTTTAATAGATGTATCAAGGCTTTATGGCAAGATATTCTCAATAAGGAGCGGATGACATGCCAACGATTGAAACGCAAGCAATTTTTTTATCCGAATTACGCCGGGTCGAAGGCTTATCGAATTCCGTCTATGATTACGACGGTCAAAGGAACGATTATTGCTGGAATCGATGCTCGGATCGCGGATCAAACAGACAATCCGAACCAAATTGATACGACTATTCGAAGAAGCGAGGATAATGGAAAAACTTGGGGCCCGGTGCAGAAGTTAGTGTCATTTGCTGGTGAAGGATTGGACGGCGCTGCAGCGATCGATACGGCGCTGTTACAGGACGAAGAAACAGAGACTATATTTATAATTTACTGTCACACGCCAGGTGGGATCGGTCTATGGCAAAGTGAGCCTGGGATTGGTTTTGATGCTGAAGGGCGCAGGAAGCTTTATGATCGCGACGGTCATTTGTTTTTACTAGAGAAAGGCGGCGAAGTGATTGATGCAAGAGGAAATCAAACAAACTATCATATCGATGCGAAAGGCTTCGTGTTCAATGACGGTGAGCCTCAAGGAAATATTTATTATAAAAAAGGCGTCGATCCTAATGAAAGCTTGCTAGAAGCACGAACGTCGTTTTTACAAATTATCGAAAGCAATGATGACGGGCAAACGTGGTCGAAGCCAAGAGACCTGAATGAAATGGTGAAAGAGGACTGGATGCGCTTTATCGGAGCCGGCCCTGGCCGTGGCCTTCAATTAAAGCACGGCGAAAAAAAAGGGCGTCTGTTATTTCCAATTTACTTTTCCAATGCAGCGGGGCATTTATCATGTGCTTGCGTGTACAGCGATGATCATGGCGTGACATGGAAGCGAGGGGAATCGCCGAACGATGGGAGGAAGCTGGACGGTGACGTTTTGTCAGCGAAGACAATTTCTGAAGGGAAGCACTACTTGACAGAATCGCAGGTGATCGAATTACCGACAGGCGAGCTAAAATATTTTCTCAGAAATCATTACGGCTTGCAAAGGACCGCCATGACGTGCAGTACGGATGGATGCGAGACATGGGGCGATGTAACCTTCGAGCGGGAGCTAGTTGATCCGATTTGTCAATCCACTGTTATCGTTTATCCAGATCAAGGTGATGGAAAAACGCGTGTGTTATTTGCGAATCCGAATGATGAGAAGAAAAGGGTTCGAGGTACGGTCCGCCTGAGTGAGGACGGGGGTAAGACGTGGCCGTACAGTAAAGTCATTGAGGAAGGACATTACGGTTATTCCTGTTTGACGGTGTTAACGAACGGGGCAATCGGCATCCTATTCGAACGTATTTACGATCACTCAGACTGGAACAACATGGATATTCAATTCGGAACGTTTACACTGGATTGGCTGAAATCGTAGCTAATTATTGTACAATTGTTATAGTCTGATGGATTCGATGAAAAGGAAGTTCGACTAATAGTGCCAGCTACTATAAAAGTGTCGAAAAGCATTCAACGGGCAAAAAAACCGCAAGGATCGTCCTGCGGTTTTTTAGTTGTCGATCCGATAACCCATTTCTTTTAAATAAAAAAAGGATTCCAGCCCGATCGACATTCGAAAATTGAAGCGGGTCATCGAGCATCATGTTAGCTAGTTCACTAATTTCGATCCATCGAATATCCTTAGTACCGTCACCGCTTTTCACTAGTTGACCCTCTGCCTTGCAACGGAAATAGAGTCCCATGGAATCTATCGGGCCTTTGACTGTCTGGTATGCTGCAAATGGCTTAATACACTCTACGACAAAGTCCGGATCCATTCCATATGTACTGAGCGCGCTTTCTTCTCCTTCTATTTCGGTCAGGTTTAATCCTGTTTCCTCTTTTACCTCTCTCTTTAAGGCCGCTACAATTGATTCATACTCTTCTATACAACCACCGGGCAGTTCTAAACGTAGAGGTTCATTCGGTTTGTTTCTAGTCTGCAGCAAAATGAGAGACGATGCCTTCTCCTTTTTTTTCTATCATCGCTCTTGCGTTAACATAAAACATAATGCGCCTCCTTCATAATGATTTGAAAAGTAGCTGAAAGTGGGGAGAGGAGCCTTTGCAGCAAAAGGGGCAATGCTTCTGCTTAGCGGGGGTGCTTTCCGGTTGGGCCAGACTCATGACTCATTCCTATTCGAATGCATTTGCTCTAGGCACCAACCGATTAGAAGAGCACCCATCATCGTGCAGATCGTCCCTTTTTATTATTGTGATATAAACCGTTCAAAAAGGCTATCAGATCCCTGTTTCATGAATCCAGACGAGCATTTCGCCAGGCTCACGGTTACACCAAGCGTAATAAGGAATAGCTGTCACCTCGGTTTTTACCTTGTTGGCTGGAGCTGGTTGATAGAGCTTCTCGGACCATCGCGCTTCATCGGCTCGTAATGCATCGCCTTTGATAGTAACGACACCACCGAGCAGGTCAGTGGCGAACTCAGCTCGCAGATTTGCCCGTGTTGGCAGGCTAATATTCGGTAAACCTGCTCCATTGTCTGTCTCCTCCAAGCAGTAGACGATCGGACCGCGCTGCAGGGCGACTCGATTGGCATTTGTACGCACGTTTGGATTCGCCTTCATTCGCTGAACCTCCATAGTAAAATGCCATTTGATCCGATCCCCGTCTTTCCATTTACGAGTCAAGTAAACATAGCCTTGCTTGCTAAGCTTTTCAATAGATATTGGCTCATCATTAATCGTTAGCGTCGCTTGCGAACACCAGCCAGGTACCCTTAACGCCAGCGTAAATTCGCTCGCTGTTTCTAAAAGAACGTCTAACGTAATATCGCCGTTCCAAGGATAATTGGTTGTCTGCTTTAATTTTACTAAAGTATTACCAATTGTTAGCTCTGATTCATTGCCGATATAAAGATGAACAAACGCCTGATGTTCGTCGGCCGAATAAATATAATGGCCGATGGAACTAATCAGCCTGGCCAGATTAGGGGGGCAGCAGGCACAGCTAAACCATTTCTGACGTTCCGGCTTGACATGCTTCTTGTCATTCCGGATTTCGCAGGACTGTGGCCAAACCTCTAACGGATTAACGTAAAAGAATCGTTTACCGTCGAGATCCATTCCGCTAATTGTTCCGTTGTAGAGTGCCCGCTCCATCACATCAGCATAGTCGCTCCTTGCTTCAAGCTGCAGCATTCGTCTTGCCCAAAAAACGAGTCCGATTGAGGCACAGGTTTCCGTATAGCACGTGTCGTTTGGCAAGTCGTAATCGAATGTAAACGCTTCGCCGTATTCGCTCGAGCCGATTCCCCCTGTAATGTACATTTGCCGTTTCGTCACGTTTTGCCAAAGCCTTTCGCAAGCGGCCTTCAGCAAATGGTCATCGGTTTCGGCAGCTAGATCGGCCATTGCTGAGTACATATAGACGGCACGCACAGAGTGACCTACCGCTTCCTCCTGAGCCCGAACGTGCTGATGGGCTTGATGGTAGCTGTAGACGCCATGCTTGTTATTACGCCACCAGGAGGGTCTCTCTTCGCCCCTCTTTTTCTTTTCGCCGTCGAAGAAATGGGGCTGTTTCCCACGTTCATCGATAAAGAATTGGCTTAAGCTCAAATAGGCCTCTTTGCCAGTGACGCGATAAAGCTTAACTAAAGCCAGCTCGATTTCCTGATGGCCGTCATAGCCTTGCAGCTGCCCTTCACCTGTTCCGAATACGCTGGCGATATAGTCGGCAAACGCAGACACGATCTCTAGGAATTTTCGCTTTCCTGTTACTTGATAATAGGCAACAGCCGCCTCGATTAAATGACCGGCGCAGTAGAGCTCATGCTGATCGCGCAAATTTGTCCATCGATTTTCCGGTTCTTTCACGGTGAAAAAGGTATTAATATAGCCATCATTTTGCTGGGCTCTACCGATTAAATCAATAACAGCATCAGCCGTTTTTTTCCAACTGCTCATCGGGGTCATTTGCCAGACTGTACGCCACTGCCTCCAGCCACTTTGCTACGTCGCTGTCTTGGAAGACAAAGCCGTGAAAGTCACCGGTCTCTTCTCCAGCAGCAATTTTAAAATTTTTAATCGCGTGGCTTGGGGCTGCGTCCGGAATTTGATCATTGAGCGCCCTCCATTGATAAGGAATCACCTCATCTCGATTACATCCATATACGTTCTCCAAAACTGATCGTCTACTCGCACATGTTTAATATTAGGGTCAAACGTATTCGGCATAAAAAATCCCCACCTCATCATTTTTTACAATCTCGTTTGCCGACAGTCCATGAGAGGACACACCATTCTACGTAGAATTTTTACATGCATAGAATCTCGTTGACGTTTTACGGCTTCTCTTTCTAAAACGGGTTGACTTCTTAATTATAGCAAGCAGCAGTAGAAAAGACGGTAGCTGCAAAGCATATTAGGTAGACAAAACCGACTATTTATCTGCTGATTTCTCCAACTGTCATGCGAGTTATAAAGTAAAATAATAAATAATCTAAGGACAAGGGAGTGAGATGGATGTATTATTTTAAGACAAATACCGATGTTCCGCTCGAATTTATTTCCGCCGGCCAGTTCGTATCGAATAGAGAGTGGGTTCACTCGAAACGCAATTTGGATAGCTATGTCGCCATTGTCGGTGTGGATGAAACTCTTTATATAGCACAGGAAAGCGAGCAATATGAAGTAAAGCCAGGCGACGTACTGTTTTTGTTACCCAATCATGTCCATTGGGGTTATAAGCCCTGTCAGTCTGGCCTTTCTTATTATTGGTTCCATTTTTATTGTCCAAGGAATGTACAATTCATTGAGGCATCGACAATACATCGAGAAGTAAAGGAAATGCGTTCAAATCCCTACCCCCTTGAAAAAAGCAATACGGCCATTTATATTCCCGTTTACTCGACCCCAAAACATGTCGAGAGAATTCAGATCTTGTTTACACAGCTATTGGACATCTCGAGAGCCAATTACTATAACAATCGAGTGACTGATTATTTGGCCACGTTGCTGTTGATTGAGTTGTCGGAGCAGACGATTACGAATTTTTATACCTCTTTTGAAAAAAATGAATGTTGAAAAGAAGCTGGCTGCTATCTTGGAATGGATTCGTGTCCATGCTTTGGGGGACGTATCAGTAAGTTCGATTGCAAGACAGTTTAATTATAATCGCGACTATTTAACACGTTATTTTAAAAAGGAAGT
This sequence comes from Bacillus sp. JCM 19058, assembly GCA_001310555.1. The sequence continues at coordinate 44,119 of BAXO01000015.1, forward strand.
TGGAATGAGCATTCAGGAATATATTCATCATCAGAAGCTGTCCAAAGCAAAGTATTTACTAACGAGTACGAATGCCAATATTAAAACAGTGGCCGATGCCGTTGGCATTCATGATGAAAAATATTTTATGCGGCTTTTTAAGAAATACGAAAAAGTGACTCCGACCGAATTCAGGAAAGCTTACTATCGCACCCATATGAACAATAAATGAGCGTTTTCTGCAAGCATCGGGGAATCAAGTAAAAGCTCCACGCCAAATGACTTTATCTTTTCAATGAAGCTTCAGCGACTCAAGCGAGCTTCTTTATCTATAAGAAGAGGAAGCCCGCTTGAGTCATCCATTCATCCTTTTACGCCTGTAAGGGCAATCCCTTCGATAAAATACTTTTGTGCAAAAAAGAAAATAAAAATAATCGGAGTAATCATCGTCGTCGCTGCTGCCATAAGATAACCCCATTGGGCATTGTACATGCCGCTAAACTGAGCCAAGCCAACGGCCAATGTAAACTTTTCGCGATCCTGTAAGTAGATTAATGGACCGAGAAAGTCGTTCCAGACAGCGATAAAAGTAAAGATAAATACGACGATTAAGGCGGGCTTCGATAAGGGTAGAATAATTTTGACGAGTACGGTCAGTGGAGTCGCCCCGTCGACGTACGCGGCCTCATCAAGCTCCCTTGGGATGGACATAAAAAAATTGGCGCAAAAGGAAAATAGCAAAAACATGTGTCCCTAGCCAGGCTGGAACGGTCAAAGGCAGGATCGTGTTAATGGCCCCAAGGTTTTGCCAAATAATAAAATGGGGAATTAAAGTGACAGCATAAGGGAGCATTAGCGCCGTTAAAATAATCCCAAAAATAAGGTTTCGTCCTGGCCACCTTAACCTTGAGAAGCTGAAGGCTGCCAAGGAACAAGTGATCATTGTACCGCTAAGGTCCAGAATTCGATTAGTAATGTGTTGAACAAATAGCGTAAAAAAAAGGAACAGCTGTGAGTGCTTCCGGGTAATTTCGCCACAGAAACGGATTCGGAATCCATTCCGGTGGGTGTGTGAAAATTTGCCTGTGCTCATGACCGAGCTTCTGAGAAGCCAAGCGAAAGGAAACAGCATGACAGCACTGCCAGCAATGAGCAGCAAATATACGATTACGCGTCCGATTCGTTTCCTACCTTGTTTGCGAATTGGCAGCGGTGTTGTTTCAATTTGTCTTTTCATGTTCATGAGCCTCGCTCTCCTTCATAATAGACCCAATCCTTGGCGGTGCGAAAAATAAAAAAAACGTGAAAAACAAAATAACGAGGAAAAGTCCCCAGCCAAAGCGCTCGCATAGCCCATCTCATTTTGTTGGAAGGCCTGTCTGTATAAGTAAAAAAACATAAAATAAGGTCGAATTGTTCGGTCCACCTCCAGTCATAATATAGGCTTCATTAAAGACTTGAAAAGTATTTATTAAAGCCATAATCATATTGAAGAAAATCACTGGTGTCATGAGCGGAATCGTAACATACGTTAATTTGTGAAGTGCGTTTCCACCGTCAACATCGATCGCTTCGTATAATTGGCGCGGCACTCCTTGCAAGCCAGCAAGAAAAATAATCATCGCGTTTCCCATTCCCCATGAGCTCATGAGAATGAGTGAAGGAACGGATGTCGACTCGCTGTACAGCCACTGCAACCCGGGCAATCCTAGCGCTTGCAGTCCAGCATTAAAAAGGCCAAAGTCCGGATTAAAGATCCACAGCCACAGCATTGCACTGGCAACGCTCGGGACGAGCACAGGTAAATAAAAAATCGTTCGTAATATAGCCAAGCCTTTTACCTTTTGATTAAGAAGAATAGCAACAAAGAAAGCAACGATCATCGTTAAAGGAACGCTGCCTAACGTGTAATAGAAGGTGACAAACATCGATTGACGGAATAGCCGATCATCAACTAGCATCTCGCGATAATTTTGAAAGCCAACAAATTCGGTCGGGCTCCCGACACGCCAGTCGGTCAAACCGATAAAGAAAGAAAAAAATCATCGGTCCCAAATTGAGTAAAACAAAGCCGAGGATCGCCGGCAAGGCTAATAAAATTCCCCACTTTCTTTCCAGCTTTTCGACTCCGGATCCGGATGCGCGCCTCGATTTTCTCGTCATAATTATCCTCCTTGTAGGGCGAACCTTTCGCCCCCTAGTTATTTACGCGGACCTCTCGCAGCTCGTGGAATTATTGTTCATGACGTGGGTATCGACCCTCGAGTAGAGGCTGGACGTTTTGCTTCATCTCCTCTAAAGCTGACTCGACCTCTTGATTTCCTAACCAAACGTTCTCCAGACCGGATTCAATTTCGTTTACGATTTCTACCCAATTTTTCATTGATAGGACAGGGGAAGGCTTAGCATCCAGAGCGAAGTCGATAACAGCCTCCTTGTATTCGGGCGGATGGACGTCTTCATTTAGCCAAATATCTGTATATTCAGACTGTTCATAGTATTTTCTTTCAATAGGCATCCAGAGCCCCGATTGAAACAGTGGGACGGTCTCCGGGTTATTATGGTATAAATAAAACGTCAAGGCTTCCTCAGGTACTCAGTGCTTGAGAAAATAACTGAAGCCCCGGACTCAATACTAGCGATCGAAGTACGACCCTTCTCAAAAACGGGGGTGACCCCTACGCCGAAGTTGAGGCCATCATTGGCAAATGTGTTTATCATCCATTGGCCATCAATGACCATTGCAATACGTTTTGTTTGCAACGAGACACTGGTCGCCGGCATATCTCCTTGCTGCGTCGGTGTAGGTGCAACGTGATGAGTGTGCATTAAATCCTGAATCGCTTGCAGAACCTCTACACCCTCAGGCTCGTCTAAAATGAATTCTGTCCCATCCTCGTTAAAGAAGTCTGCACCGTTATTTATTAAGAGAGAGTGCCATGGAAAATACCAGCCGGGGATAGAGAGGCCATATTGCTGAATCGCATTCGGATCGAAGTTAGGATCGTGGGCATTATTCCCGTTCCGGTCGATGGTCAGTGTCTTTGCAGCCTCGACCATTTCATCCCAGCTCCATGCTTCATCTGCTCGTGCAGGCGGGTGCTCGACTCCCAGCTCGGCAAAAATTTCTTTGTTGTAAAACAGCTGCATCGTTTCCACAGCCGTTGTATTCCCCGCAATTTTTCCTTCGTCAAAATAAAGATACGATTCGGGAATGCGCTTCGTTAATTCAGGATACAGCTCCGCGTATTCCGTCAGCTCAAGAATATGTCCATCCCTTGCCCAGCTTAATGCTTGAGCCGTATTCAAATAAGCGACGTCAGGCAAATCATCGGCTGCCAGCAAAGTAGTCATGCGAGTCTCGTATTCATCAGGTACGTGCCTGGCGTGAACATGGATATCAGGGTGCTCTTCATTGAAGGCAGCGACCATTTCTTCAACTGCTTTTTGCTCGGAGACATCTCCCCAAAACATAAAATCGAGCTGGACGACACCTTCCATGTTTGCATCTTCACTGCTGCACGCAACTAATACGAGGAACAGCAGAGAAGGCACAAAGAACAATCGGAATGATTTCATCGTTAATCACCCTCCTACATGGGTTTTTTTTCCAAAAACAGGTGGATAGAGCGCTTTCATAATCAGCCATTTAAACGCAGGATGAACGTTCTAATGGCAGAGCAGATTGTCGACAACATCCCTAGCTCTGCTTAAAATCGTAGCACAGGAAAATGGCTAAGTAAGTAGACTCGATATTAGATTAAGTAGATGAAAACGACATGTTTCATTTGTTTGAGGATCGTATAAAGGAGGGACGGCGGTTCTATTTATGAAGATCAAGGATTGCTCGAAGCCTCCTTGCTACAGCGGAAAGCAAATCTGACTTATGTTAAGTGTAATGGACGCATGAATACTAGAGGAAGTAAAAAAGGGGTAGGGGAACCATTCATTAATAGGTGGTCCTTCAAGAAGAAGTAAGGCCGATCTGTGAGAATCGGCCTTACTTACTAACAAATAATAAGCTGTCGTTAAATCTATGTTGGAGAAGTCATCTTCAATCATAAAATTTTGATAAAAATTAAATTAATTATTAAAAGAGACAAAGGAATGAATACATAGAAATATGTTGCTACCGTTTTATTTTTATAGTTCATATAGAAATTAATCATACCTAAAATGAGCACCAATATACAAAGTGGAAAGGTCCGAATGATCCAGTAACTCTCCCCAATTTTCCCTAATATGAGCGACAAAATAAAAAAACCGATTAATAAAAATAACATGACCGCATTAACTCTAGGTAAATATTTCTTTATTTTTAACGACTTTCTCTTTGATTTCTCGTTATCAAAAAAAATTAGATAGTAGGATAAAAATAAAAGCAGTTCCTAATGAGAGCACATATAATGGGGTGACAAACAAGGGCATTGCGATAGAGAATATAAGTAAATAAGCGGATATAGCATCGGGGATGTAGATGCCCCTTATTTATGGATACCCGAAGGCAACGACATAGTAGAAGGCGGTGAAGTAGTCGAAGCAAGCGACTTGGCCACTGTTTCTCCAACTGTAAATATAAGAGGAGTCAATGCTGAGTATCAGTTTGATTACAGAGACATGACGTTTTTTTCGATTCTTTGACGACGGGGAAGAAATGGGCTCCCTTTATATCACTTCGAAAAATCAAGACTTTAATTTGAGTAACTATGAATTGCCCTTATATATCGGAGCTATTCTGCTTGTGGTGTGCGTAATCCTTCTTGGCATTCGCCGCCATATTTTGCAGCCACTATTTGCGCTCAGCAAAGCATCCTCTCGCATTGCCAAAGAGGAGTATGCCGTTCAGATTCCACCCACTCGAATCAAAGAGATGGATCAAGTATCTCAGGCGTTCCAGTCCATGGCCTTGGACTTAAAGCGGTTAAATAAAGAACGGACTACGGTCGAAGAGGAGCGTCGCTTTTTCGTTGCGGGGTTATTTGGAAGGTTTAAAAACAGGAATCACCAAAACAGCTGAAAAGAAAGAAAAATACTTGCAATTAAGCGTCGACAAAGCAAACCATTTAGACGAGCTCGTGTCACTGCTCTCCGATTATTCCAGGATCGAGCAGGCGATCAGCTTACAGCATTCGGAACCGATTCACTTAATTGATTTAGCTGAAACTATTAAAGAGGAGCTGTCCTTGTTGCTCGCTGAAAAAGAAATGGAGCTTAACATTGAAGGTTCGGTTCAGTTAATAGTAAAGGGCGATTCCCTTTTACTGCGTAGAGCGTTTGAGAACTTGCTCTCAAATGGAATTCGCTATAGCCCGGCGCGAGGGGTTATGACGTTTCAAGTATCAGAGCAGTACGGCCGGGTGTATATACGCTTCGCCGATCAAGGGCCAGGCATAAAGGAAGATGAGCTTGAAAAAAATATTCAAGCCGCTTTTCGTGGGGAGCCATCGCGAAACGAGAACAGTGGTGGAATCGGGCTCGGACTGACAATTAGCAAGGTCATTATCGAGCGACACGGAGGAATGATTACAGCTGCTAATGGGGAAAAGGGAGGAGCGGTGTTTGACATTAGTTTGCCATTAAGTAAAACGCAAAGCTAACCTTCCTCCATTAAATCTCCGCGACAAACTATTTGTATAAAAGACGGCCACTCACATTGACATGGGGAGGTCGATTTCTTTGTCTATTAAGAGGGAGTATAACATTAGGCGTGAATTGGCGTTTGCACTTTCGTGATATCTGTTATACTATATATATAACAGATATCACGAAATGAGGTGTGTTGTCTTGCTCATAAACCTTGATTTAGAATCTGATATTCCGATTTATACGCAATTGAAAAATCAAATCATTGAAGGGATTGCTCGGAAGGCGTTACGGCCGGGGGACGACTTGCCATCAGTCCGAGGCTTAGCCTCCGATCTAGGTATTAATCTCCATACCGTTAATAAGGCGTATCAGCAGCTTAAGCGTGAGGGCTTTATTTTAATCCATCGCCAAAAGGGCGTCGTCATAAACCCGAGTGGTGTTCCTCCAGCAGATGATGAATTTAATAGACGGCTTGAGGCGACATTAAGACCGTTAGTTGCAGAAGCCGTTTGTCGGGGGATTACAGAAAACGAGTGGGCTAGGCTGAGCGCAGAGCTTTTTAACACAATTTCAAGCGTTGAGGAGGAAAAATAATGGAATATTCCTTAATGATTGCCTTATTTTTTTATCACGTATTTACCGATCGTCGTTTTGCTCTTATTTATGCCTTTTTTTAACAAGAAAGACGGAAAGCTTTGGCGTATCGATTCCAGAGGAACAATTCGGAAGCCATACGATTTCGAACATGCGGAGAAGCTATATGAAAGCTACTCTTCTTGTTGGAGTGGCCGCGACGATTCCATTTATCATCGTTTCTCGAATCGTTCAAGGAGAGGAGGGCTTAGCTCTCGCGCTCGTACTCGTTTTAAGCACATTTATTTTATTATCCTTTTTCGTTTATTTACATTTTCACAGGAAAATGAAGGAGCTGAAGGCGAGGGAGCAATGGCATCAGGAAAGGCCGCAACAAGTTTCAGTCGATCTAAAGTTTCGTGAGAAGAAATCGGTTATTTCAAACGTATGGTTTATCCTCCCAATTATTATTTCGATCGGAACGGTCTTTCTGACGCTCACCAATTATCAGAGCATACCGAGCCAAATTCCGATGAAATACAATTTCAGCGGTGAGGTGACCAATTGGGCCGATAAATCCTATCGCAGTGTCCTTGCTCTTCCGGTTGTCCAGCTTTTCATAACGCTATTATTTCTATTCATTAATACATTAATTGCCAAAGCGAAACAGCAAATCGATTCGGCAAATCCTGAGAGATCCATTCAGCAGAGTTTGGTTTTCCGGCGCCGGTGGTCACTTTTTACTCTTTTGACCGCAATCGCCATGGTGCTCCTATTTTTATTCATTCAGCTCTCGTTTATTTTTCCGCTTAACTTGCAGCTGCTCACTATTGTTCCACTACTGCTTACCGGCGTGGTTGTATTAGGAGCTATTTTCCTGTCATTTACGACTGGACAGGGTGGAAGCCGAGTAAAGGTTGTTTCTGGTAAGGAAAAGCAGGTAATTAATCGTGACGACGATAAGTATTGGAAGCTTGGCCAGTTTTACTTTAACCCAAATGATCCGGCGATGTTTTTGGAGAAGCGCTTTGGTGTTGGCTGGACGATCAATATGGCCAATCCATTGACGTGGGTCATTTTTGTTGGGATTGTTGGCGGTGCTGTCGTCCTCCCGTTATGGCTGATGAATTAACTAGTTATGACAATAAGACTGACCGCTTCGTCACTACGAAGGCTTCACCATAAACTACATGCAAAGCTTGACATTTCTTGCTAATCTGCATATACTTCTGAAAAAAAGCTAAGCGTTTAAAAAAAGGACTAGTAAAATAGCCTGTTGAGCACAGAGAAGGGCCGGGTGGTGCGAGGCTCAATCAACAGTATTTGAACCTACCTTTTTCGTCCTGTATCTGCGCCGTCAAGGTACAGCGGTCAAAAACCGTTATCATGTATGAGTGTAAAGCGTCGCTTTAAAGTAGGGTGGTACCGCCATTCCATGGTCCCTATAATGAAGCGTCGCTTTTTTGTATGCCAAAATAACGAAGGAGCTGTTGCGAAATGGTGAAAGGGTTTGTCGAGCGCATTACGAACATGGAGGATGACTTTGCAAAGTGGTATACCGATGTAGTGAAGCAAGCGGAATTAATCGATTATTCGAGTGTAAGGGGCTCAATGATTATTCGTCCCTACGGCTATGCAATCTGGGAAAATATTAAAGACGTGCTCGACAGAAAAATTAAAGAAACAGGGCACGAGAATGTCTACATGCCCTTACTCATTCCCGAGAGCTTGCTCCAAAAGGAGAAGGATCATATTGCCGGTTTTGCGCCTGAGGTTGCCTGGGTAACGCATGGCGGCGAAGAGGAGCTGACAGAGCGTTTATGCATCAGACCAACATCAGAGGTACTTTTCGGAGAACATTACAAACAGGTTATTCGCTCTTATCGAGACTTGCCGAAGCTCTACAATCAATGGTCAAACGTTGTTCGTTGGGAGAAAACGACGCGTCCTTTTTTGCGAACGCTTGAATTTCTATGGCAGGAAGGACACACATGCCATGAAACGAAGGAGGAGGCTCATGAAGAAACGCTTCGAATGCTTAATATCTATGCGGAAATATGTGAAGACATCTTGGCGATTCCCGTCGTGAAAGGGAAAAAGACAGACAAAGAAAAATTTGCCGGTGCGGACTATACGTATACGATTGAAAGCTTGATGCACGACGGGAAGGCGTTGCAGTCAGCCACCTCTCACCATCTTGGTAATGGCTTTGCCAAAGTGTTTGGCATTCAGTTTACTAATCGTGAAGGAACGCTTGAATATGTACAGCAAACCTCTTGGGGGTTCACGACTCGGATTATCGGTGCGCTGATCATGGTTCATGGTGACAACCGCGGTCTTGTGCTTCCGCCTAAAATAGCACCGACTCAGCTTCTGATCGTTCCGATTGCTCAGCAAAAGGAGGGTGTACTCGACGCTGCCTATCGGTTAAAGGAGAGCCTTGAGCAAAACGTACGCGTCAAGCTTGATACGAGTGACAAACAGCCTGGCTGGAAGTTTAACGAATCCGAAATGAAGGGCATTCCTCTCCGGCTTGAGATAGGACCGCGCGATCTCGAGCAAAATCAAGTCATTTTAGTCAGACGTGATACGGGCGAAAAGCGGCCTGTATCAATAAATGAGGTCTGCCTGGCAGTAGAGCATTTGCTTGCGGACATCCAAAGCAGCTTGTATATGAAAGCAAAGTCACACCTTAATGCTAATATCCGTGTAGCTCTTACATTTTCAGAGCTGAAGGCAACGCTTGATGAGCATGGCGGTTTTGCAAAGGCAATGTGGTGTGGTCGGGGCGACTGTGAGGAACAAGTAAAAGAAGAGATCGGAGCAACCTCCGCTGTATACCGTTTGATGATGAGGCTGTAGGAGACCGATGTGTCTGTTGTGGAGAACTAGCAGAGCAGCTCGTGTATTGGGCAAAGGCGTATTAACAGGAGGCGAGAGACGACTTTCTGCCTGTTTTCAAAGCTGGATCTGCATGATGACAGAGGTACCTCGTCACTAATCGTCCTCCTTCTGCCAACGCAGCCGAATGCCCGTTGTGATGAGATCCGGACAGCGAGGCCTCATCTTAAAAAAAGGGTGTAGGTCGGAGATGAAGCATTATCGGCATTCAAGGTTGCGGCGCTCTCTTTTATATTTAGGTATGATTTTAGCCTTCTAAGCAAATTACGGGTGACTCTCCCAACGTTTTAAATTGCTGAAACGAGTTCACTGAGCTTAGCTTTTATCGAATCTAACGAAAATAATGGGGCGGTTTGAAACCCGTAGGACAATAAATCGCGCGTTTCTATAAAGCGATCATCCGAGTGCTCAGTTCCCATAACTACTGTTATTAACCGGGTATTCTTTATTTGGGCTGTTCCGGCAAAACAGTAGCCTGCTTCATTTGTAAACCCTGTTTTCAATCCATCGAGACCGGAAAATGACAGGTAATCGTAGATGAGCATTTGGTTTGTATTCATAATTGTCTCTTCATTGAAGGCAAGCGTATATTCGGGTAAGCTAGACGTCTCCAAGACTTCGGGAAAATCGCGTATGAGAATTCGAGCGAGCTTTGCTACTTCGGTAGCAGTCATTTGATTGACACCATCTGGTTCAGTTAAGCCGGTAGCATTGACAAAATTCGCCTGCGATAAGCCTAGCTCTACGGCTTTTTGATTCATTCTATTTGAAAATTGCTCTTCGCTGCCGGCGATATGTTCAGCGAGAGCGGCCGTTGCATTGTTGGCGGAAGCGATACTCATGGCTTGATACAAATCGCGTATCGTCGAGACATCTCCGGCCTGCAATTCTATGGAAGCACCACCTATGTCCGCTGAATGCTGACTAATCGATACTTCGCTTTCCCAATTGATTGCGCCTTCTGCGATGCTTTCATGGACTAGATATTCAGTCATCATTTTAGACATGCTGGCTACTGCAAAGGGAGTATTAGCATTTTTCTCAAACAAAATTTCACCTGTGTCTGCGTTGACCAATATTGCAGCATTGGCGTTAAGAACGGGTTTCTGATTGCTTGAGAAAATGAATAGCGCAAAAATAACTAGAACGAGTCCGAGACTCACTTTCACAATTTTCATATTCTCAGCTCCTATACGACTCAAAGGTTCGCTTTTAAAGAATAGCATGGTTATTGACAGGCTCATATTGGAACAGCTTACAATTACCTTACAGTTTTGTTATCTAATTAGGGTGGGGGAAGAGTGCATGACTTCAGAGCAATTAGCTATTTTTGATGAAACATTTAAACGGATCGGTTCAGCCTCACGCGATGACGTTCATCGTCAAGGGCTTTGGCATGAAACGTTTCATTGCTGGATTATCGGATATGATGACAGCGGTGCTTACGTGGATTTGCAGCTGCGTAGCCCTGACAAGCTGATTTTCCAAACTGCTATGACATTACAGCGGCCGGCACATCCTTGCCCATGAGACAAAGGAGGATGGCCTGCGCGAGCTTGAGGAGGAGCTCGGTATAACGGCAGACATCGAGATGCTTTACCCGGTCGGAGTCGTACCTTGTCAATTAACTAAAGGTGAAAACTTCATCGACAATGAGTTTTGTCACGTGTTTGTTTATGAAGCGTCTTTTCCGTTGGAGGCTTATCAAGTGCAGGAGGATGAGGTTTGCGGAATGTTTCGTGTCCGGTGGGAGGAGTTTCGCCGCCTGCTGGAGGGGCAGAGTGACACGATGGCAGCAAAGGGAATTGTCGTAGGAGAGAGGCGCGTATGCTCGAGAGTGATCGGTAGAGAGGAGCTCGTGCCGCATAGCCGAGTGTATGTAAAAAAAATTAAAGAAGCCTTCGAGCAGCTCATAAGCAAAAAAACTGCAAGAATAATGTAACTGTTGGCGAACTGCCATTTTCATTCTTTAAGTTAAGCTTTATCTTAAAAAGGGACATGGGGTGGGAGCTCCTTTTTAAGATGGTTCAGCTTACGTAAAGCCATTCACTTCCATATCCTCTTCACATTTGCTGATTCGGCACTAAGCTGTAATAGAAAAACGTCTGGATTACTAAGGGCTTTCCATTCTGCAAATCCGAACTCGCGGTTGTAGGAGTGCAGCAATAAGGCGAGTAAATTACCGTGAGTCACGATCGCAATGCTTTTTTCGCGAATTGATACCACTTCCTCAATAACAGCTGTTGCCCGTTTCATCGCCGTTCTGCCAGATTCACCACCTGGGAAGGCTAATTCTAGATCCAGAAACGATTCCTCCAGCTTTTTTTTGCCAATCGGGAAGCTGAGTCGTGCTTAAAATACGTTCTGAAAGACGGGGCTCAGACTCAATCGTCAGCTTTTTGTTTTCTGCCAGAGGCGTTACCGATTGCACGGCTCGCGTAAATGGACTGGAAATGATGCGTTCCACCGGAGTGCGAATGAAATAACGGGCTAAATCATTTGCTTGCCGAAGACCTTCTTCTGTTAGCTTTGCTTCCGGGGGCTGTCCCTCCGCTTGACAGTGCCTAATTAAATAAATGTTTTTCATGTTGGCTTCCTTCCTTTCACGATTGAGATTCCGGTTGCAAGGGGTAGGCTAGCGAGCAATTACCCTCCAGCTTTTCATGAATAAAGCTTCTGATCGCGCGGATGCTAGTATTTTCCCGACTCGGATGCACTCGGTTCGTTAAAAGAATAATGACTTGATTCAAGGCGGGGCATAGCATGATGCTTGTCCCGGTGAAGCCGTAATGTCCAACAATTTTATCAAAATTCGAGCGTTCGTATATCGCCCACCCATACCCTCTTGCTTCATTTAGGCGGTCGGTCTGGTTCATTATTGACTGCCTAATCAGCTCTCTGCCAAGCACTTGCCTTCCGTGAAACCTTCCTCCTGCCATCACCGCGGCGCAAAAATTGGCCAGATCTGAAATAGTCGAAAAGAGGCCGGCATGCCCGGCAACTCCGTTTAGGATGGCCGCATTTTCATCGTGCACGCTTCCTCTTTGACACGTTTGTTCCGTTTCCCGGTATTCGGTTGCGGCAATCCTGTCAATCAGGTGAGGAGCAGGTTGAAACATCGTATCCTTCATTTTTAGCAAGCTCCAAATGTTGTGCTGGAGGTATGCTCCTAGCGAGGAGCCGCTCACTCGCTCAACGATTTCCCCGAGAACAACAAACCCACGGTTGCTGTAAAGCACTTGGGACCCCGGGGCGTATTCGAAAGGCTCGTTGCCGATTCCTTCACGAATCATTGGCTTGGAATGACCGTATTGCTTTAAAAAGGTCCTTGCGGGCAAGCCGCCACTATGCGTTAACAGCTGTGAGACGGTAACGGCCCCGAGTGGACATCTCTCGTACTCATGAAGGTAAGAGCGAATAGGGGCATCCAGTTGAATTCGGCTTTTATGAATGAGGTCAATTATCGCCGGCCAAGTGGCGACAACTTTAGTTAGTGAGGCAATATCGTAGATCGTGTCAATGCGATTCTTAATTTTATCGGGAACGATTTGCAAGTGGCCAAACGACTGTTTCATGATTACCTGTCCTTTATGAGCAATCAAAATAGCGGCACCAGGAATATCATTCATCGTGGCCTTATGCAAATAACCCTCGATTTCACTAATGACTTGTCCATTGACTGATTGTTGTGGGCAGGGTGCCGGCTCATTTTCGAAGTATTCCCAGCTGTTTACAGGTTCGTTCAAGTGGATAAACCTCCCGGACAGATAGTTGCTGTTTTTTCTATAATGCCATCGGACATGACCGATGTAAATGAAAATCAAAAAAAATTGTTGCAAGGTTCAAGGTACAATGATAAATTATAAATGACGATAAAGTAAGCGTTTACGTAAAGGTGATGACAATGAAGCCGCCTACAATTAAAGATGTTGCGATCCAGGCTAATGTATCGATTGCAACCGTTAGTAGAATTTTGAATAAGCAGCCTGGATATTCCGAGGCGACAAAAGCAAAGGTAATGAAAGTCATTAGAGACATCGGTTTTCATCCGAACGGGATCGCACGAGGGTTAATAAATAATCGCACGAATACAATCGGTGTGTTGCTCCCGGAGCTCGGCAGTTCCTTCTCGTCAAAAGTGTTGGATGGAATAGAGGAATGCGCTCATGAGAATCATTTCAGTACGATAGTTTGTAACACGGGACCGAGCGGAAAACGTACGCTCGAATATATGAACGTTCTTAGGGAAAAGAAAGTAGATGGCTTAGTCTTTGCTAGTGCGATGCTGCAAACAGAATCGTATCAAGAGGCACTCTCTTTGGAAATACCGATGATTCTATTGTCGTCTATGTCCTATCGTCATGCCATTCCATACGTCAAGGTTGATGATAAGCAGGCTGCATACCACGCGACGAGCTATCTTATTGAAAACGGACATACAAAAATTGCCATGATCAGCGGTCCGAAGTCGGATGAGCTCGCCGGCTTGCCAAGATACAAAGGCTTTAAAAAAAGCGCTCCTCGATCATGGACTCACTGTCGATGAAAAGTTAATCGTTTACGGTAATTTCGATTTTCATTCCGGAAAAGCTTGTATGAATGAGCTGTTAGCTTATGAAGGCGAGTTTACAGCGATTTTTGCTGCTAGTGATGATATGGCTATAGGGGCGCTGTCCGAAGGGTATGAACGCAATTTACACGTTCCAGACGATTTTTCTATTATCGGATATGACAATACCCAAATTGCAGAAATGGCGATTCCGCCTCTGACAACGGTCGGGCAGCCGCTCACAGAGATGGGAAGGGTCGCGATTCTTAAATTGATCGAAATGATAAACAGTAAAAAAAACGTCGCAAGCTCCGTAATGGCTCACGAAATTATTGAAAGGAAAACCGTGAAAAACCTCACCAGCCAATAATTTAACGGGTTGTGACTTTTAGGAGAAACGTATGCCTGGCTTGTCAACCTAATTGGCAGAAGCCCGATTACCACGATGGTTTAGCTTGCTGAAAACGAACTTCGCTAGGACTTTTTCGTAAACGTTTACTCAAATAATGGACAATTACTGAGTTGATTAACAGATTAAATATTGAAAAATATAGAGAAACCGTTTACCTTTTGAGCAGAATTAGCATAACCATAACAGGTAGAGTGTAAGAACGGTGTGAGGGCGGCAAAATAAGGTACGAGTCGCTTTATGAGATAGATAGAGGGAAGCACACGATAATTACAAAGGGGGAAGGGTAAATGAGAGTTCGATTTTTTCAAACGGGTTATGTGTTGGTTTTTCTGTTAATTACAGCCGCTTGCGGTGCGGAGCCTAGCAACGAGAAGGCCGAGAGCGAGGAGGGGCTTGATGAGCAGGAGCCGGTTACAGTAACAATTGCGACGACTTATGACAGCGAGTGGTTAGAGGAAATGAAGCCTCAGATCGAGGAGGAATTACCGCATATTACAATTGAATTTATGGAAATGCCGTTTGTCGATCAGGATGAATTTACCGATGCCGTTTTTACCGGACATATTCCCGATATTATTCCGGCACAGGAGCAGCGTCGTGACTTTATGCTGATGAGAGATTTTGAGCTCGAATATGACTTTGAATATATTATTAAAGAGAAGGACTTCGACTTATCGGTTTATGATGAGGAAATTATAGAAAGCTTCCGAAACGCAACTCCGACCGGTGGGATTGTTGCACTTCCACACCAATCGAATTACTTTGCTTTACATTATAATAAAGACATTTTTGATCGCTTTGGAGTCGATTATCCCAATGAGTCCATGACTTGGTTTGAAGTGCTTGATTTGGCCGCTGAGCTTACGCGAGAGGAGGACGGAGTTGAGTACTATGGCTTCTCCTTTAATTCTTGGCTAGCCTGGTTTATCTTTACCCAATTCGAACAAAACTTTATCGATCCTGACACAAACGAGGTCAATGTAACCCAATCTGAAGCGATAGACCAGATATTTAGAATGCTCGAACGCTATGCGTCCATACCTGGGAATGTTCCGAATGGGGAATGGGGTGGTACGTTCGAAGATGGAAACGTGGCGATGGATGCTGGCTGGGCTCGAACGTGGGCAGTGGAGGAAGGGATCGAAGGAGTAAACTTCGATTTTGCGCCGTTCCCGACGTGGGAAGAAAATAAAGGTATCGGCGTAGAACCGAATGCAACAGCCTGGATGATTACTAGTACGAGTGAGCATAAGGAAGCCGCTTTTGATGTTCTCGCTTATATAACATCGCCTGAAGCACGCCTGCCGGAAATACGAAAAGGTCGTGTACCTGCTTTTGCCGATCCGGAAATAAGGGATCAATTCCTGGCCGATGTGGAAGGTGCAGAAAATTATCATTTAGAGGCGCTGTATGCTTTAACGCCATCAGCCGGACCTCCTGAAATTAGCCGTTTTGAGAATAATGCCCCTTTGCGTGAAATGATGGAGAAGTATGTCCTTGAACATCAGGGAGAAGATCCGACTTCCTTTTTGCGAGAGGTTGAGACGGTAATTGAAAATTACGTAATCGAACAAGAAAAGCTGCAATAATTAATGGTGAAGGGCCGACGCTAGAATCAAATTCATTGTTACCAAAAAAAAGCTGAAAAGATGAAGTCAGATCGCATTAGCGATCTGACTTCACTCGTTGATAAAGCGTAGAAAGAGCTCATGACGAGAACCTGATGATTCCTCAATACCTATACGACGAAACGGTCGCTATGACTCGATGTCGCTTTCTAGCTCTAAATACTTTTGCTTAAGCTGCCTCAGCTGTTCGTCGGTCGCCTGCCAATATTGGCGCTTGTCGCTCTCGAGTAATGTTTCGATCATCTCGTGATAGGCATAGCGATTATTCGCTTCCATCTGTTTACTACGTTCCTCGTCCGCAATGTACGTTTCGTGCAAGGCAGAGAAAACCCAAGGTGCGACTTTATTCGTCGTCGCTGCAATTCCGAGCACATTCTCAAAACGCTGGGCAATTTTTTGGGCCCCGTGATAGGAATGTTCGAGTAAAGCGTCGATCCATTTCGGGTTGAGCAGTCGGGTTCGAACCCCTCGCTCGATGGATTGTTCGGCATCTTCCGTCTGGATAACTTCGCTTGTCGTATCGGTAATGTAACTTCCGGTCGTTCCCCTTTAATCGTTTCAATTGCCTTGGACAGCCCGCCAAAAAAAGCCGTAGTAATCATCAATATCAATCATTTCATACTCGTGATTGCTCCTGAGCTGGGAGACGATGTCGATGGCTTCAAGGTGAGACTGAAACAGCTTCTCCATCTTCTGACCGTGGTGCTTATTGCTGTACATATGCTGGACTGATTGATTGTACATAGCTCCAAGCTGTTCTTCATCTGACCAGTTTTTGGTTTCAATCATTTTGGAGATGCCCGTGCCGTACTCTCCTTCGGCTGGACCAAAAATCCTTGCACAGGCGAGGTCAAAGGCTTCGTCGTGTGGATAGCCATCCTTCAGTAGCCTTATGTACAGCTGGTTTGTCTGGCGTTTAAAGAAATTGTTCTCCTCTGGTTCATCCAACTGGGCGACTCGTTGAAAGAGTTCGTGTAACTCCTCTACGACGGTTGGAAACATATCCCGGAAAACGCCGGAAATATTCACGACAACGTTCAGACGCGGACGGCTCAACTCTGCAAGGGGAATGATCTCATAAATCGTTTGAAAACGGTTTTTTTGTGAGCCAAGCCTGACACCTAAGTAATGCAAAATTTGACCGATCGTCTCCCCCTGTGTCCGGGCCGTCTCGATTCCCCATAGAATGATAGCCGTTGTCTCAGGGTATTTTCGTTTATCGGAGTAGTAAAGAGATATCGTCCGGCGGGCAATCTCTTCGCCTCGTTTGATTGCTGATTCACTTGGGACATCGCGCGGGTCGAGCTGGTACATGTTTCGGCCCGTCGGCAATATTTCAGGATAGCGCATGACATCGCCTGCTAATTTTACCGGGATGTATGTTCCGTTTAACCCATGCAACAAAGCCTCGAGCTCATTATTTGACAAGGCTGCTTCATAGGCACGTTTTCCGAAGTTTAATGTTTTTTTTAGCTCGGCTGCAACCGAATATTCGGCCTCCGGTATTTCTCCACTTTGGAGGAATGCTTTGACAGCTCGCTCCGCCATTTCATCAAGGTGAGCAAGCCGCTCGGTATCATTTTCGGTTAGTAATCGGTCATAGTCCAGTTCCTTGTCACGGGCAAGCAATCGACGTAATGAAGGTACGTCCGCCCGGTCGTGCCGCAGGACAAAGGACATGTACTTTGTCGCGTCATCACACGAAAACCCTTGACCGAGCACGTGCAATCCTTGCGGAATAAGCGAGCGCTGCATGCGATACAATTCTTGTTCTATTCCTTCGAGACGTAAAGGCTTAAACTCTAATTGCCGCGCTAGCTCCTTTATTTGCTCCCAGATTGTCGCGCAACGTTCTGAGTCCATTTGCTTCGCATCACGGTATTCGTGAATTAACCTCTCTAAAGCTGCATATTCTCCGTACAATTCGCCTTCGACAAACGGAGGGGCGTGATAGCTAAGCAAAGTAGCGTGTGAGCGCCTTTTGGCGATCATTCCTTCCGAAGAATTGCCGACGTAGTAATAATAAAAGTGGGGCAGGTCGCTGACAAATTGGTCGGGAAAGCAATTCTTTGACATTCCGTTCTCTTTCCCAGGTAAAAACTCGAGTGTTCCGTGTGTTCCGATATGAATAATTGCATCGGCGGAAAACTCTTCACGCAGCCACTGATAAAAAGCTGCGTATTGATGGGGAGGGGGCAGCTGTCCATCGTGATACACGCTTTCGGGATGCTCATGAATCCCACGCGTCGGCTGCAAACCTATAAAAAGGTTACCATTTAGCATTCCAGGAATTAAAAAACGTTCCCCTTCAGTCATGACCGTTCCGGGAATGCTTCCCCACTGGGCGATGAGCTCTTCACGCCAGCCTTTTGTGGCAAAATTGCGTTCATATGCCGCTTTGTCATATCGCAGCAACGTATCATTGCCGGTTTCATCGGCCCACTTCCCAGAATTAACAAGCTGCCCGTCCAAAAAAAATGAGCCTGTAATTGATTAGCGGAATACTCGTCCACTTGGTAGCCGGCATTTTTTAGCTCAGTTAGTAAAACCGATATGGACGAAAAAGTATCTAAAAACGAACCGCCGAATAGGCCACCTTCTCCAGGAGGTAATTGTACCCGATAATAGCAATTCTTTTTGCGGCGTTCGTTTTTTCTGGAGAACGAGCCATTTTTTGATCCGTGAGATGAGGTAATCGGCACGTTCCTCGATTAGCTCCAGATCCTTTATTTCGATCTGGTACGTTTCGTCATACCCTTTATGCTGCAAGGCAGCGATTGGATACGTTTCAATATTTCCGTCCAGCTCAGGCAGTACGACATTAACGAGAAAATCGGAAGGGGAAAGTCGGTTAGCTTTCTCCCAGGCGTCTATTTCCATTCGCGAAAGAAAGAACGGGTGAAGAATTGGCGCGCCTAGTTGTTCGAGCAATTCGACAATTTGTGGTGCTGCATGTCCGCGCGGACCACCACCTAAACGAAAGCCTAAACAATTAATGATGAGACTCGCTGTTTTGCCCGGATGTGTTAGGAGCTTCCGTAATCGCTCCACGTTTACTTGCATCGTACTCGTAAACCCGATCGGAAGGACGTTGGCGATCGGCTTGATTTTACTAATAAGCTCTGCGACAACTCCAGATGTAGAAACACGCGAATGATAGGCTAAGTAAAACAAAGCGATGACTGGCTTGCTGGCGTCGAATGCTTCATGCTCCGCATACGTGTCGACACTTTTAAAGAATTGCTTGCTGTCTGGAGCAATGATGCCTAGGCCATCGTACGCTGCCGGCTCATTTGGCTGGGGAAAGTCAATATTCCCGTATGTACGACCAAGAAAGTAAATGAGCTGCTGCCAATTGTAAATTCCTGACGCTTTCCAATATGCATGATCGTCTCGTAACGCTTTAGCTCTTGCTTCTTTTCTGCTACAGCTTCTGCACATAGCTGGGCAAGAACTCCATCAGCCAGTGACAGCTTCATCGTCGTGCGATTCACGGCAATTTCCGTGCCGCGCAGCGACCCTAAGCGGATGTATTGCTCCAACTCTGAGCCGTTTAACATAAGTGAGATCTGCTCCGTTCCCGTGGCATTGCACCGCTTAACCAATTTTTCCACGGTAGTCGCATTAGCTCCATGCGGATCGTATATAAACAAGTCTGTTACTTCTACCGCACGTTCAAAGCGTTGCCACTGTTTGGCAGACAGCGGCTGGTCGATATGAAACAGCACGACTCCAAACACCTTTGATAGTTAGAAGCTAATTGCTGATGGACAGCAGCAATGCTTGATAAGGTCGAGTAGGACGTTGTTGCTACAATTATTTGCATATAGGTTGCCTCCCTCTGAAAGAGCTAAATGCCAGATTTTAACTAAAATACTCCTTATGTATGGGTAAATGAACGTTTAACTGCGGAGCGGATGACCGCTGTCATGTGCGCTGCATCGATATTTTCTAAACGAACGTACTGCGCATTCATTGCTTTTGCAAGCTTTTCGGCCAGCTGGAGCCTGATAAATCCTTGCTCAGTGTCGATCACTAAAGCTTGTATTCCAGTCGCGCCTATCGTTTCTCCCATTTTCCTGCTTTCTGAGATGGTTTCTTGAACGGATAAGCCTTGCTTTAAGCCGACATTGGCTTTACCATCCGTTAGCACGATGAGGATTGGAATCATGTCCGGATCACGTCGTTTTTCCTGACGTAATCGTTCATAGCCTTTTTTTTAATCCGTGTGAAAGCGGTGTTCTTCCGCCAGTTGGCAGGACGCGTAGCTGTTTTTCGGCTAATTCAATACTTCGTGTAATTGGCAGTATTTCTTGCGCTTCTCCTTGGCGGAAAGCGACCATTCCGACACGGTCTCGTTTTTGATACGCATCGTGCAGCAAGGAGAAAATGGCCCCCTTCACAGCTTTCATTCGTTGCATTGCAGCCATCGAGCGGCTAGCGTCGACAACGAACAGCATAGTTAAGCCGATACGTTTTTCCCGTAATTTATAGCGCAAATCGCTGCCCGTAATCTTCCATGCAGTCCGGCCGTTTGCTTCTCTCATGTTTTGAAAGGGCGCAGCAGCCCGCAACGTCGCACTGAGCGCTATATCTCTGTCTTTCCCTTTCCTGAAGGTTGCTTTCACGTAACGGCCTTGCTTCGTTTCGGAATGGGCTCTGCTTCGTTTGCCAGAGCGAATTCGCTCCGGCAAAGTACCTCCGTTATCTAGAAAATACTTGAACTGCATGGCTTCTCCGATTTGATCGACCGATTCAGACGCCTTAGTTTTTTTTGCCGTTCATCCAGCATTTGACTGTTTGCTGCCTCTTCCAGGTGAAGGGTGTCTTGATTTCGGTTGGGTGGGGCAGAGTATTCAGGAGTAGCGGGGTCATCATCTCCGAAAGGCGGATTCGCCTGTTGTTCTGAGAGCCCTGTTGGCTGCTCTTCATGTTTTCCACGACGTACCCGATGCGAAAGGACGTACTCTGCAGCCTGGCGAATATGAGCGGCATCCACTTCAGTCCGCTTTTCCAAAGCGGCAATCGCTTTCGCTGCTTCTACTAAATAAACGTCGGCACGGTGGCCGGTACAGTTGGATTGTATTGAAACAGTGGCGGCCAGCTGTAGGAGTGAATCACCGACGGTCATTTCGTCCAGACGTGTTTGTGCCTCACGAATCGTCGTCTGAAGCCGCCGCGTTTCCTCAGCCCATTCCGCGCTAAAGCTGGAGCGATTTTGCTCATACGCAATTGCATTTCTAACGATTTGTCGGCGAACCGCAGCATCGTGCTCAGGCGGCATCGGTACCACCATACCGAAATGGTCGGATAAGCCTGGGGCTAATTCACCCTCCTCAATATTCATCGTTGCAACAAGTAAGCACTCGGTCGAATACGAAGCGGACATACCCTTTAGTTCAACGTTAAAGCTCCTGTCCGTTATCGCCTGTACAATCAAATGGCTTTTTGCTTCGTCTAATAAATGGATATCGTCCACGGATAAGATATGTCCGTGTGCTTCGGCGAGTAATCCGGGTCGATGCTTCATTTCTCCTTTTTTTGAGCGCCTGTTCGAAGTCTATTTGGCCAAGCAGGCGGTCTTCTGTGAGATTCAGCGGCACTTCGACGCATCGCTTTGAGCGGAATAAGGAGGAAAAGCTACGGGCAAGTACGGTTTTTCCAGTTCCTTTTTCTCCGGTTAATAGGACACTGTGCAAACGGTGGTTGACAGCGAGCATCAAAAGCGCCTGCTTTGCTTTTAACTGGCCGGCTACGGCGCAGAAGGGGAAAGGGGGCGGTCCTCCATTTAAATGTCGACCTTGCATTAAGCGTTCACCTCACTGACTTCTGCAAATGCCTGCTCTATTTGCACTTCGTTTCTCCCGCCTGGCTCAAATGGAGCCTGACGAAGGCGATGCGGTAAGACGAGAAACGCTGCTTGCTTCATATCGTTGGCGATTACGCGTAATCGTCCGGAGAAAGCGGCGATCGTCATTGCCGTTTTCATCATCATAATGTCGGCACGATGGCTCTCAATTTCTAAGCGAATGGAGACACGCGCCGCTAAAGAGAGCATCTCTTCCGTGAATTCAACGTCGGCAATTGCTTCTTTTGCCTGCTCAATCCGCTTGACTAATTCGTATTCTTCAGCTGCGTACAACTGGCAAAACCCTTTCGGATCTGCTTCGAACGCAAGCCGGCGCCGAATCACTTCCGTTCGTTGCTGGACATCCTTTTCACTTACCACATCGACGGCCAAGGCGAACCGGTCTAGCAATTGCGGGCGCAGTTCACCCTCTTCCGGATTCATTGTGCCAACCATGATAAATCGTGCCGGGTGCGAGAACGAGATCCCTTCTCGTTCAACCGTATTTGTCCCCATGGCCGCTGCATCCAGTAAGGTATCGACGATATGGTCTTCAAGTAAGTTAATTTCATCAACGTACAAAATATGGCCATCGGCTCGGCTAGCAATCCCGGTTCGAATTTCTTTTCTCCGTATTGAATCGCATGCTCAATATCCAGTGTCCCGACCACGCGATCTTCTGTGGCACTCACTGGTAAGTTCACGACACGCAAATCATCGGGAACATTAGCTAATGCTCGGACAGCGGTTGACTTGGCTGTTCCTTTTTCACCACGAATAACGATACCTCCGAGCATAGGATTAATAACATTTAATAGTAATGCTTGCTTCATTTTGTCTTGTCCGACAATTGCCGTGAATGGGTATAGGTAGGATCGTTGTTCCGTCATCGTTTACACGCTCCCTTCGAGTTTTTGCAGGCTGCGCTGCTTTTTTTGTGCTTGTCCGCTAACTTAAAAGAATGTGCCTACGGGTATTCCGCTTTTCCGCCATAGCACTGGGTGGAGCGGACGGGAAGCTCTGCTAGGCTTACATAGCATTGTAGTTGTTCGCTCAGATTACTTTTTCTCTTTAGATGTCGTACTTTTAATCACTAGTCTCAGCACGTCGTCTTCCGGATCGGTATAAATATGTGCATTCACATGAAACACTTCCTTGAGCATCGAGGCCGTCATTACTTGGGATGGCGTGCCCTTGGCATACAGATAGCCTCGTTCCATCACAATAATTTCGTCGGAGTAGACGGCGGCATGATTCATATCGTGCAATACCATGATAACCGTAACTCCGTGCCGGCGGTTGAGCTCTGCGACAACTTCCATGACCTCCAACTGGTGGGAGACGTCGAGGTATGTCGTCGGCTCATCGAGAAAGAGTATGTCCGGCTGCTGGGCAAGAGCCATCGCTATCCAGACGCGCTGGCGTTCTCCTCCTGATATAGCGGTGACATTCCGAGCGAGCAAATGCTTGACATTCGTTTGTTCGATTGCCCATGCTACCAAGCGCTCATCCGTTTCATTCAATCTTTGCAGTATCGATTTGTGCGGCGAACGTCCGTAGGAGATCAACTGTTTGACGGTGATATCGACGGCTTCAGTTCCTTGTGTCAAATAGGCGAGCATTTGTGCTGCCTTTTTTTGGTGAGAGGCTGTACAGATTTTTCCCGTTTAATAAAACCTCCCCTGATTTAGGCTTTAATTGGCGGACTAGTATTTTTAGCAAGGTGCTTTTCCCGCTGCCATTCGGGCCAATAATGCTGTAAATTTTTCCTTGCTCGAATGCGACATTTACATGTTTAATTACAGCTTTGTCCTCGAACTGATGAACGAGTCCTGTTGCCCTTAGCAAGCTCATATCGTTTTCCTCCTTAGCAAATAGAGAAAGAAGGGAGCCCCAAAAGCAGCCATCATGATCCCGACCGGAATTTCGATCGGGGCAAACATTGTGCGTGCAATCGTATCGCAAAAAGTAATCACGGTTACTCCCAACAAGGCCGAGGCAGGAACGAGGATGCGATAATCATTGCCGACCAAAAGGCGTGCAGAATGAGGAACGATCAATCCGACGAAGCCGAGCAGGCCAGCGACACTGACGGCGCTTGCCGCCAGCAAGGTTGCCGTCGCTGTCATGAATAAGCGCGTCAATTCTACCCTCGTCCCTAGACTTTTTGCTGTTGCATCCCCGAGCATTAAGAGGTTCATCTTCTTTGCTCCTAGTGCCGCGATCGTCAGGCCGACTATCGTATAAGGGAAAATGGTTTCAACCTGGGGCCAGCTTCGCGCAGCAAGCCCACCGACTAGAAAGTCGATCGTACCTGGCAGCCGATCGCTATAAAAGGTTAATAATGTCGAGATTCCTGCGCCGAAAAAAAGCAGAAACCGCGACCCCTGCCAAAATGATGCGTGTTGGGACAATGCCGTTTTTCCAGGCCAGTATGTAAACGATGAAGGCGGCACCCGTTGCTCCGATAAAGGCCACTGGTGTCAGCAAATAAGGGAGATGAGGGAATAAAATCAAAACTATCATTCCGAGTAACCCCGCACCGCTCGATACACCGATAATGTAAGGATCGGCGAGCGGGTTACGCATAATCCTTGCAGCATTGCACCCGAAACGGCCAAATTAGCTCCGACTAAGGCCGCAACGAGCGTGCGCGGCAGTCTTATATTTAAAATAATATCTCTCATCTCTCCTTCTTGATTAAGGAAAAACAAATAGCTCCATGTTTCTTGAAGCGATATCGCTACAGCCCCTTTATGAATGCTAACTAGCATCGCTCCCAACGCAGTAAAGGAAAGGAGGATGAGGATGCCAGCTTTCCAGTAAGACTTATCCCTCATCATTGTCGAAAAGTTCCGGATACACGATTTGTGCCAAGTACATCATTGACTCGTCGTAAGAAAGACCGGGGTTTGTTAAAAACTTTTCAGACGGAATGACCATTACGCGGCCTTCTTTGACAGCCTGAAGGGAGGCCCAGGCTGGATTACCCTCCAGCTCCTCTTTAATTTTTTTTCCGTCCCGGTTTCTTTTGCTCCGTGAATAGTAATAAAAACGTAATCAGGCTGTGCCTCAACTAGCGTTTCAATACTGTAGGGCACAGAGGTCTGACTGTCCGGTTTCGGCTCCATATTTTTGGCGATATTTTCCAAATTTAACAATTCTCCGATTTCCAATACGGTCGTATTTGCTCGCTGAATCGAAACACTCGAAGAACTGACGTTAAGGACAACATTCGTAATTGCTCGGTCTTCAGGAATTATTGCTTCAATCTCTTTCATTCTGCTTTCCGTTTCGTGGAGCTTCTTTTCAGCTTCGTCTTCCTTTCCGATAATGCTGCCCAACAACGCGGCTTTCTCTTTAACATCATCGAATGACCGCATTTGTAATAAGGCGAACGGAATATCATTACCCTCCATTAAATCGACCAATTTTGCATGGAAGGATGGAGAGCCGATGACAAGATCGGGATTTAATGCGGTCAACTGCTCTGCGTTAATTTGGTTTACCGTCCCCAGCTCTTGAATCGCTTCAGCATTCTCAGGGATCGGCGCCGAATGCGTGCTCATCCGCCCGACCGCTTCTCCTCCTAAATCGTATAGCAGCAATAAAAACTCCGGAGAGAGAATCACGATTCGTTCTGGCTTCTCGCTTAAAGCTACTGCCCTGCCTGTATCATCTTGAAACGTTAGAAACGAGGCTTCCTCTCCTTTTTCATCTACATCAGACACTGGTTTCGGGGAGGAAGAGGTCTCATTATCGGCGTTATTATCACTTGCTGCCGATCCACAAGCAGTAGCAAAAGCAGTAAATACACAAATAAATAAAACAACAATTAATCGTTTGACTCGTCTACTCACATGAACCTCCTGTATTTAAATCGTAATTATTACGATTTAAATACTATTAAACTTTCTGCTCAAAGTCAATGATCAAGACTATAAATTTTCACCGAGTTTGAAAGGCCAGTGAGGACAAGGAAAAGTCGCACACGTCACCCACTTATCCTATCGCTGTTCATTGCGGTAGGCTTGCTGACGAAATAGACCGGGAGGAAGGCCTGATTCTTCACGATAAACTCTAGTAAAATAGTGCACGCTGCCAAATCCCGTTTTTTTCGGCAATGCTCTTTATAGGAAGTTCGGTCGATTTTAACAAATCGCTTGCTTTTTTTTATGCGCTCTTTCCGTATGAACGAAATGAAGCTTTCCCCAATTCCGTTGGAGAATAGGCGAGAAAGGTGGCGAGGTGAAACATTTAGATAGCGCGACACCATTTCTAGCGTCAATGTTTTTTCGAGATTATCAATGATAAATAATTTAGCTCGACGAAGAGTCGGATTAGGGGCGGACAAGTGATGGCTATCACGTTCCCTTCGCGTGAAAAATAGGCCCGGAAAGGTGGAGAGCAGAGCGTGGGCGATCTGAGGAACGATCTTAGGAGCAAGGGCATACCTTTTTTTCTTTTGGAATGAGGAGCGATTTCCACAGCGAAGCCGTAGAGGAGACATCACCGTCGTAAACAACAGGAACCTCTATTTGAGCTAAGTCCCAATAATCTTCAACAGCAGTTGGAGATGATTGTAATTCGTCCAGTTCAAAAGCAACCCAAATTAAGTAAAGGCCATTGACACTACAAATCTGGTGACTGATCATCGGTCTTGAACAAAACAAAGAGCCTTGTTTAAGAGAATATTCAGAGCGACTTTCGAGATACGAGCCTTCACCGTCTAAGACATAACAGATCTCAAAAAAAGAGTGGCGATGTACAGGGTTGTATGTTAAACACGGATCGACTCCCCAATAATGGACCCGGAAAGAAACTTGCTTATTGATGAGAGAAACGGCCAGTTGATTTAAGCGCGCCTCGCTTTCTTTTATTAAATACATGTAAAAATCCCCTCTCGATAACAATGGCGTGATCGGACAAAAGAATGTCCTCTTTATTCAAAGACTGGAGCTGTTAAGTTTTATTATAATATCAATGTAATTATAAGAAAACGATAAGGAGATGAGTTAAAGTGATT
The DNA here is from genome assembly GCA_001310555.1 of Bacillus sp. JCM 19058. The sequence goes on from BAXO01000015.1 coordinate 70,621, forward strand.
AAGTCGAGTGATGTAGATTTTTACAATGAACAAGGCTACTTATTAGTTAGAGGTGTATTTACAATGGAGGAAGTGGAGGGAATGCGAAAGAGCGTGGAGGGCGTTATTAGACGGGCGGCGAAAGCAAACATGGATGCGAATGCCGCGTGGGACGGTGATCATTTACCGAAGGAGCAAATTAAACGATTAGTCTTAAAGGGCTTTCATAATATGGAATATCATGACTCCACCTTCTTGAAAGCGCTCGCTCACCCGAATATGGTTTCAGTGTTAAATCAATTAATTGGTCCCAACGTCCAGCTTCATCATTCGAAAATGCTCGTCAAACCACCTGAAAACGGAGCGGCATTTCCGATGCATCAAGATTACCCTTACTTTCCTCATCAAAATGATACGATGCTGGCAGCTAGTGTTCACCTTGATGATAGTAATGAGGAGAACGGGTGTCTCCGCGTGATTCCAGGCTCTCATAAGCAAGGCGCGCTTCCTCATAGAGGCAGACATTACTTGAACCATAAGGAATACCCAATTTCCGAGGGAACCCCTTGTCCGGCAAAGTCAGGCGACGTCCTATTTTTTAACTATTTAACCGTACACGGCTCCGATGTCAATCAAAGTGATCGGACGAGGAGAAATGTATTGTTTCAATATCGGGATGCCTCGGATTTACCAATCGATGCTACTCATTTTGATTGGGGGATGGGGTTGACGATCAGCGGTGAGAATCCACATTTTGAGAAAGCGGTACCAGGCTATAAGATTGTGCAATGACTCTACTATTAACTCCTGACTTGTTGTTATCGCATGCGCGTTTGGCAAACATACTAGGCGGAGGAATAGATTTGCTTCGAGGCAGTTGAATTTTATTTACTGCTGCCTTTGAACGTCTAATATTCTTTTACCTGTAGCAGGCAGGGAACTGTCTGCTACAGGAATGGATTAGTGTTGAGCCTTTCAAGCTTCCGGCTCTTCTAATGAAGTTTCACTCATCAAGGCGTGGGTATTCCCTTCTTCATCCCGAAAAAAAGGCCATCCACGTTTCGGTTCTCCCCATTTTAGCTACAAAGTGAGGCTCTGTTGTAAACGTTACCCCTTTTTCGATCAAGGCTTCGTACTCTTTCCGAAGATGCTCGACACGAAAATAAAGGATGGAGCTTGCTTGAGCAAACTCTTCCTTTTCCGGAAGACCGAGCAGAAGGCGCGTGTCACCACAATGAAAAAAAGCCATCGTATCTGTTTCAAATAAAAGGGGAAGCTTTAGTAAATCACGATAAAAGGAAACGGCTCGTTCTAAGTTTTTGACAGGGATACTAACTTGTCCAATCGTTTTCATGATCTATCACTCCTCACATGTAGTCAATCTGATTATACGGCAGTCAATCAATAAAATTCTTTTCAGAAATCACCTTTTTTTCGATAATCTCGCGGTGATATCCGAAAGTGCTGCTTAAAAAGCCTACTGAAGGAGGCCGGGCTGTTTAAGCCAATAGCAAGCGTAATATCGGTCATACTATATGCCCGGTTGGTGAGAAGCTGCTTTGCTTTTGCCAATCGTAAAGCAGTTATATGCTGGTATGGAGTCACTGTATAAACCTGTACATAGCTGCGTAAAAGGTGGTTTACTGATAGGCAAGCAGCCCCGGCGATATCCTCAAGCTTGAGCGGCTGTTCGTAAAATGCCTGAATGTAATCGTGAGCGATGCTGATTCTCCGATACAATTCATCCCTTGTTGAGAGCTTAAGCGCGTCAATTGAATCCCTATCCTTACTAGCTGAGCAGTGGCTCTGCAGCAATACCGTCATTATTCGATGAAACTGAGCCTCCTGCCATAAAGGGTCGAGCTCGTTAGTCTGGAGCTCATTTTTGAGCTGTTGAAGCAAGAGCATGAGCTGCGGGTGAGCCGGTACGTTTTTTTCAAAAAAAGTGAATCGAATGACTCTGTCGATAAGGATTATCGAGCAGCTGTTCATTGGAGCTAGATAACGCGCGCATGACTTCCTCAGCAAACCCATCCTTAAAAAACAAACAAAAGGAATCAATCTTGTCTGCTCCATCGATTTCAAGCGAATAGTCCCCCGGGTTTAAAAGCAAGTACCTCGATTCCTCCACAGCAAAATAGCCTTGATTCGTCTGATAGAGCGCCTCGCCATTTGAAAACGTTTTCAATGATAGTTGTCCTGAGCCCGTCCAATGGAATTGTTTAGCTTTTGCATGCAATATAATTGGTTTCTCTTTTTTTTGTTCATGGAAACCTCCTCTGTCCTTCCTTTCATTGTATTCGCAAAATCATGCTCGTCAAGCTCGCGAAATGAGTAGCCGATATTGTACATCGCGAAAAAAAATGAGATAGTTAGTAGCAAGGAGCTTTGTCAAGCTAGAAAGGAATGTTGTGATTTGAGTGCAGAAAGAGAGAGTGCAAGTTTTGACATTCATACGCACCATGAGCGATGTGGCCATGCAGTAGGAACTGTTGAAGACTATATTAGGGCAGCTATTGAACAAGGCTTAGTTTAATCGGAATTTCCGATCACACACCGTATTTTCATAGTGATCAGGACCAGCTTTATCCTCGTATCGCAATGCCGAAAAGCGAGCTTGCCTCCTATGTCAAGGAAGTGCTCAGGCTAAAGGAGAAATACGCTGACCGAATTCAAGTGTTGCTTGGAATTGAGAGCGATTATTTCGTCGATCATTTCCGTGTCTATCGGCAAGAGCTTCTGAAGTATCCATTCGACTATATTATAGGCTCTGTTCATTTTGTCGATAACATTAGTATTTTTCAAAAGGGACGTTGGGATGGATTGTCTCATGCTCAAAAAGTGGCGCTGAAGGAACGGTACTTTCAATTGATCGAAGCGTCGGCGCGAAGCGGGTTGTTCCAGGTTCTTGGTCATATTGATGCAATGAAAGGTTTTTATCCAGAGTTTTCCTCAATAGAAGCAGAAAATGCGCTCGATCAGACTTTGAAGGCTATCGGTGAGCAGCGATGCGCCATTGAAATCAACACGTCGGGCAAAACAAAGGATTGCGGCGGCTGGTACCCTTCGGCGGAGATTTTAGAGCGTGCCTCTATTATAAGGTTGACGTTACGTTCGGCTCCGACGCCCATCGTCCTTCACGTGTCGGTGAAGAATTTGCCGAGGTGAAAGCGAAATTAAAGGAGATCGGCTTTAAGGAAATGGTTTATTTTATTAATAAGCAACGTTTTCATATCACAATATAGCTAAGAAAGCGGGTTTGAAAAATGGTTGAAATCGAAAATGAGCTGTTACGAGTCAAACTGGCTGAGGATGGAGCAGAGGTTCGAGAGGTTTTTCATAAAAAGGAACAGCTGCAATTTATGTGGAGCGGCGACCCGGATTACTGGGGAAGAGTCTCGCCAATTTTGTTTCCGATTGTCGGAGCGTTGAAGGGCGATCGGTATCTCGTGGATGGGAGGAGCTATTCGCTGCCGCAGCATGGATTTTTAAGGGATAAACGCTTTAAACTTGTAGAAAAAAAGTGCAACGAGAGCCGTGTTCCGCTTTAGCTCAGATCGTAGCTTGCTAGATATATACCCATATGAATTCGAAATCATGATTGATTACCGCTTAAAACAAAACGAATTGACGGTCGGCTGGCAGGTACACAATCGCAATAAAGGCGATATGTATTTTTCGATCGGAGCTCATCCCGCCTTTCAAATCCCTTTAATCGAAGGGGAAAGCCTTTCCGATTATTATATAATGCTTCAGCCGAGGGAAAGTGAAATAATGGAATATGGCGTCGAGCAAGGGCTAATTTATGAAAAAGGGCAGGCCAACGATATTAAGATGATTGAATTGACCGATCGCCTGTTTGCTAACGATGCTTTAATCTATCGAGCGATTAACGAGGTGACGATTGCTTCAAAGAAGCACTCCCATCAAATTAAAGTAATGCATCCCGGCTTTCCTTTCGTCGGAATTTGGTCAAAGTTCGATGCCGTAAATCAAAAGGCAGCCCCTTTTATATGCATCGAGCCTTGGTACGGAATTGCCGATCGAGTCGATGCGAACGGGGATTATAAAAAGAAATTCGGAATTAACCATTTGCCCGAACACGGGATTTTTGAAACGGGCTACTCAATCGAATTTACTTAAAAGCTCAGGCAACCCACCCTTCAGCACTGAAGGTGGGTTGTTTCGGTAATTTGCCCGCATTCTGTCTCGGATGGAGCGACATAGCTTGCTGAGTTTTGACGCCAGCGCTTTAATGGACTTCAGCGCCACTTTTCTTATGTTTACGATAGATGCGGAACCATACGAGGGCCAGCACGAGTAAAATCAATGTATGACTAATGTAAAGATAAGCAAAGCCTAAAGGTAGTGTAATGACAAAATAACTGACCAATGGGCCAATGGCAGCTCCGACATCCTGGGTAATCGTATAAATTGTAAAGAAGGATACCGCGTTTGTTCGTTTAGCCAAATCTGACGCTAATGCGTCGGAAAGGGTAGTTAAGCTCGTAGCAGCAAGCAAAACTAGGAGTGAAACGATGAGCCAAATCCCAACAGGCATTGAAAAAGGAAGAGCGAAAACCGTGAACGCTGCAAAGACGAGCGAAAAAAAATAAATAAAGGCTTTCGACCCCTTGCTCCGTCAGACCAAGCACCGATCGAACGAGCTAAAAAAAGGTTCCCATAGCCAACGGGCTGACTGAATTAATCCGGACAAAGCAGTGACGCTGATAAGAATCCCGGCGATCGGTACAGGCTCACCAAATAATTGTCCTATGAGCGGACTCAATGTAGAAGTAAGAATTCCTTGGAACAGCAAAGCAATAAAAAATCCGCTTACGAGTACTGTAGCAGTACCTTTGGGCAAGTGAAAAGAAGGCATAGAAACTTTAGCTCTTCCAGATTGACGAGGTTTTCCTGCTGCAACTTTGGAAAACGAATGAAGTAAATAAAATAGTGCGAAAATAGTGCAGAGACCAAAGAGAAGTGCAACATTTTGAATGCCAATAAAAGGGGCGAGAATGCCGCCAAATAACATGCCAAACAAGCTACCCAACCGATAAAGTCCGTTGTACACTCCCATCGTTTGTCCTCGATTGTCATCATTCGTATAAGTGGTCACCGCTGTCAAGCCGCCGATCCGCAAAAATGACCAAGCTACCCCCCACAGAGCCCGTAAAATAAGCCAGCCTAGAAAGCCGGAAACAACTCCGTATCCTGCCGTCGTTATCGTTCCAAGGATAACGGCAATAATTAAGCCGGTTTGAAGCGAAATCCGTTGGTATACCCAGCCAATGATCGGGTTAAACGGAAGACGAATCAAACGATTGATCGATAGTAGAATCCCTACTTGCCACAGAGAATCCAAGCCAATCTCTTGCCAGAAGAGCGGCAAAGCTATGTAAAGCATCGAATCTCCTAATAAACAAATAGCCGTTACAAGTGAAATCGTAACGACTGGTGAACGCGATTGCTGCTTAGCCACGATATCCCCTCTTAACTTATTCCGAAAAGATCTTTTTTCTATACATGTGAATCAATTTCATCATTCAATGATTGAGTGTAAGATCCGAACACGATCATTTGATCATTGATTTCCACTCTAGGTGGTCGCTTTCCGCGGGCGGCTGGTAAGCCTTCGTCGGG
>BAXO01000016.1 GCA_001310555.1 Bacillus sp. JCM 19058
CGCGATCCAGCTGGAAAGAGAAACGAAAACTCGAAGGGTGAGATAACAAAACGGAAACTCCTGCTTCGAACAAAAGTGGTCTTGCAAGCTATTCTTTACTAACCGGGAACGAGTGTTAGCCCCTAGATATTACATGTTGTATACAAGCTCCTGCAAATGGCGTTGAAAGTCTGCAGCGGCTACTGAAAGAGTCATTCCCTTTTTTCGGGCAATGCCTACCTTCCTTGTCTGAATTTCTTCTTTCACATTGACTTCATATAATACGTTCTGCGCAAGTTCAACAGCGACATATTCCCTCGTAACAAAAGCTACTCCCATATCAGATAGTACGGCTTCGATTAGGAGTTCAACGCTTCCGACCTCAATATCTGGAACAACTGTCCGGCCATATTGGTGAAACAACTGCTCCAGAAAATGCCTTGAACGACTGGACTCGGAAAAAGAGATCATCGGGTAGCTTAGCAGTTTTTCAATTGAAATGTTTGCTTCTGACAAATGTTTGAATTTTTGACCGACAACAAACGTGCTATTCATTTGTAAAAAAATCGATAACCTCATAATCCGTTTCTGGAACCGGAAGGTGTACTAACCCAAGGTCAATTCGACCATTATTTAAATGCTCAAGAATTTCGGGTGTTGAGCCGTGGCGAAGCTTTATTTTAATGCCTGGGAACAATTGCTGATATGAGCGAATCGCTGGAAAGAGATAATGCTTACAGAGCGAGTCGCTTGCGCCAAGGCTTACATCACCGCTTTCACGCCTCTTTACTTCACCTAACTTTTCTTCGGCTGTATTAATCGAGGCAAAGGCCTGTTTAAGGTGGCTGAATAACACCCCACCTTCCTGTGTCAGCTCAACTCCTTTTGAAGTGCGAATGAACAGCTTTAAAGCGAGCTTTTCTTCTAGCTGCTTGATCGATTGACTGACACTAGGCTGTGTTAGAAATAGCTTCTTGGCTGCCTTCGAGAAGCTTTGTTCTTGCGCGGTTAAATAGAAAACGCGATACAAATCAAGGTTTATCATATTAGTTCTCCCTATACCTATTGTTCAATATATTAATTTCATTTATATCATTAAGCTTACTATAATAAAAGAATAATAGTGAAATAGGAGGGAGAGCATCATGAAAAAATGGAATAGTGAGGAGCACTCACCATGGACGACTAAGTATCCTGGACGAATCATCGAAATAAATCCGGCTGCAAACGAAATCAATGGGGCTGTTGCAATCCCCGGCAGCAAAAGCTTGACGAATCGAGCCCTGCTTCTCTCCGCTCTTTCAACCGGAAGCTCGACACTGACTGGCATTCTTAAAAGCGATGATAGCTATTGGTGCTTGAACACATTACGACAGCTAGGAGCAGATATTACAGTTCAAGGCGATTCGGCAATAGTAAGGGGGACAGGAGGCAAATGGAAATCAGCTGAGTTGTACATTGGCTCAGCAGGAACTGTGGCCCGTTTTCTTCCGGGAATATTAGCTGCATCTGAAAAAGGAGAGTGGGAGATCGAAGCGAGTCGACAAATGAGCAGGCGCCCGGTTAAGCCACTCATTGAAGGCTTGCAAGCAATTGGCGCAAGAATTCGTTATACGAAGGCAAGCGGCTATTACCCGCTTTTAATAAAAGGAGGCGGATTACACGGAGGTAATGTCTCGCTATCGGGCCAAGTTTCGAGTCAGTTCATCAGTGGGTTATTGCTTGCTTCCCCTTATGCAAAAAAAACCCGTAACGATCGAGTGCGCAGAGCCGATTGTCCAGCACGCTTATGTTCATCTTACTTTGAAGCTAATGGAACAATTCGGGGCAAAAGTAGAGTACGATCGAGCCTTGACAACGATTCGTATTGAGCCTTCTCATTATAGGGCGCAAACCGTGGAGCTAGAGGCTGATGCGTCAACGGCCTCTTATTTTTTTAGCCCTTGCTGCACTGACAAATGGCAATATCCGTATCACCAATTTGCTGCCAGAAACGCGGCAACCGGATATATTGATGCTGACATTGCTTGAACGGATGGGCTGTCAGGTGAGGCGTGGCCAAACGTTCGTTGAATTAAGCGGAACACCTCAATTAAAGGGTGGCTTTGAGGTGTCAATGAAGGAAATGTCTGATCAGGCGTTAACGGTTGCCGCTCTGGCCCCCTTTGCCGATCGGCCGATTACAATTTGCGATGTTTGGCATATTCGCCAGCACGAATCCGATCGCATAGCGGTGGTTTGCGCAGCGCTAACTCAAATGGATATTCAAGTTGAGCAATTTCGCGATGGTTTAAAAGTATATCCCGGAACTCCCAAAAAAGCGCGACTGCATACACATGACGATCACCGGGTCGCCATGTCTCTTGCCCTAATTGGTGCAAGAGTAGGCGGGATCGAACTGGTTGAGCCCAATTGCGTTTCAAAAACATGTCCTAATTATTTTCACCTATTGACGATGCTCGGATTGAATATCGAGTATCGTAGCGATTAAAAACAGATGTATTTGATGTGTAGACTTAACCCTAGGCTGGAATATCCTTTAGAATACAGAACACTTCAGCTTTGAGCCTCGTGACGTTAAAGAGCGACCTTCCATCCCAAAGCGACTGAGCTCCGCTGCAACGAGGTGCCCGAGTAAGCCTCACACGTCAAAAAAAAGTGCGGGGACGGCCAGTCTATAACCTTCAGTGCGGCTGCTCCTATCATCGTAGCAAAGCATCACTTACACTAGAGATTTCGTTTATATAGGGTCGGGCTCGTTCGGAGCATATAAGAAATATAGAAAGCTTTCAATAGAAGTAGAAACGTTAAAATTGGTTAGAGCGTGTGAGCTCAATCTGACTTATCGACAAATGAGTTCTAAGCCTATGAGGAGAAAGTATTCGATAGCGGACAGCGCTTTTCATTATTTCGAGAAGAACAAATGGTCAAACGCCCCGAATAAGCAAGCTAACGCTAAAGTGAACCTCGCATCACCTGCTCGTATCGAGACAACGGGGAACGACCAATCTCATGGTAACAGATTTACTCAGAAGCGTGTTCACGGGAGCGATAGCGCATTCTGAGTTTTGCTAAGGTGCTTTTGAAGAACGATGTACAGTTTTTCTCAAAATCATGTACTATTTTTATTTGCGGCTACATATCGTGATATAGATAATACTTTACGAATCCGGGAGTCATGGCGACCGTTAGTTCAAAATACGAATAATGTAATGTCTAGCGAGGTGCACTCACATACTTTCATCTCATTTTTTTAGGCACACTGGTTATTCGCCCTGCATAGGATGGGAGTGAAGAAATTGGTGGAGCGATCTAGGCACGAGCTGTCACGAGCGACCAACATCTCGTATTGATCTGAGAAGAGGAGGGTTTTGTTACATGTCTCAAGGAGAAAAGGAAACAAACTATCGTGAAATTATTACGAAAGCGGTATGTGGTAAAGGTCGAAAGTTTTCAGAAGCTAAGCACAGCATTCGCCCTTCACATAACCCCTCAAGTATTCTCGGCTGCTGGATTATTAACCATAAATACAGTGCCGAAAAAAAAGGGTGAGAATGTAGAAGTACAAGGAAGCTATGACATTAATGTTTGGTTTTCGTATAATGACAATACGAAAACCGAGGTTGCCACGTCAACGGCTACTTATACGGATATCATACCTTTATCTGTGAGAGACGATCATGTCTTATCTGATAATATGGAAGTGATAGCCAAACCGATCCAGCAACCGAATACACTGGAGGCAACTATTTCCGAAGAAGGTTCCAGTGTTGATGTTCAGGTAGAACGCGAATTTGTCGTGGACTGTATCGGAGAAACAAAAATCGCTGTTACTGTCAATCCAGACGGGTTGATTGACGATTATCCGGTCGTTGAATACGATGATCAAGTGAGCGATGAAGAATATGAGCAATTAGATCCCAATTTTCTTCACGGAGAAGTAGAGAATTAACAATCGTTTTAGGGGCTATCCCAAGGGCCTTTTATAAGAAAAAGTGTGATGGAAATCCAATGATTTTCATCACTTTTTTTTCGGATTTTACATTGCGATTAAGCCTTTTAAAAAAAAGGTTCTTTTTCAGTTTTGGACATGAATGGGAGATAAAATAAGTAAAGTGTTTTCTAACGGCTAATCAGGGATGATTTCGTTGCGAGGACGGAGCAAATAATAACAATCCGTTGGGTGACCTTCTTTAATACTAAGTTTCATGAGATAAGCTTATTATAAAGGTGCTTGTAGAATCTCGGGGGACTTTATATGGCTTTGAAAAGTTGCACTGTATTCTCAACTGTGATAGTGTGTGAATGAAAAATAAAATATTCATTCATAGGTGATTTTAATATGAAAAACATACGGAAAGAAATATTCAATTGCGGCAAGGCGATATTCCAATCTCAAGGATTTAAAGGTAGCAATATCTCAGAAATTACAAAAATGGCAGGGATAGGGATTGGAACTTTTTATAGTTACTATTCCTCAAAAGAACAACTCTTCTTAGATGTTTATCTCAGTGAAAACAAAATGGTGAAAAAAAAGATTGTAGAATCACTTGATTTAAATAAAGAGCCGATCGCGTTAGTTAAGGAATTTATGACACAAAGCTTCGACGCCATGCGCTCGAATATGATACTTAAGGAATGGTATAACAGGGATGTCTTCCGCAGACTAGAAAAGTATTTTGCTGAAAACGAACATAGGGATGAAGAATCGATACGTAGCTTTTTCGTAAAGCTATTAAAGCAATGGAAACAAGAAGGTAGAATAAGAAGCGATATCGATGATGATCTCTTAGCTGCCCTTTTTGACTCTTTAGCATATATTGATTCTCATAAGGAAGACATCGGGATTCAATATTTTCCTGAGCTTATTCAGTACCATGTAGAGTTTATTATGAAAGGCTTAACTAGTGAAATAAATGGAGATACGGTATGAACAAAACATTGTCTACCTGAATTAACCCTGTAAATGAAAAGTATTCGGACTAAAGGGTTACATTATTTATACAATGGCTTGAGCGAATCAATTGCGGCTACTCAATGAACTCGGTGGAATGAGAGATGTTGGAGCCCTTGTTTTATTACACGGAAATGTCATAGTTTCTTTGTAACAATAGCTGAATGAATAAAAATTTATTCATTCAGTTATTCTCTATCGGAAACCGATGAGTTGAGCGGCTCAAAATGAGAGATGGTGCCTATTAAAGTCAATCGATCTAGGAGGTGATTAAAATGCGCTATAAATAATCTTTAGTCAGTAGAGGGATTTTGTGTTCATTTTATTTCAATGGAGATTCATTCATCAAGAGCGCGCAATAGAAAAGGTAGGAGGAAGTGAAAAAAATGAAAAATGAAAGCTGGATCGCTACATTTGAAACCTATGCAGAAAAAGTGATGAAGGAGTCTCACCTTCCTGGTGTTGCCATCGGACTGGCAAAGGACGGACAGGTCTTGTATGAAAAGGGCTTTGGTTTCCGTGATGTGGAAAATCAGTTACAAGTGACGAGTGATACTGTCTTTGCCATTGGATCGATTACGAAATCTTTTACATGTGTTGCCTTAATGCAATTACAGGAGAAGGGGAAGCTCTCTTTGCATGACCCGATTAAAAAGTATTTACCTGATTTTCGTCTTAAAAATGAGAAATATGCCGATCAAATGACCATTCATCATTTTATGACACATACGAGCGGGATTCCAGACCTTCAAACGTTTCCGATGGTCATGTACGAAAGCTTAACGGAGGATGATTTCAGGTATGATCCGACGATCCAAGGTAATAAAGAAGAGGTTGAACCGATTCAAACGTATGAAAAATATCTCGAATATCTTGGACAATTGGATTTCGACATGTTGAGTGAACCCGGGGAAAATGGCATTACAGTAATGATTGCTATGGTTTGTTAGGAGCGGTTATTGAACGAGTAAGCGGGCAAAAATATGAAACGTATGTCTATGAACAGATTTTAGTGCCTGCCGGGATGAAATATACCTCCTTTTTTTTGAAAGACTTAAATGATGAAGATGTAACTAAGATCTATGTATCTCGGGAAGAGAGTGGAAAAAAAAGCAGTCATCCCTTCCCCAAACTGGTGGGACACTCCTGTGCAACGAGCTTCCGGTTTCCTGAAATCGACCGTTTCCGACATGCTGAAATACGCAGAACTTTTCCGAACAGGCGGTAAGGTAGGAGACGAACGGATTTTGACAAATGATAGTATGAAACAGATGACAGAGGTTCATATTTGGAAAAATCCGATCATCAATCAAGGTTACGGTTACGGCCTTTCTGTCGTTCCCGATTATCATGGGACAAGATTGGTCGAACACGCAGGCGGTATTAAAGGAGGAGGAGCGCAAATGTATATTATTCCTGAAAAAGGTTTAACGGGAATAGTCCTCACGAATATTTTAAGTATGGCACCGACTGCGATCATGAATGGGATATTTAATTGTATGGAGAATCGGGCGGCAGAGGCATCCTACGTTATCGATGAAAACAAGTCGATAGGGAAGGAAAATTTGTTAGAGTATATAGGTAATTATCAATCGGAGTCGATGAATTTGTCTCTAACAGTTAAATTAAAAGGGGATCAGCTTCAGGCATATGTGCTTGACTCTCCAATCGGTTTAAAGCCAATTCATAAAGATGCTTTTTTATTAGAAGGAACAATGGATGATATCCAATTTAACAGAAATGGTCACGATCGGATCATAGAAATAGATTTCAAAGGGATAAAATTAAGGAAGGAAAAGGAATGAAGCTAAAATTGAACATCCGTTTGAACAAGTCTTTCGTCAATCTGGAAGAGTACTAGAGAGTGAAATTCCCAAAGATGGCGAAGTCTGAATAAATTATTTCTCACCTAACGCGTTGTTCACCATCGTGCGACATGATCGCCTAGAATAGAAATCTGAACACACGGAAGTACAGACGACAAAGTGACTTTATCTAGAGAGATACTCTGCAACATGCGGTACACTTTCGCAGGTAGGCTGGCCTATTCATGGACGAGTCCGCTAATGCGAAGCGGGTCAGCCTATGCTATAATAAACTTCTAGTGATTAGTACTGTGGAGGATTAAAAAAAAGATGAGCCAACAAACTGAGACTCCGATGATGAAACAATATTTAGAGATTAAGGCACAGCATCAGGATGCCTTTTTATTTTTCCGACTTGGCGATTTTTATGAAATGTTTTTGAGGATGCGAAAAGAGCGGCACGGGAGCTCGAAATCACATTAACCGGTCGCGGCAAAGGCGAGGATCGAATTCCAATGTGCGGTGTCCCATATCATTCAGTAGAGCAGTATATTAGCCGCTTAGTTGAAAAGGGCTACAAAATAGCGATTTGTGAGCAGGTGGAGGATCCGAAGCAAGTGAAGGGCGTGGTGAAGCGGGAGGTTGTTAAGCTGATCACGCCTGGAACGGTTATGGACGGTAAAATGATTCGTGAGAAGGAAAATAATTATTTATCGACTGTGACACAATTCGAAGACGGCTCGTTCGGGATAGCCCGGACAGATTTATCGACGGGTGAAAATGCGGTCACTCTCGTCGGAGGTGACATGCAGGAAGTTACTCACGAAGTAGCTGCCTCGAACTCAAAGGAGGTTGTTCTTTCTCCCGAGCAGACTGAGCTTGCCCATACGCTTCAGGATGCTTTATCCGTAACGCTCTCCTATGAGGAGGACACGAATCTAGCCGCTCCTTATCTTGAGCTTTGCAGCGAACTAGAGCAGCACAAGCTGAAAATTACATTTGCAAGACTTGTAAACTATTTAGTCCGTACGCAAAAGCGTTCGCTCGATCACTTGCAAAAGGTTTACTACTATTCACCTGATTCTTTTTTTGAAAATGGATCTTCATTCAAAACGAAATCTCGAGCTGACGGAAACGCTGCGGGAGAAACAGAAGCAGGGCTCATTGTTGGCAGTCGTCGATGAAACAGTGACTGCCATGGGTGGCAGAATGCTAAAACGGTGGATCGAGCGGCCGCTCATTAGTAAAGATAAGGTCGAACAGCGGCATGAGATTGTGAGAATATTGATGGACCATTACTTTGAGCGGGAAGAGCTGCGCGATGAACTGAAGCACGTCTATGATTTAGAGCGGCTCGCCGGCCGAATTGCATACGGCAATGTGAATGCACGCGAGCTTGTTCAGTTAAAGCGTTCATTGCAACGCATACCGAACGTAAAGAAAATGGTCGCTGAAATGAACCCTAATTTTTTGCAGCGGTGGTTTACAGAGAAAGAGCGCTACGAAGAATTAGTTGAGCTACTTGAGCAAAGCTTAGTCGAAGAACCGCCGATTTCGATTACCGAAGGTGGTATGATTCGCGCCGGCTATCATCAGGAATTGGATACATATCGTGACGCAAGCATCAACGGTAAGCAATGGATTGCTCAGCTTGAGCAACAGGAACGGGAAATTACAGGAATTAAGTCAATGAAAGTTGGTTATAACAAAGTTTTCGGTTATTATCTTGAAGTGACGCGTGCCAATTTGGTGCTTTTGCCTGAAGGCCGTTATGAGCGGAAGCAGACGTTAACGAACGCAGAACGCTTTATTACGCCTGAATTAAAAGAAAAGGAAGCACTCATTTTAGAAGCGGAGGAAAAGATCGAACAGCTCGAATACGATTTATTTGTCTCGATTCGCGAGCAGGCGAAGCAATTTGTCGCTCACTTGCAAAGTCTCGCCCATTCGATTAGCGAAATAGACGTTCTCGCAGGGTTTGCAGCTGTGAGTGAGCAGCGGCATTACTGCCAGCCGCATTTTTCAAGCGAACGCTCGATTTCGATTCGCGCCGGCAGGCACCCGGTCGTCGAAACGGTAATCGCTAAAGGGGAGTACGTCGCCAATGATGTGCTGATGAGCGCCGGGCGAGAAATGCTCTTGATTACCGGACCGAACATGGCCGGAAAAAGCACCTATATGCGTCAGCTTGCTTTAACGGCTGTCTTGGCGCAAATTGGTTGTTTTGTACCGGCTGAAAGCGCTGAATTGCCGATTTTTGACCAAATTTTTACTAGAATTGGAGCCGCAGACGATTTGGCAAGCGGACAAAGCACCTTCATGGTGGAAATGCTGGAGACGAAATATGCTTTGACTAAGGCAAGTCAAAACAGCTTGATTTTACTCGATGAAATTGGCAGGGGGACATCGACCTATGATGGGATGGCACTAGCTCAGGCGATTATCGAATTCATCCATGATGAGATTGGTGCAAAGACGTTGTTTTCCACTCATTATCATGAGCTGACGACACTCTCCCGCTCATTAACTAGCCTGGAAAATGTCCATGTGTCAGCGACGGAAGACGATGGCAAGGTCGTCTTTTTACATAAGGTCATTGACGGACAAGCCGATCGGAGCTATGGGATTTACGTCGCTGAGCTTGCCGAGATGCCGGAAAAAGTAACCGAGCGTGCCGAACACCTCCTCCACCAATTTGAGTCGGGGGCGAAGCCGTCCGTTTTTGAAGCTGAAACAGCAGCGACTACAGAGGCTGAGGAAGAACAGGAAGAGCCAATCCAGCTTTCGTTTTTTGCAGAGCAAAATCAAAGCATTGTCAAGGAACAAGGTGTGGGGAAGCAGGACAAACGGGTGCTGAAAAAGCTTGCTGAAGCCGATGTGTTGAATTTAACTCCGATCGAGGCGATTCAACTAATCAACGAACTGCAGAAGCTTTTAAAAAAAATAGTATTTGCCAAAGGGAGGGGCGACCAACATGGGGACAATCGTTAAGCTCGATGATCGACTTTCCAATAAAATCGCGGCTGGAGAAGTTGTCGAGCGTCCGGCTTCAATTGTTAAGGAGCTAGCAGAAAACGCGCTTGATGCAAACAGCACGCATCTATTAATTGAAATTGAGGAGGGTGGCTTTCGGCCATTCGAATCGTTGATAACGGTGACGGAATTACAGAGGATAACGTGGAAACGGCCTTTGAACGGCATGCAACAAGTAAAATAAAAACCGAGCGCGACTTATTTAACATTGTCACCCTTGGCTTTCGCGGAGAAGCACTGCCGAGCATTGCGTCAGTTTCGCATTTGACGATGAGAACGAGTACGGGTAGCGGTGCTGGGGTAGAGCTGAAGCTGGAAGGCGGGCAAGCGGTGGAAAGAAAAGCGGCAAAGTCGCGGAAAGGTACCGAAATTGTCGTTAAGAACCTCTTTTATAACACACCAGCCAGATTAAAGTACTTAAAAACGGTACATACCGAGGCGGGCAATGTCAGCGATATCGTAAACAGGCTTGCTTTAGCTCATCCTAACGTAGCCTTCGAATTTTTTCATAACGGTAAATCGGTGTTGCAAACGAGTGGAAATGGCGATCAGCGCCAAGTGATCGCTGCTATTTACGGACGAAATGTCGCGAGAAATATGGTGCCGATTAAAGGCCGTTCACTCGATTATACTGTCACTGGCTATATAGCGAAACCGGAAATTACAAGAGCCTCGCGCCAATACATGTCGCTTTTTATTAATGGCCGGTTTATTCGAAACTACCCACTGGCCAGAGCGGTGCAGGAAGGATATCATACACTTCTTCCAATTGGTAGACACCCGATTGTCATTCTTTCGATTGAGATGGACCCGACTTTGATTGATGTGAATGTTCATCCATCAAAGCTAGAAGTAAGGCTAAGCAAGGAGGCCGAGCTGTGCGAGCTCATTACTGAGGCGATAAAAAAGCAATTCCAGCAAACGTCGTTAATTCCAACGACCCCGTTGGAAAAGCCGAGGAAAATAAAGGCTGAGCAAATACCGTTTGATTTTCGTGAAGAAGAAAGCACAAGCAAGTCGCAGCCGGCCGAAGTGCGTGAAAGCCGTCCAGAACTAGCAAAGGTCGAAGGGTCAGCCTCTGTTCGGGATGCTGGTTTATGGGAAAAAGAAGCAGTAGAAGAATCAAACTCACCTAGCACGGACGTGCAGGAAGAGGAGCGCTTCCAAAGCTTGAACGAGCAAAAAGAAGCGCCAAAGGCACCGTCCGAGCCTTTGGTCGAGGAGACGACGACGGAGCCGCGCATCCCTACCCTTTATCCAGTTGGACAAATGCATGGAACGTATATTATTGCCCAAAATGAAAACGGAATGTACGTTATTGATCAGCATGCAGCACAGGAGAGGATAAAGTATGAAGATTTTCGCGATAAACTGGCTCAAGTCGAACCGCAGCTTCAGGAATTGCTCGTTCCGATCACGATCGAATGCACAAATCAGGAGGCAGAACTAATCGAGGAGCATCGCGAGCAGCTAATACAGGTCGGTGTTTTTCTCGAACCGTTTGGCCCCCAGACGTATATGATTCGCTCTCACCCAAGCTGGTTACCGAAAGGCAGGAGGAAGAAACGCTTCGCGAAATGGTCGAGCAAGTGCTCGAACAGCGTCGGGTCGACTTAGTAAGTCTTCGTGAGGATGCAGCGATTTTAATGGCTTGCAAAGCAGCGATAAAGGCCAATCGTCACTTACGTCAAGACGAAATGCATGCCTTGCTTGAGAGCTTGCGCAGATGCCGTGATCCGTATACGTGTCCGCACGGAAGACCGGTTATCATTCATTTTTCAACCTATGAATTGGAAAAAATGTTTAAACGTGTGATGTAGAGGTAAACATGAAGGATGCAGAGCCTTTACTAGTTTTTTTTCTTTTAAAGGAGAGAGACGATGATCGTAACGACAGCTCGCAAAGGAGCGAACAGTCTCGCAGTGAAGGCTAGATTATTTACCGGTCCGCTTGAATCCGATTTCGTAAAAAGAGACGATACCTCTATTGAAGAGCTACTCGCTCTTTATGATACGGACGTTTTAGTCATCGGAAAAAAACAAGCTTACCCTTTATCCGCAAAATGGAGGTCCGCCATTTTTTTATCATCCGAATTCGGCGATGTTTCGAACGAAACAATGGATGCGTACAGGCGATGACCCGCTGATCAATTGTGCACAGCTTGTTCCCGGGATGTCCTTTCTTGATTGCACGTTAGGCCTTGCCTCAGACAGCATCATCGCACAGCTTGCCGTTGGAAAAGCAGGTAAGGTTGTCGGGCTTGAGGCTCATCGAGCTCTTGCTTGTCTTGTCCGTCATGGGCTCGCGACATGGCGAGAGGGAAGTCGTGAAATGCTTGAAGCGATGAGAGCGATCGAGGTGATCGCAGTAAGCCATCACGATTTCTTAACTGCACAGCCGGATGACTCGTTTGATGTCGTCTATTTCGATCCGATGTTTGAGCAAACGATCGATGCCTCGACCGGATTGCAAGGCTTAAAGGCATTTGCTACCGATACTGAGCTGCTTGAAGAGACAATAGCTGAGGCCAATCGAGTTGCGAGCAAACGTGTCATTTTAAAGGATCATTGGCAAAGTACTCGCTTTAAACGATTCGGTTTTACGGCAATTAGGCGCAAGCATGCGAGCTTTCATTACGGGTATCGCTAATATTCAGATGATCATTCGGGATAAGTGAGTTAACAAATTCAATTCAGGGAGAATTCGATGAAAGAACAATTAATCGTTATCGCCGGACCGACGGCGTCGGGAAATCAGCGTTAGGCGTCAAGCTTGCCAAATATTTTAACGGTGAAGTGATCAGTGGTGATTCGATGCAAGTATATCGGGGACTCGATATCGGAACAGCAAAGGTTACGACAGAAGAGATGGAAGGGATTCCACACCATTTAATTAATATTAAAGAGCCGGACGAGCCTTTCTCGGTTGCTGAGTTTCAGCAACGCTGTACGAGCTTAATTAGCGAGGTGAATGAGCGGGGGAAGCTTCCTTTCTTGGTCGGTGGAACAGGCTTGTATGTCAATGCAGTGATTCAAGGCTATTCTTTTTCGGAGCAGCAGCTCACCCCGATTATCGCGAAGAGCTTGAACAGTATGCTAATCAGTATGGAAATGATGCGCTTTATGAGAAGCTCCTCGCTGTTGATCCGGGAGCACGGTCGCTCATTCATCGAACAATCGCCGGCGGGTCATTCGCGCACTTGAGGTTTATCAGTTAACGGGGGTTCCTTTTTCTAGACAAAAGCCGACTGCCCCTGAATCGCTTTATCAGCTGGCGATGATCGGATTGACAATTGAGCGGCCGTTATTATACGAACGAATAAACAAACGAGTCGATCAGATGGTTTGCGACGGTCTTTTTGCTGAAGCTCGCCGGCTTTATGAACAAGGAATCAGGGACAGTCAAGCCGTTCAAGCGATTGGCTATAAGGAGCTTTACCAATATTTCGACGGACAGCTCTCGCGCGAACAAGCAATCGATTTATTGAAGCAGAATTCGCGCCGCTATGCGAAACGGCAATTGACTTGGTTTAAAAATAAAACAGAGGCACAATGGTACGATTTGACTGCAGGACTTTCAGATGAATTATTTATGCGAATTTGTCATTTTGTTGAAGGAAAATATCAGAACGTATCGAAATAAACAGTTAGTCAATTAGAGGAGGACAGAACAAATGAAACAGCCAATTAACATTCAGGACCAATTTTTGAACCAGCTCCGTAAGGACAATATTTCTGTCACTGTTTTCTTGCTGAACGGATTTCAGCTGCGTGGACAGATCAAAGGGTTTGACAATTTCACTGTGGTTTTGGAGACTGATGGTAAGCAGCAGCTAGTTTACAAGCATGGAATTTCGACTTTTGCTCCTCAGCGTAATGTTCAGTTGAAATCAGAAGCTGAATGAATAAAATCTTAAATGCATGACTCCGTTCATTCATGCAGGGGGCTAATTTTACTTGCATATGTTAAAAAACTGAGCCTGCTCTTTTGAGAGGCTCAGTTTTTTGAGCTGCTTTCGCATGGACGCGAACCGCCCGGACGGTTGTCTCTTCCTCCGTCCATAGCCACGAATTGAGACGCTTACGCAAGCAAATTGTAATGCTCACTGGGGAAGTCGTAAGCATAAAAATCGAAAGAGCTGTCCTCCTGTTAGTACGAGAGAACTCGATTCGGTAAGCTCGACGGCTTGTGCCCCCGCCTAATTAGGTCTACTATCAATCGATTCAGACACGAAGACATTGTCTACGCTGCTCAAGTAATGTCGTAAGGCTGATGCGGTGAATAATAGACAGGCAGGCGAGCATAGATTTACTATAGCGTAGTGCCGGCAAGCTCACCACCCTCAGGATCTAGCAGCGATTTTTCCTTCTCCGTCATAGCGGCGATTGTGAGCACGTACCGCTGTAGTGAGAGCGGAGAGGCGAGCCCAAGCGTATGCTGCAGCCCGTCGACTGAAGCACCTGATAGCAGGGAGCGGAGAATAAACGTATGGCGAAGGTGCTGAGCTGAAATGCCTTTTCTCATGCGCGCTCGTTTCACTTCCTGCCTGAGCATTTTCTGAATGGCGATGTTCGTTAGCGATTTGGGCTGATCATCTTCATACGACCAACGAAAGGTTTTGCGTTGAAAATCAAAGGCAACGAGGAAGGGATCATGCTAAAATAGCGAGGCCTGACAGGCTCCGGGATTTGCTTTAAATAATCGTATGCTAGGCGCTGATCTTCCTTGATCCAATCGGCCTTACGACTAGAGCCATCCTCATGCCTAACTTTAAATTGATTCCGCTCAAAACGAATGTCATTCATACACAACCGAACCGTTTCTTGCAAAGAAAGTCCGTAATTGAGGAAAAATCGAATGATCAGCTCATTTCGTTTTTTCAATAATGGCCAGGCACGAAGCTGATTGTCGGAAAGGCCTTTAGAGGAACGAAGAATTTGAAAAAGCTGCTTCGCTTCTTTTGTAGTCAACCATTCACTGCGAGAGAGCTTCGTTTGTTTTAAGGCGGGAGGATCGTATAGAAGCACTTGATGGGTTAAACACCACGATTGCTCAATCGAGTATTTCGCAAGCTGCCTTAAGACAGAATAAATTCTTCTGACCGTACGGACTTGATAACTTCTGTTATCGATCCGCTCTAGAAAAATCGCTCGATTTCGTCTTGACTGAGCTCAGCCCATGTCTTGAAATCATTCGATTTCTTTTCGAGCTGAAGCCAGTGGAAGAAATCGGTCAAATCATACATGTATCGCTTCACTGTGGAGGCTGGCGGCTTTATTTTCTAAGTGATGAATGTATTGCTTTACATAATTCGGCAGTTGCTTGCGCATCTAACCCCTCGCTTTCATTATTTTGCAATTTCAACGATTCGGATTTCTCTTAACCTTAGTTTAGCGTTCATCTAGGCATTTGTCACAAATTTTAGCTAGCTGCGTATAGTAAAGTAATAAAGCAACGCCAAGCACTCGAAGGCTTCGGCTCAAGAAAGGGTGAGAGCATGAGTATTCCAATGAACACGCCAAAAAACGGCCGAATTAATGTTGTCCTTAACCATAATCATGAGGAGCGGAATGGAACGAATCAAACCCTTTATTTTTCTGAAGAGGAAAAGAAGAAGCATCGAATATTGACGAGATTTGAACAGGAGCTTGAGGAATACGTCGGTCTTCATGAGGTAAAAAGGCTGATGAAGGAAATCTATGCCTGGCTCTACGTGAATCGCTGTCGCCAGGAGCAAGGCTTAAAGACGTCAAAGCAAGTGCTGCACATGATCTTTAAAGGGAACCCTGGAACCGGTAAAACAACAGTTGCCCGCTTAATTGCGAACTTTTTCCGTGAGATGGAGGTTCTGTCGAAGGGACATATGCTTGAAGTAGAGCGAGCCGATCTCGTAGGGGAGTACATCGGTCACACAGCACAAAAAAACGCGAGAAGTTATAAAAAAGGCAAGCGGCGGGGTCTTGTTCGTCGATGAAGCTATTCTCTTGCCCGTGGTGGTGAAAAAGACTTTGGCAAGGAAGCGATTGACACATTAGTGAAAAATATGGAAGACGAACAGCACGAATTCGTGCTCATTCTAGCCGGCTACTCTAGGGAAATGGACTATTTTCTTTCCCTCAATCCTGGTTTGCCTTCACGTTTTCCGATCGCTATTGATTTTCCAAACTATACGACGGATGAGCTCGTGGAGATCGTTAGGCGGATGGTCAGAGAGCGCGAATACGAGCTAACGCGCGACAGTGAACGTCATGTGCGCGAGCATCTGCGAAAGGTGCGGCTCGAACAAGAAGGCACCTTCAGTAACGGCCGCTATATACGTAATATTGTGGAGGAAGCCATTCGGCTGCAGGCTGTCCGCTTATTGCGGGAAGGATCTTATGATCGCCAGTCGCTGCAAACGATATTGCGGGAGGATTTTAATTTTGAAAGCTCGCATGTCAAATTGAACTGAAGTGGAAAATGCCCCGCTAGCAATAGTGCGGGCTTGTTTTTGTTGAGAACGATTCTTCATTCAAGCATTGCCCGTCCAACTCCAACGGGCAAACGCCCTTTGGCTCTGTCCGATTCCTCCATCCTATGTTTCCTTTAGCTCTGCCTACGCCATCCATTTGTCCGGTGTAGAGAGAGCGATCTGCGCTTTTGTTCCTCCTCAATATTTATTCTAGCTCTCAAGAAACGTTATAAAAAAATTATAACCTAGCAGAAAGATAGTAGAGTATCGTTTTAACCGTCGGGTCCGCCCTTGGTTTGTCTCGATTGAGCCTGGATGACCGCGCAGTAAAGCGACCACATCAAAAGTAGAGTAGAATCGAGCCGGCTTGCAAGGAGAGCGTATCCGAAAAATAGAGATCGAAAGAAAGCTTCTCACTAGTGCAGCGCTAAATTCTTACGCTAATGAGGATGGGCGATCACAGCGTTTTGCAAAAAAAACTTCTTGACTAAGTGAAAAACGTGTCGTATGATGCAATTATAAACATCATAACGTCATAACGTTTCCGATAAAGAGAGGTGAGACCAATAGGAATAGATTTTACGATTGATAAAAATAAAAAGGAGCCGTTTCACTTTCAAATTTATATGAAAGTGAAAGAAGCGATCGAAAATCGCTCAATCGGGGAAGGTGAGAAAATCCCTTCAGAGAAAGAACTTCAGCAAATGTTTGATGTTAGCCGGATCACGGTAAGAAGAGCGATAGAAGATCTGGAAAGAGACGGTTTTGTCAAGAAATATCAAGGAAAAGGCACCATTGTCATGCCGCTTAAGCATAATTACAATTTGCAGGAGCTTACTAGCTTTAGTACTGATATTGCAAAGGCAGGCGGAATTTCACGCTCAGAAGTTCTATCTTTTAAGGAGATTGAAGCGAACGTAAAAGTTTCCGATTCGCTTGGAATCGCTCTTGGTGAAAGCGTTTATTATCTTGAACGTTTACGGATGAGCGAAAATAAAATCGTCGGGCTTCACAAAGCCTATATTCGCAAAAGCGATCATTTGAGCATTCTCGCCAACGAAATTAATAGCGAAACGTCACTCTACAAATTGTTGAAGAAAAAAAGGGATCGAATTAAGCTCTGCAAATGAAGTGTTGGAAGCGAGAATGCCAAATAAGAGCTTAAGAGAAGTACTCAAGCTAACAGACAAACAACCCGTATTTTATAAAGAAAGGGTTACGTTTGATGCTCAACATATTCCAGTTGAATTTGTCGAAATTTATTATAATGCTGAGATTTATCGATACAAAGTCTCAATGAGTATAAAGAAAGATTAAAGAATAAGAGCAATTGTCATGCAGGAGTTCGGTTAAGGAAAACCATTATAGCGATGGTGATTATGAAACCGCTCTCGCACAATTTTAATATTTCCAAAATTATCTATTTATTAAATATTACGAGTTTTGAAAAAGGACCGTGAGCAGCTATGGTTGAAATGAACAAAGCAAGACAAGCCCTACCTGAGAAAAGCAGGGGGCTATTCGATGACATAGTGACCCAGAGAGTGTTGGGCGCAAGTAAGCATATTCACATGATCGGGGAAATGATCGAAGCGATTGCTTTGGAAGGGAAAAAGAATCGTTCATCGGTCGATGCGATTATCGCTAATATTGCTATCGTTACTCAATACTTTATTGATACGAGAGGAGAAGCAAGCCAAGCGATAAGTAATGCGATTCGAATGATGATTAAAGGAATAAACGATGTTAGAGACTTGGAAACGCCTGAAGCAGTCAATAACATAATTGAAAATAAGAACAGCTATTTGCAAGGCGCTAAAGAAGCGATCGAGCAAGTCGTCGAATATGGCGTAAACGTAGCCAAAACATTCGATCGGATTATGGTTTTTGATTATTCCAGTACGGTTGAAAGGTTCCTTGAGCGATTGGGTGAAGAGGACGGAGGCTTAACGGTCGTCATTCCAGAAAGTAGGTCAATTGACGGTGGGTATCCTTTTGTTAAAGCTTGTCTGAATGCAGGCCATAACATTAAATTTATCCCTGATGCTGCTATCATGTACTTTTTAAAACGATGTGATGCAGCCTTTATCGGGGCCGAAACGTTTTATCCGAATGGAACCGTATTCAACACAACTGGATCTGATATTGTCGGGCTTGTTTGCAAAGAGTTTCATATACCTTTGTACGTCCTTACGCCGCTAATCAAGGTTGACATCCGCTCAATGTTTGGATATGAAAAGGCTCTTGTTGAGAATGACTTGACAAACAGATTGGCGTCAACGTGGAGCAAGGAAGAAAAGGAGATAACAGACTTTACTTGCCCTGAGCTTCTAGCGGTAGAACCCGAATATATTACCGCGATTATTTCCGAAAAGGGAATCATTCCGGCAAGCCAGTTGTTTACCGTTAGTACAAAGTTTTATCACGAGCTAAAAGGAGAGTAGTCTTATGGTGGATTTGTTCAACCCGAATGGCTTGGCCATTTCGATGATTCAGCCTGAGCCATTGCCAGGCAGCTACAGGCATACAGATAAAAAAATAAACGACATCATCGACCGTGTCCTGAAAGAAACAGAGATGGTCGCGGAAAATGGTTTTGATGGAGTCATGATTCAAAATATGAATGATATGCCGATCAAGCAAATTTCTTCTCCGGAAGCGATTGCTTATATGACGATGATCGGTTCCGAAGTGAAAAGGCACTTCCCTGAACTGATATTAGGAGTTTTGCTGAACTGGGACGGGGTGGCCGCTCTCTCGGTCGCTGACGCAATCGGCGCTGACTTTGTAAGGGTCGAGCATTTGTTTACTGGCGCTGAGGTGACAAGTGCCGGACTGTTGCAAGCCCAATGTGTTGAAATTGCAGCACTCAGAAAACGGATAAAAAGCGATATACCTGTTTATGCCGATGTCTATGAAATACATGGCGTTCCATTAGGAAGAAAGCCAATTGAGGATGCGGCGTGGGAATCTGTTCATGAAGCATTTGCTGATGGTTTGTTTATCGCTGGAAAAAGTACAGAGGAAAGTTACGAATTGGTCAAAATGGCAAGAACAAAAGTAAAGGATACGCCGATATTTTTAGGCGGAGGTGCAACCGGAGACAACGTTTGTGAGCTATTGCAGTATTATGATGGTGTGTGCGTAGCGACTTGGATTAAAAACGGCGATATGAAAAACCCGATAGACCCCGTCCGGGCAAAACGATTTATGGATGAAGTACGACGGGCGAGAGAATTGAGAAAAGCCGCTTCCCCGCGTGGCTAATCGTTGCTGATTGAACATAAAAATTAAGAAAAAAAGAAGGGGTTACTATTGAACAACCACGTTGAAATTTTAGTATATGGAAGTATCAATATGGATTTTGTTGCTTTTTTTTAAATCAATTGCCTAAAGTGGGAGAGACGCTTAGTGCAAATGAGTGGGCGATGGTTCCGGGAGGAAAGGCGGCGAATCAGGCTGTTGCCGCATCACGATTAGGCATAAAGGTGGGGATGGTCGGCAAGGTAGGAGCGGATTATTTAGGGGAGCAGTTGATCCGTAGCATAGCCAAAGAAGGTGTCGAGACAAAGCTCTTGAAACAAACGACGAAGCAAGGCACTGCGGTGGCGATGATCTCGGTTGATCAGGACGGTAACAATACGATCGTCACGAGCAAAGGAGCCAATGAATGCATGTCCATCGCAGATATCGACGAATCAGCGAATATGCTGAGTCGTTCATCGGCTGTTATTTTGCAATTGGAGATGGAGCAGCACGTTTCGGAGCATATTATCAGGAAAGCGAGACAGCACAACAAGTATATCGTCCTCAACTTGGCTCCAGTAGTGCCAATCGCACCAGAAATTGTCTCAATGGTTGATCTATTGATCGTTAACGAGACGGAAGCGTCTGAGCTCACCGGCCTTGAGGTAAATACGATTGAATCGGTCATAGAAGCAGCAAAAATCCTGAACAATCGCGGGGTTGAAAGCGTTATAGTTACTTTAGGTGGAAGGGGGGCTTTGCTTAGCACATCATCGTTTATGAAGCATTTTTCTCCTCCTGACGTTCGCGTCGTGGATTCAACAGCAGCCGGAGATTGTTTTGTCGCAGCGGTTACGGCCCTTTGGGTGAAAACAGGGAATTTAGAAGTGGCTGTCGACCATGCTGTCAAAATTGCGGCGCTGTCTGTCACTAAAAGAGGAGCACAATCCTCACTTCCGTCGATCGATGAATACGAAGCATTTATTGCAAAGAAGGTGACACGATGAGTAAGCCAATATTAACGATGAAAAGCATTACAAAGGAATTCCCCGGAGTGAAGGCGTTGAATGGTGTCGATTTTGAGGTGTACCCGGGAGAGTCCATGCGCTAATGGGGGAAAACGGGGCAGGAAAGTCGACGTTGATGAAAATCCTCTCCGGAGTTTATTCAGAAACATCTGGCGATATTTATATGAACGAGAAAAAGGTTTCGATTAAAAGCCCGGTTGAGGCACAGGAGTTAGGTATTGCGATTATCCATCAGGAATTCAACTTGTTCCCAAATCTATCAGCAGCGGAGAACATTTTTATCGATCGAAAGCAGGCAGCGAACAAATTCGGGAAAATAAAATGGAAATCGCTCCATAAACAAGCCGAAAACCTTATTCAAACCATTGGCGCCAATATTGACGTTTCCAAGGAAGTCCAATATTTAGGCGTGCACAGCCAGCAAGTAATCGAAATAGCGAAAGCGTTGTCACTCGATGCTAAAATATTGATTATGGACGAACCGTCTGCAGCTCTTCCGGAAGATGAAGTTCAAAAAAAATGTTTGACGTTGTAAACAAGTTGAAAAGTAATGGTGTCGCGATTGTCTACGTGTCACATCGGATGAAGGAAATCTTTGAAATTGCTAATAAAGTTACTGTGCTAAGAGACGGAAAAAAAAGTATCAACAGCATCTATTCATGATACAACTGAAGATGAACTGATAAGCTCGATGGTTGGACAAGAAGTAGGAAACTTGTATCCCGAAAAAAGTAATGAGATTTCTAAGGAACCTGTCCTCTCAGTGAAAAACTTTTACTTAACGAATCGCAAATCGGTTTCCTTCAACTTATACAAAGGGGAGATCCTAGGCTTTTATGGCCTGGTCGGTTCAGGTACACACACTCTTGCTGAACGATTGTTCGGACTGAAAAAAAAGGTATGGGGACAGTGAATGTAAACAAAAAAAAGAAACGGAAATCAAGAGTCCAAAGGATGCCATGCTGAAGCGTATTGCTTATTTGCCACCGGATCGGCATCGTCAAGGGCTCGTTAAGGAGTTGAGTGTGAAGCAAAATATTAGCTTAACGATTTTAAAAAAAATTGTCTGAGCGCTTCATGCTCAACGACGAGAAAGAAAAGGAAGTCACTACCGCTTATATAGAACAATTGAGGATCAAGACCCCGAACCAGGATCAGGTCGTAAATTTTTTTGAGCGGTGGTAATCAGCAAAAAATTACGTTAGCGAAATGGCTAGCCACTGAGCCCGAAATTTTAATTATGGAGGAGCCGACCAGAGGTGTAGACGTTGGCGCAAAAGCGGAGATTTACAAATTGATTAACCGTTTGGCTTCAGAAGGATTAAGCTTTATTTTAATCTCTACAGAAATGCCGGAACTGCTCGGTTTAAGCGATCGAATTCTTGTCATGAATCAAGGGGAAATAACGAAACAGTTTTTAAAGGGTGAGGCTAATCAGCAAATCTTATTGAAGGAAGCCTCAAACTCTATTAAAGCTGAGGAGGTGTAGAAGGTGATGAAACTATTAAGGACAAGAGAGGTTCCTATCCTAATTTTCACGATACTCGTTTTTGCCGCTTTTTCCGCCTTGTCTTCTAACTTTTTAACTGTAGGAAACGTCTCGTTGATCCTTACTCAAATAACAACTATCGGGTTAATCTCAATCGGTATGTTAATGGTCATATTATTCGGAGGCATTGACCTCTCTGTTGGGGCGGTGCTGGCGATCGTTGCTACGATCGTAGGTATGCTCGTTAACAGTGGAGTCGATCCGTTAATGGCCGCACTGATTGGCGTTCTGGCTGGGGCAGCTTGTGGAGCACTCAACGGCTTATTGATTACGAGATTGAACATCCCGGACATTATTACGACGTTGGCAACGATGTTTATTTTTAGGGGCATTGCGGTTGCAATTAGCAATGGCCAGTGGGTAACAAACTTTCCAGCAAGCTTTAATTTTTACGGACAAGGCTCTATTTTCGGCATTCCCGTCCCGGTTATTTTCCTTGTTTTAGCCGCAGCTATATTTTGGTACATTCTTGGCCATACGGCGTTCGGGCGCAGAATTTATGCCATTGGCGGTAATCCTGACGCTGCTCGGCTTGCCGGTATGAAGATAAAAAGAACAAAGCTGCTCGTTTATGTTAATAGTGGAATACTCACATCGATCGCAGCGATTACCTTTGCTTCAAATGTTGGAAATGTACAAGCATCCACTGCCGGAAAAGGCATTGAATTTACAGTAATTGCAGCGGTTTTAATCGGAGGTGCCAGCATATTTGGGGGAGTCGGTACGTTAGTAGGGACGATGATTGGGGTTTTACTCATGGGCATTATAAAAAAACGGCTTAGTGCTAAGCCAAGCTTCCGTTTATTGGATTGACGCTGTAACCGGTCTTATTTTGCTCCTTGCCATTATCATGAATACGATTCAACGTAGTCGCAACAACGCAAGCAAGGAGGGAGAATTAGTATGAACATGATAAGCAGTTTAAGCGATTTACAAAGAAAAAGCACCTTCAAACTAAATAATATCGTTGTCTTATTGCTTTTATTAATTGGTTTTGTCGTATTTTTTTAGTTTTCAGTCACCGTTTTTTCTTTCTAAATTAAATCTGTTCAATATTTTGATTCAAGTAACGACAATCGGGCTTATCGCGATTCCGATGACGTTTATTATTATCTCGGGAGCGATGGATTTGTCGGTTGGCTCGATCTTAGGAATTTCTGCGATTACTCTCGGCGTTTCCTTTCAGTATGGGACGAGTATTTGGATAAGCGTTTTATTAGCCTAATCGTCGGAGCGTTGGCTGGTTCGCTTAACGGTTTATTAATTGCCAAATTTAAAATGCAGGCAATCGTTGTCACCATAGGAACTCTCGTAACCCTACGCGGATTAGTCTACATTATTACGGAAGGCAAACCGATTAGCGGTTATCCGGAATCGTTTTATTTCCTAGGGCAAGGCACGATCTTTGGCCTCCCGTTTAACGTTATCGTTATGATTTT
Source organism: Bacillus sp. JCM 19058 (assembly GCA_001310555.1). The sequence continues at coordinate 23,485 of BAXO01000016.1, forward strand.
GCTTTTTGCACTCGCTTATGTAGTTATTAAGAAAACGAGAATTGGCCGCTACATTTATGCGCTTGGCAACAATGAAGAGGCTGTTCGTTTTTCCGGGATAAACGTCGTCAAAATACGTTTTATGACATTTTTAATGAGTGGAGTATTTGCTGCTATATCCGGAATCTTCTACGTCTCTAGATATGCAAGCGCACAAGCCAACGCAGGCGACGGCATTGAACTGGATGTAATCACTGCTGTATTACTTGGGGGGACCCACATTTTTGGCGGAAAGGGTAGTCTGCTCGGTACGTTTTTAGGTGTATTAATTATCGGGACGTTAAGAAACGGATTGAACCTTATGGGCGTTTCCGTTCTGTTTCAAACCGTGATTTTAGGGGTGTTAATTTTAATAGCTGTTAGCAGGCAAAATAAATAACTAGAAGAAAGGGTGTTTCAATTGAAAAATGTAACGAAATGGCTTGCGATCGGAATGATGATGGTCTTAATGGCGGCATGCTCCACACAAGGGCAGCTTCAGGGTGAGGATGGAGAGTCTGCCTCTGACAGCAGCTCGGAAAAAAGCTTTTTATCAATCCTAAGTCAGTTGGACCAGCCTACTGGTCAGCTAGTGAAAAAGGAGTAAAGCAAGCGGGTGAAGATCTAGGCGTAGAAGTTGTGTTTAATGCACCTTCGACGACTGATTCCTCCCAACAAATAAATATGATTCAGGATATGCTTACGAGACAAGTCAATGGGATTGGAGTCGCACCTAATGATCCGACAGCGGTCGCTCCTATATTCGAAACTGCGAAAAGTCAGGATGTAAAAGTCATTACGTGGGATAGCGATGCACCGGAATCGAGCAGGGATTATTATATTGGACCTGAGACAGACGAGGAGCTAGGTAAGCAATTTGTCGAGATTGTTGCTGAAAAAATTGACGGGGAAGGTCAAATCGCCTTTATGGTAGCAAGCTTAGCCGCACAAAATCAAACGGCTAAAGTAGAAGCCGCCGAAAGTTTATTAGAAGAAAAGTATCCGGACATTGAAGTTGTCACGGTCGTTTCAAGTAACGACGATCAACAAAAAGCATTTGAGAATGCCCAAAACTTGATTAGTACTTATCCTGAGCTTAAAGGAATCGTCGGCTTTGCCGGTGCAGAGGCACCTGCAGCAGCACAGGCAGTAGAACGAGCCGTTGATGAAGGGAATATCGAGCAAGGGCAAATCATGATTTCTGGCTTTGCCGTCCCTAGCTTAGTCGAAAAATATGTAAAAAAACGGAACGATCGAACAGCTTGTCACTTGGGATCCGACTAAGCTAGGGTATACGTCGGTTCACGTGTTGAACATGCTGTCTAACGATGAAGAAATCAAGGATGGCATGGAAATTCCTACAGTAGGTGCAGTGAATGTTGAGGAAGATAGAATATTGATTGGCACCGAAATCATTACGGAAGAGAATGTAGACGACTTTGAATTTTAAGGGTGGGACAAATGGAAATAAAAATTGAACCAATGACAAATGAAGCAATTGAACCTTTCGGAAAAATAGTTGACATTCCCGATTCCGCCCCTACTAAAGTTGGCGACGGATGGGAATGCTGGAACTATATTCAAATGATGGATGTCAATACGGAAATAGGGATGGGGCTAGTCAATACGAAAAAGCCTTTTGTTATCGATTCGATGGAGCGGCATGACGGTCGCGAGGAATTACTAATTGCAATTAAAGGTGATATTGTTCAGCCTTTGGCTTTGTCGCAAGAGTTGGACAACCCCGAGGAAAAGCCGAGGCAAGCCAGGTCAAATGCTTTTATCTTAAGCAGGGGCAAGGGATCATCTTAAAAAAGGGAGTTTGGCACAGTCCGGCCTTCCCAGCAAATGAGGATACGTTATACTTTTTCGCGATTGAACGAAAGCCTGATAAATATCGCGACGAAATAAAAAAATCCTTGGGTTGATTTTGAACACGGCGTAAAAGTAAAGTTTGACTTTTAATAGCTGTCAGCTGTAAGCGGAGCAGACTCTCTGTCTAGGAGAGCGATTAGAAGGGAAATTTGCAAGCGAATGTAGTCGCAGTCCGAGAGATTATATCGAATCAATAAATTGGATTATTCGAATCACGATAGCTTCTAGCAGTAAGTTTTACTGCTGGAAGCTTTTTAATGCAGGACCTCAATTTTACTGCAGCTTTTTTTTATCTTGGACGAAAGAGCCGAATATAGAAGAGACTGTTTTAGGTCGAAGTATTGACCGTTACCCCATTCGGTATAACTATACCCAACCTGCTTGGGGCAGCACTTTATGCTATAATGGCGAAGAGTCATGAAGAATTGAACCAAACTCATCAAAGGATGTGGAAGTGCTTGCAAATATTGGACAATCAGCAATCGGAGAGAGTTATTTTAGTCGGCTGCCATGTGACCGGATCCAAACAGGAATATGAGCAATCATTGGCTGAACTGCAAAGCTTGGCGGAAACGGCAAAAGGAGAAGTCGTTGCATCGATCAGCCAAAAAAGGGAAAAAAATTGAGCCTTCCACGTATATCGGTCAGGGAAAAGTTGAGGAGCTCTCGAATCTGGCTGCGGAAACCGAAGCCGATGTTATGATTTTTAACGATGAATTGACGACCAGTCAATTGCGCAACTTACACGAACGGTGCCAGGTGCCAATTATTGATCGAACCCAGCTAATTTTGGACATTTTTGCTGCCCGTGCCAAATCGAAGGAAGGAAAGCTGCAAGTGGAATTAGCTCAGCTCTCCTATTTGCTGCCGCGCTTATCCGGGCAAGGACTGGCACTCTCACGTCAAGGAGGAGGGATAGGGACAAGAGGGCCGGGGGAAACGCAGCTTGAAACCGATCGGCGCCATATCCGGCGTCGGATGAATGAAATTAAGAAGCAGCTCCAAGCCGTCGTTACTCATCGCCAGCGATATCGAAAGCGTCGTAAGCAGAATGCAAAGCTGCAGGTCGTCCTTGTCGGCTACACGAATGCCGGAAAATCGACGCTGCTCAATCGCTTAACGACAGCCAACACGCTTGAGGAGGAACGATTATTTGCGACTCTTGATCCCACGACAAAGCGGTTGAGCCTTCCAAGCGGCATGGACGTATTACTTTCAGACACGGTTGGCTTTATTCAGTCGCTGCCAACGACATTGGTCGCCGCCTTTCGCTCGACTCTAGAGGAGCTGCAGGATGCCGATTTGCTGCTTCATGTTGTTGACTCGTCAAATCCTAATTATGAGCAGCAGGAACAAACGGTTCATCGTCTTATTAACGAGCTGGAGGCAGACGCGATTCCTCAGCTGCTCGTTTATAATAAAAGGGATAAACAAACCGAACAATTAATAGCCAACCACCAGTTTCGTCCATTTCGATTAGCTCATTTTCGACTGGGGATTTGGAACGATTAACAAAGAAAGTAGAAGAGGAGCTGAAAAAAGAGCTGATTCCTTATCAAGCATCCATCTCAGCAAGTGATGGTCAGCTTCTGGCCCAGTGTCGGCAGGAGACAATCGTGTCGAGTCTTGAATGGCAAGAGGAGCAAAATCGCTATCAAATTACTGGGCATGCGATTCCACATTCGCCCTTGGCCGCTTTGCTGACAAAATGAATGAGCATCGTGGAGGCTCTGTTTCGTTACTCCATTGATGCGAAGTAGATAAAGAGAGGAACGCGGAACATGTTTGATTCATTAGTACATCGAAAACAACTGGAACAGCTTGTAACGGAAGCTGAACGTAAAATTGCTGCTCACCACCAAGAGGTAGAAAAAATCGCCCTTGACAATCAAGCGAAGGTGATCGCATCCTTTAAAGCGCATCGAGTGTCCGATTTTCATTTTACACCGTCCACGGGCTATGGCTACGATGATGCCGGGCGCGACACGCTAGAGGCGATCTATGCCGATATTTTTGGGGGTGAAGAGGCTCTCGTCCGGCCTCAAATCATTTCTGGCACTCATGCGATTGCGACCTGTCTGTACGGTGTCTTGCGTCCAGGTGAGCAATTATTATATATTACGGGAAAACCTTATGATACTTTGGAGGAAGTCGTCGGTGTTCGTGGCAATGGCAAAGGCTCGTTAAAAGAGTTTCAGATCGACTATGAGGCCATTCCTTTAACAGCTGACGGCACGATCGATCGTGAGCAGATCAAAAAGGCGATTTCTGCTAAAACGAAGGTCATTGGCATTCAACGCTCAAAAGGATATGAAGACCGGCCGTCGTTTTCCATTGACGAAATAAAAGAAATGATTCGGTTTGTCCGCATGTTAAAGGATGACGTAATCGTCTTTGTTGACAATTGCTATGGCGAGTTTGTTGAGACGATGGAGCCTTGCCATGTCGGAGCGGACTTAATCGCTGGTTCCTTAATTAAAAATCCGGGTGGCGGGCTCGTGAAAACCGGAGGATATATCGTCGGACGCAAAGACCTGGTCGAACAAGCCTCCTTCCGATTGTCAGCTCCGGGCATCGGTGCGGAAGGTGGAGCATCCCTTTACAGCTTGCTCGAAATGTATCAAGGGTTGTTTCTTGCCCCTCACGTTGTTTCCCAAGCATTGAAAGGCGCCATTTTTACAGCAGCCTGTCTGGAGGAAGCGGGGTTGAAAACGGCCCCGGGGTGGGCGGATCGTAGGACGGATTTGATTCAAGCCGTCCATTTTCCATCCGCCGACAAAATGATTCGTTTTTGCCAGGCTATTCAGGCAGCCTCTCCAATCGATGCACACGTAACGCCTCAGCCTGGGCCAATGCCAGGCTATGACGATCACGTCATAATGGCGGCAGGTACATTTATACAGGGGGCAAGTATTGAATTGACGGCAGACGGGCCGATTCGTCCGCCATATACAGCTTATATTCAAGGTGGACTGACCTACGAGCATGTAAAGGTGGCGATTGTTTCCGCTTTAGATCAATTGATGACATAAAGCTGTTGTAGGGAGCACAGGACTGCTTCGTTAAAGGGCTCACCGGCGGGGCGGCTTATGAATGATGGCGGAAAGAAGCCCGCTGAAAATGAGTTTACTTTAAGAGCTTTTGAACGTAATGAAGTTATGGTCAACCGGGACACTTTGAGCGTCGGCAGACCGCCTGATGAAAGGAGAGCAGCAGTTGTCCTATTAGCTCAGGTATGTACTTCTCTCCACTTGAGGTGTAGACATTTTTTTTCAGTTAATGGAAGCTCACGACCGATTTTCTGAAAGGTCATTATTTGTTGTAAAATCGAAGGTTTTTAGGCGTCAGGACGCGCAATGAAAGGCTAAATTTCTTTGTGAGATAACCTAACATACGCTTTGACATCACTATATTCCTTTAGTAGGCTATAGACAATAACATTCAATGACTATAGATTTTTTTTCAGTCATTTGATTGCAAAGAAATCTTTTCATATTACTTTAATCACTTGAAAGGAGTTCACAACATGTCAAAGTTTTCGAGGGAAGATATTTTGCGAATTGCGGAGGAGGATAACGTTCGCTTTATTCGCTTACAGTTTTCGGATTTGCTAGGTACAATCAAAAATGTTGAGATCCCTGTTGATCAATTAACAAAGGCTCTTGACAATAAAATGATGTTTGACGGTTCATCGATTGAAGGCTTTGTGAGAATCGAAGAATCAGATATGTATTTGTATCCCGATCTAGACACATGGGTCATTTTTCCGTGGACACCTGAGAAAGGGAAGGTTGCTCGTCTCATTTGTGACGTCTACCTGCCAGGAGAACCAGGGGAAGAGCCAACACCTTTTGCAGGAGATCCGCGCGGCATCTTGAAGCGGGTATTGAAGGAGGCGGAAGAGCTTGGCTTTACGGCTTTCAATATTGGACCTGAGCCCGAGTTTTTCTTGTTTAAAAATGATGAACATGGCGAACCGACTCTTGATTTAAATGATAAAGGCGGTTACTTTGATCTAGCTCCAACCGATTTAGGCGAGAATTGCCGCCGTGATATTGTGCTAGAGCTAGAGGATATGGGCTTTGAAATCGAAGCTTCCCATCACGAGGTGGCCCCTGGTCAGCATGAAATTGATTTTAAATACGCAGATGCAGTCAAGACGTGTGACAACATTCAAACGTTCAAGCTCGTCGTTAAAACGATTGCTCGCAAGCACGGTTTGCACGCAACTTTTATGCCAAAGCCTCTCTTCGGAGTCAATGGCTCAGGCATGCACTGTAATATGTCGCTTTTCTCAAAAGACGGTAATGTCTTTTTCGATGAAGGCAAGCATTCCCAGCTCAGTGAGACAGCGATGCAATTTCTCGCAGGTATTCTCGAGCACGCAGCGGCGTTCACAGCGATTACAAACCCGATCGTCAATTCCTATAAGCGTCTCGTTCCGGGCTATGAAGCCCCGTGCTACGTCGCTTGGTCGATGCGTAATCGCAGCCCGCTCGTTCGTATCCCATCCTCCCGCGGCATCAGTACTAGAATTGAGGTTCGCAGCCCGGATCCGGCAGCCAATCCTTATTTAGCAATGGCTGCGATGCTGGCGGCCGGCTTGGACGGTATTAAGAAAAAGGCAAAACCTCCAGCCGCAACAGATCGCAACATTTATGTGATGAACAAGGAGGAAAGGATTGAAGAAGGAATCGAGGACCTCCCAGCGACGTTAAGGGACGCAGTCGATGCCCTCCTGAAGGATCAAGTGATCGTCAAAGCCATTGGCGAACACGCGCTAGAACACTTCGTCGAAGCGAAAGATATCGAATGGGATATGTTCCGCTCTCAAGTCCACCCATGGGAAAGAGAGCAGTATATGCAAAATTATTAAGAGTGGAAACCCTTGAAGCTATTGGCTTTGAGGGTTTTTGGTTTTGAGGGTGAATAGCTAAATAAAATCAATCAAAATCCAACTTATCCAAATAGGTATGAGCATAATTACAACTGAAATCAATATTTCTAAACCAGGTAGCCTCTTTTTCCAAAGTATAAATATAACTAATAGCATGTATATTGGATGGGGGATAAAAGTCATAATTAACAGCGCTATCAATACTTCTCCCCCAGTATAGAATAGATTGCTACCAAAACAAATGAATAACAGTTCAGCAATAATAACAAAAGAAAAAGCAGCCCAGTACATAAAGGATATTTCAATCTAAATCCCCCTTTAAGAGTTCGTCCTATGGAACCATCCTCTAAAATAGAAGGTATTGTAAATCATTGTCATATTATTTTGATTAGCATCCTAACTTACCCATTTTCTACCAGTGTTACTCTGTCCTCCATCAGGATCTATTAAAGCACGCTATTGGCATCAGAGGTTTTTGGTTTTGGGGGCGCTATAGAGGGTGATGCATCGTCGATTACCTTAACAGTATCGGCGTAAATTTCTAGTTATAAAATAACCGGGCGAAATTGGCATCTCAACACGGTATCAGAGGATATGAGCGGACTGCCGCGCAAAATATACGGTTACTGAACATCTTAAGGTCTGGACAGAAACCAAGTACGCCATCGAAGCCTAAAGGCATTAATTAGTAGCTTCAATAATAACTGGTTCTGAACTTAATTCTACTGTTGATGATGTATCAACTTCATTTAGATCATCTGCTAAATACAAAACAGCTTCTGAATGCAGTTCATATTTACCCGGTTGATCGAGAATAAAGTCGTCTTCAACGGTTATGGAGTGACCATGTTCGAAAATAGTCATCATTAATGGGTCAACATTAACATATCCCTTGTCAATTTCTTTTCCTTCTTCATCAAAAATATTACTATGAATTACAGGATCTCCGTGTGCGAAAGCTAATTCCCCATCACCTTGATAAGTAAAACTAGCTTCTATTTTGAAGAAACTACCTACATTAACTTTTACTGGTGTGGAAACTTCTAAAGAAAAGTTATCTTTTTCCATAGTGAATGTTTTATATTCAACCTCCTTCAGTTTGCTGTTACTACACTACAACCAACAAGGATAAACACAAGTAAAGTAAGAAAAAAAATTGAGTTTAATAGAGAACATCCTCCAAATTTAATGACTTTAGTGGTTAGTAAAATTTTTAAAGGATTATTTTCGATAAAAAAAATTCATATTCCTTCTTTATTGCACTTATGAATAATATTGAAATATATAATGTGTGAACTTATATCTAAGTTTTCAAAAATTTCGACTGTACCTTTTTGCGGGAAAGTCAAATACGAACGCACGAAGTGATTTATAAGTTCAAATGGTAAATGTCTGTATACTAACAATAGCCCCACTTTAATCGAAGGGGTTATATCTACTTGCAAAGGACGGGATCCTAAGTAAGTTGTCTTTTGTAAAGCTCCTGTTTTTCACTCTATATAAGCATCGTCTTTTCTGTCTCATCAATTATGTTATTAGAGCAAGGAGTATAAACTACCTTGCGAGCTTCTCTGCTCATAAACTCCGTTACCCCTAAGTCTTCTGTAATATCAACGCCGAACTTATCTTTTCTCAATCCGTTAAACACGCCACTATTCATAATTTTTTTCTTTATTCAATGCCAAAATCCTTTTTAAACGGTAACATACTGCTTGTTCAACAAGCTTTCGTTCTTGTCCGTAAGCATAATATCACCTTTTTGCATATAGTATATACAAACAAGTGTTCTTAATCAATGTTGATATATGAACGTATGTTCGTGTATAATGAAAAGGTAAGATGCGTTGATTGGGAAGAAACGGAGGTCTACCCATGATTGGAATATTGAAGAGAGCCGCCAAAGAAAGAAGTACTTTACAAATGATTTATATGGATAGGAAAGGTCAATTGTCTTATCGGTATATAAAACCATTAAAGGTAAATGAACATACGCTAATTGCTTTCTGCTATTATAAAAAGGAAAGACGAACGTTTAAAACAGAAAATATTCTTTCGGTATTGCCTCCAAAGGGGAGGAATGTTGTATGATGGTAAGAGATAGGGCGTGCCCCCATTCCGCCCCCGAACCATACAAAGTTATAGTAAGATATATCACAGAAGCAGCAAAAAACGTTATATGGTGAAATATCACCTTAACTCATGCTTCGATCTCAAGTTCACAAAATTATTAAAAATAGTAGCCTTGGTGCCACTGGCGTCAGGGGTTTCGGTTTGGAGAGGAGGCAGTGAAATTTATTAAATCCCAAAGCGCACCCCGAAAATAGCCCCAATAAAATTACTTTGAAATGCTATCCATATATACTTGTCAAACCGGTCGATATTTAATTACTCTAATTTTGCTGAAACGTGGGAGTTATGAAGGCATCTAGTTTTGGTCAAGGTATGCACCTTGGAAGTAAGGAACGAGAACATGCAAAACAATAAGCTACGTATGTTTCAAACTCGAAAATTCCCATTGACAAATTAGAGTAAATACTCTATTTTAAATTTAGAGTATTTACTCTAATTGTAGTTGAGGAATCGAGGTGTTAATGTTGAGCAAAACGAAGGATAGAATTATTGATACGGCAACTGAGCTGTTTAATGAGTACGGAACGGGTGCAGTATCGACCAATCATATAGCTAAAGAGTCAGGCATAAGTACGGGGAATCTTTATTATCATTTTAGCAACAAAGAAGAAATCATTAGAATGATTTTAGAAAAGATGGTTTTGGATTGGGATTCTGTATGGTCGATAGGGGTAGCGGATAAGAAAGACTATCTAGAAGTATAAGAGCCATCATTCGGAACTCGTTCAAGTTAGAGTGGAAATATCGCTTTTTTTTATAGGGAACTAATTGTTCTAATGAATACAGATCCAAAGCTGAAACAGCGACATCAGGAAATTCAACGCTTTAGAATTAAGCAACAAAAAAGCATGATCGACTCTTTTATTAATGAAGGTGTGATACGAGAAACAATTGATTCGAATGAAGTTAAATCATTAATAACGAGTAGCTGGATCATAACGAATTATTGGTTATCCTTTTTAGAATCAAGTGGGGAAGAGATTAGTGAAGAAAGTATAGAGGAAGGTATACAGCTAATTATGACGGTCATAAAACCTTACATAAACAATGGAGGAGGACTAAATGAAACAGGAAACGAGTAATGTGACAATGACGAGAAGAACATTTCTAAAAAAAATGGGCGCAACTATTTTTGTTCTTTCTTGTGGAGGGTTATCATGGAGGGCGTTTGATCAAGGTGTTTTTCACACGGGTAAAGGACCAGCTTATGAACCCTGGGATTTACATGGCGACAACGATCAAAATGGATATTTAGCCATCGTTCAAGATGCGATTTTGGCCTCTAATCCCCATAATACTCAGCCTTGGTTATTTAAAATAACAGACAAGCAAATTCAGCTATATGCTGATGATAGTCGGCACCTAGGCGCTTTTGATCCGTTTCGAAGAGAGATGTATATAGGACTAGGCTGTGCAATAGAAAATCTAATGCTGTCAGCAAAGGCCCGCGGCTACGATCCAAAGTTAAGCTATAGTGCCGAGCGTTCAGAAAGTGTTGCCACCGTCTTTTTAACAAAAGAGCGTGAAAGAACGTCAGATCTCTATCATGCTATTCCACTCAGACGCACACATAGAGGTGCTTATGATAAGGACAAATCAATCCCCTCATACATATATGAGCAAATGGACTCACTTGGAGTAGAAGAAAAAAAATGTAAAGCTAACCTGGTTTACTTCAAAAGATCAAAAACAAGTTATTGGCGATAGCATCATCGATTCAACTAAAGCGATCGTGGAAGATGAGGAGATGAGCAGAGCCTCCAATAAGTGGTATAGAGAAAGTTGGAGTGATATTCAAGAACATCGCGATGGAATTACGTTAGACGCTCAAGGAGAATCATCCTGGATAAGAGCTCTAGGAAAAATGTTACCACCGTTATCAGAAGCTCAAAATGATGAGTTTTGGGTAAATGCTACAAGAGAGAGGCACGTTGCTACCGCTGCCGCTTATGGGTTAATTTCCATCAAAGATGAATTCAAAAAAGAAGAGCGAGTTAGGGCAGGAAGGGTATGGCAAAGAATCCATTTATATGGTGTAACTCAAGGTCTGGGCATGCATCCACTAAATCAACTAAATGAGATGAATGACCGTGAAAAATACTTAGGCAGCAAAGGTAAATTCTCGCAAGCATTAGAAAAAATATCAGGACATTCTTTGTGGAAAGGAGTATTTATTTTTCGAATCGGCTACCCAATAAACGATACACATCCTAGTCCTAGAAGGGATGTGGAAGAAGTCTTGTTATAATAGGACAGAATTTTCGGTGTTGTTTGGTTAACGGACAGGTAGTTTGCTAATTTTCTATAGTTATAGCAGTTTTTTTCTCTTGATATCTTTAAAAACTCTTCTTTATTAGATACCTATACGAGTCGGAAAAAATGGGCGAAGATAAGGGGGACAACAGACATAAGGGTTGGAGGATGAAGGGGATGGGCGGGCAAGGCAATGCCTGTCTAAAACTTGACAGGCATGTAGTAACTATGCATGGATGACTAAATCTCTATAGATATTTTTCAACCTCTTCAACCTCAACAAGCCCGCATTCTGATAAAAATTGACTAATCAAATGTACATGACCTGCACCGATAAGCAATAAAATACGGTCACTAGTTTCCTTAATCAGTTTTGTTAAATTTTGATAAATAATTAAGTTTCTCTGGTACCACCATCTTACCCAATCAATTCCTACATAATTTGTATCTTCACCGATATGAGCAATATTCAAATATAACTGGTGATCTGCTAGAATTCTATCTTTTTGATTTATGTTTTTAAGGATCTCTTGTATTGTTAGTTCATTATAATTTGTTTTAAGCTGAGGAATGTAGACCTTTGTTATTAATTCATATAGTTCAAGTTGATGATTCTTTGCCCAGTCTAAAACTTCCCCTATAGTTCTGTTTCCTAAATTATCCATCCAATCAACCGAATAGATTTTCCGATGGCCCATTTCTTTAGCTAATCGGAATCCGATTTGATGAACTTCATTTACCGTTAAGTATAATTTTTTTTAAATCTTTGTATTTCTTTTCGGGTAGAGACACCGTGTTCAAGGTAATGATTTCTGTGCTAGGGGTAAGGAGCAATACTTTGTTTAATATGAACTCACTCTCGTTTGGACCTGTTCGTGCAACAATGGCAGGGTTCCGCATTTTCAAAATTTAATCTTTACGGACGAATTTCCATTTGCGACGCTTCGGTTTGAAGATGAGAAGTTTCCAGGTATTGTTGAACTTACAGCTTTTAATCCATTTATTCCGTTAAATGATAAAGATTCAAGTATACCGGCAGCCTTTTTTCAATCGATATCAAAAATACGGAAAATCGAGATATTACGTACACAGGTAACTTTTTGGTAGCCAGCCCTTCACCGATGGGAAACGGTATAGCCACTACGGAAAGAACGGCAATCGCATATGATCAAAATATGAAAGTTTGGATTATTTTGTTATAATGCAATAAATCACTTTTAAAAGGTGTGATAACTATGAATTGAAATTAAAGGGTGAAAAATTTATGGGAAGAAAATTAATGAAATCAAATCAAGACAAAGCTATATTTGGAGTATGTGCAGGGATAGCGAACTTTGTAGGAATATCACCACTTTGGGTAAGACTAATTTTTATTTTTGTCCTGCCTGCTTCATTTTTGATTTATTTAATTTTGAACATTTTTTTTACCAGAAAATACGTCATTGTAAATTATTTTACTTCTATTAAAAAATCACTCTCTTTTATGCCTAGAAGCAGTCAATCCAATGGTAAACTCCTCTAAAAAAACCCGATCCTGAACTGCCCCTCAAGGTACTAACATTAGTAGCACAAACCATGGCCATAGTTTTGTGCTACTGTTTTTTTGTTGGAGGGCGGACGGCCTTATGAAAAATAAAATGACTGTTTACTTGTCCTACACATTCATTCGGTGGTATAAGTAAGGTGAATATTTCAATACTTTAAAAGTTTGCAAGGTGGTTCCAAAAAGGAATGATTTGAAAACAACGTTTAAAATGATGGCGCTTCCATCGAATTCAAGAGATTAGTACATTGTAAACTGACACGCGAACGATAAGTTAGAAGTGTTTTGTGCACCGTGAACAAAGAGAGCTCTTTTAGTTTAAATAGGGTATATGCATGGTTGAATGAGTGGAACATTGCTGAGCGGAATTCTTCCGCTGAACCGTGAGCCAAGCGTGAGAAACATTCAAACCATGAGCTTCCTGATGTCATATTAAAGCTTCTTAAGGTGGGTTCTTTTATGTTTGTAGAAGGGGACTACTCAAACATCGTATAGGCAGAGGAGCTGCGATAATCTGTGAAAATAAATTAGCTAGTCAATAACTTTGAATTCGCGTTTTGCTTTTATGAGCTTGGGTGCAGAAGCTTTTCTCATGGTCGAATGAAGAATATATTTTAGGCAAAGATATCGTAACCAAATTCATAAATATTTGAATCACTAACATAGAAGAGGAGAAGAAGATGCCAAATTCAACCATTCAAGCAAAAGAAAGGTTTGTGTATTCGGGATCAAAGACAAAAGAAATCTCATTTCCACTTGGAGGCATTGGCACAGGCAGTATTGGTATTGGTGGTAATGGACGATTCATTGATTGGGAGATCTTTAATCGACCTAACAAAGGAAGTGTGAACAGTTTTACCCATTTTACGATCAAAGCGGAAGCGGACGGAGAATTGCTTGATGCTAGGGTATTAAACGGCGATTTGCAGCCGGGCTATGTAGGAGATACTCGAACAACAAGTCATAGCGGCTATGGATTTGGACCTGCTCGTGCGACAATGGCAGGGGTGCCGCATTTTCAACAGGTGACCTTTACGGGCGAGTTTCCATTTGCGACGCTTCGATTTGAAGATGAGAAGTTTCCAGGCATTGTTGAACTGATAGCTTTTAATCCATTTATTCCGTTAAATGATAAAGATTCAAGTATACCGGCAGCCTTTTTTTTCAATCAATATCAAAAATACGGAAAATCGAGACATTACGTACACAGTTAACTTTTCGGTAGCCAGTCCCTTCACCGATGGGAAACGGTATAGCCAATACGGAAAGAGCGGCGAATCGCATATGATCAAAATGTCATCGAATAGCTTTACTGAAGACGAACCTTCGTTTGGAGATATAACGATAGCTACAGATGCAAAGGATGTTAGTTATCAAGAATATTGGTACAGGGGAAATTGGTTCGATAACTTGGAGACATTTTGGACTGATTTCACATCTGTCGGCCGTTTTAAAAATCGAACATATAAGCAAACAGGAGAAAAGCGGTTTGTGTCAGAAGGACAAGGGGAAGATCTTTGCTCATTAGCCGCGCATTATACGCTAGCTCCCCAAGAAAAGCATAGTGTTCGGTTTACATTAGCCTGGAATTTCCCTAACTGCTATAACTATTGGAATCCTGGAAGCTGTGGGTGTCAACCAGATGAACATTGTGAACCAACCGGTACTTGGAAAAATTACTATGCGACTTTATTTAAAGATTCAAGCGAAAGTGCATGCTATTCTATAACAAACTGGCAACGCCTGTATGGAGAAACATTGCTGTTTAAAGAAACGTTATTTTCGTCTAGTCTTCCGCCCGTAGTTCTCGATGCTGTTTCAGCAAACTTATCAACGTTAAAGTCACCGACTTGCTTGCGGTTAACCGATGGTTCGTTCTATGGCTTTGAAGGGTGTATGAGTGATGGGGGCTGTTGTGAAGGATCGTGTACTCATGTATGGAATTATGCCTATGCGCTGCCTTTCTTATTCCCGAAGTTAGAGCGTTCAATGCGGAACCTTGATTTTGCATTTAATCAACGTGAAGACGGAAAGATGGCCTTTCGAACCCAACTTCCGCTTGGAAGGAAAGCATCCGGGTCGCGGGCATGTGCAGATGGTCAGTTTGGGGGTGTCCTTAAAACTTACCGCGAATGGAAAATATCGGGTGATACGGAGTGGTTGAAAAAGAATTGGAATGCTGTGAAAAAGTCCATCGAATTTGCTTGGGCAGAAACGAATGAAGATCAGTGGGATTGGGATAAAGACGGTGTTCTTGAAGGGCGTCAACATCATACGTTAGATATGGAGCTTTTCGGACCTAATGCTTGGCTAAACGGATTTTATTTAGCCGCCTTAAAAGCGGGTGCGGAGATGGCGGACTATTTAGGCGAACTTGATACCGCCAAAACGTATGTCGCTTTATTCGAAAAAGGGAAGAAGTGGACAGACGAGCATTTATTTAATGGCGAATATTATCATCAAATTGCTGATTTAAAAGATAAAGCGACTCTTGAGCAATACGGGGAGGAAGCGGTCAGAACGTATTGGAACGACGAGACGCAAGAAATGAAATATCAAGTAGCCGAGGGATGCCTCATCGATCAAGTGTTGGCCCAATGGCACGCAAACCTATGCGGACTAGGAGAAATCTTTGATCCGGAACAAACGAAAAAGGCCCTTGCTCGATGTATAAGTATAACTATAAGAAGAGTATGCGTGATGTCTTTAATCCTTGCCGTTTATACAGTTTGAATGATGAAGCTGGTTTGATGATTTGCAGTTGGCCGGAAAATGCCAGGAAACCCGCTGTTCCCATTACATACGCGCAAGAGACAATGAACGGTTTCGAATACCAAGCAGCTATCCATATGATTCAAGAGGGAATGATCGATGAAGGGCTTGAGGTTGTCAAAGCAATTCGCGATCGCTATGACGGAGAAAGGCGTAATCCGTGGAATGAATTTGAGTGTGGAAGTAACTATGCCCGCTCAATGGCCTCTTATGCGCTATTGCCTACGTTAAGCGGATTTGAATACAATCTTGTAAAAGGCCATATCGGATTTAGCCCCATGATCAACCAAGAAAAATTCCGCTGCCTATGGTCATTAGAAACCGGTTGGGGAGAGTTTGTACATCAAAATGGAGAAATCCAACTTACCCTGAAGAGTGGTGAGCTTCAATTAATTACTTTTTCTAGTGCATTAGTACAAGAGAGGGGCACTATCAAAGTTTATGTTGGGGAAAAAAAAGCGTAGACTTTATTAAAAATTGCGATATGATCCAGTTTCAAGAAACCATTCAACTAGATACAGAAACTCCTTTAAAGATTATCCTATTGTAAAAACCAACATGTAAAACAATTGCCGAGTTGACCAGCCTTCATAGGATACAACTTGGCACATGGTGTTTACTTTTCCCCTATCCAACAAGAGGACATTAGTTATTTAGCTCAGCCTATTTTTTTACGTTCTTACAACGAATCCTTGCCAAGTTTTGCTTAAGCCGCTCTGCTTCGCGCGAGCTTGTAGGGGAGACTTCTTGGAACAAATTCGTTAAATACATTTCCGTTCTACTCCTAAAACTACCCAAAAAGCAGCTGCTCCTAATTGACAGCTGCTTTTTGCTTTACAAATGGTCCATTAACCGCTTTAATATTCGTTCGTAGTCGTCTCGATCAATGCCAGGTGCAAATTCTTCCGGAAGCTCCTCGAGCTCGGGAATTGGTGCTCCCTTCGGCATTCCGTCGATGACTTCCAGCGGCTCACCTGTTTCTGGATTCGCACCTTTCCAAATTTTATTAATGTCGCGATAATCTTCTTCTCCCCATGTATATAATACGTTGGACAATCCTTGATCGATAAACTTGTTAGCATAGTCGAACTTACTGTTGTCGAGGCTTGGCACAGGAAGCATTTTCCCAACTTCAACGCCTGTTGCAACCTCGAGCGCTTTGGCATATGCGATAACGTGTGTTCCGCCGCGAACGAGCAAATACCCGATCATTTCTCGTGCCACAGGGTGGTCTGTCATTTCGTAGACACGCATTTTATGAGTTCTCGCTCCAATTTCAAGCATGTAGTTATGCAACAGTCTGCGACGAGGTTTCCGCTGTTCGTCACAAAATCTCCGTTCCAAGGTCTGCCCATTCCGTCTCCCGGATAAGCCGTCTGAGCAGTAGTCGTAAAGTGCAAGGAGTAGCGGGCATCCTTGCCATTTTGCAATGGCGTTGTATCGGGATCACCTGGAACTGTATTGCCGAACGACAGTAAATTGATCGCATTGGCAACGAGCTCGACATGACCAAACTCCTCAGCTGTGATGCTTGCGATCAGATCGTAAAATGGCTTTAGCTTTTTTTTACCACGAAAATTAAACGATTGGAACATGTAATTATTTAAAGTGGACATTTCGCCGAATTTGCCCCCCAAAAGTTCCTGAACAGCAGCGGCGGCATTCATATCGCCATGCCTCGGGTGCGGGAGTTCGATAGCCAGTTTGTTGACGCGCTTCATCATAATATTTGCCTCCTACATTTCCAAAAATAATATCCATTTAATGATTGAAGTTTTTTTAAGGGTTAAAGCGGGTTTACCCAAATAATCTGTTCCATCCGAATAAAAAACGGTGTGCCTTCGATCACTACGACGAGATGATCAGGCATTACATCCTCCAGCTGTCCTCTCACAGAGCCACGTATCGTCTGAACAGCAATAGTTTGCCCGGTGACTTCCTTTAATGCTTGATATACATAGGGATCACTTAAATTCCATGTTTCGTTTGCCATCATCGTCCGCTCCTTTTTTTTAAACATTACATTGGCAGTATATGCATGGGAAGCAGAAATGGGGATATGTCTAGTGAAAAATACTTTCAGCTGAAGCTGAAGAAAGGACGAAAGGCTTGGATATATAAACTAATAAATTGCTGAATGCTGTGTCCGTTAATTTTGCTCTTGTAAGGTTATTTCCTATAACGAAGAGTTGAGGAGGTGGTGAGAGGCGACGTATCATATCGGCTCCTCGTTTATTGAGGCGAATTAAAAGAATTTACGATTATTGGACAAAAGTACTAAATTCTTGAGACGAAATACCGATATTATTACATGTGGGGTAAAAATGGACTTGGACTTTATTCCTTGTATATGGGTAAGAGAAACGTTGCATTTATCCCTTCATACGCCCGCTATACTGATTTGAAGCTTGACAAGTTAGGTGCAAATAATTGGACCAATCACGTCTCATTACATGTCAATCAGGAATTATGACCTATGAACAAAGGAGTGACGCTTGTAGATTTGCTTGTGCAGAGAGTCGCAGTGTCTCGATGATAGCAGGCGCGAGATTTCATCAGACATATTGCAAAGTAGCCAAAACACTTCCGGGGTTGCGATGAAAAAAGGCCTCGGATACATATAAAGATTTTTTTAGTTGAAACCGCGTCTCTGGAAATATTCAAGCATGCCGCTTGAAGCAGAAAAGTTAGGGAGGATTTGCAGTGAAAAAAAATTACGAAACATGTCTTTAAAGTGGAAGTTGGCTTTAATTGTCGGGTTTGTTACTCTTCTATCATTTGGTTTTTATACGAGCATTAACGTGTACTCGTTAAAAACGAACGCTTCCAATGAATTGGAAAAGGAGCTTCTCAGCGTCGGAATCTTAACAAGCTTACAGCTGGATGCCGAAAAGCTCGATTCATTAGCTTCTCAAAACGGCTTAGATGAGCCCGACTTTATCGATTTGCAGACGCAGCTCGACTATATCCAAGAGCAGCAAGGGACAATCGCCTGGAGCTACGTATGGCAAATGGCCGACGACGGTTACGTCATCCCTTTAGTGTATAGCTCAAATTTGAACGAAATCTATTCGCCTAGCGAACCGTTTAACGATTTAGCTGAAGAACATACAGAGACAGCTGAAAAAAACAATTAGTTCGGGTGAGTCCCAAGTGACGGACATTTTCGAAGATCCGTTTGGCACGTGGAGGACGGTGTTCTCACCGATTTTTCACAACGGGGAAGTTATTGCAGTTATCGGAATCGATTATTCTGCTGAGTATATTGATGAAATCGTTCGTGACGCGAGTCTAGTTCAATACTTAAACGGCATCTTTTGGTTCGTTATTCTTGTTGTTGTTGTGATCTTTACCGTCCATCGTATGCTAAAGCCGCTTAATCGAATGGTCACAGTCGCAAACGAAATTGCTGGAGGTAATTTAAGTGTTCTACTGAAAGAACGGAGCTCAAATGATGAAATCGGGAAGCTGGGGACATCGATTCAAAAAAATGCAAAATCATTTGCGGAAGATGATTTATGAAGTTCAAGAAATATCTGAGAATGTTGCGGCCTCCTCAGAACAACTGGCGGCTAGCTCTGGAGATATGAGCAGCCTTTCGGAGAAGGTGCAAGCAGATATTGGAGACGTCGCAACGCAAACATCTGCGAATTCGAAAATTACCGATGAAACGGCTATTGTTTTAGACGAAACAGCGATGGGTGTTCAACGTATCGCCGAATCGACAGGAAACGTTTCAGAGGAATCCGATCAAATGACAAAAGAAGCACAGGAAGGCAACGGCATCATTGAACAGGTCGTACGCCAAATGGAGATTATAGATCAATCGGTGACGAAAATTAGTACAGGCATTACGAATCTGGATGATGAGATAAAAGCGATAGGGGAGTTCACGAATTTGATCACAGAAATATCCGAGCAAACAAACCTATTGGCGCTCAACGCTTCAATCGAGGCAGCTAGAGCGGGTGAACAAGGAAAAGGCTTTGCTGTCGTCGCCCAGGAGATTCGAAAACTAGCAGAAAATACACGAACTTCAGCTGAGCAGATCGTCCAGCGTGTAACAGTTATTCAGGAAAGCACGACCGAATCAGTTCGATTATCCAGTCAAGGGCAGAAGGAGGTTAGCGGTGGTTTGGAATTGGTGGACAACGCTGGACAATCGTTTAGCACAATTCTCGAATCAATCCAGACAGTCGCTGCACAAATCCAGGAAATATCCGCTTCGTCTGAACAAATTTCGGCATCCTCTGAAGAGGTATCCGCTTCGGTAGCTGAATTGCAAAGTGCTGCTGCCGCTATTGCTAAACGAGCAGACGATGTATCAGCGTCATCGGAGCAGCAGCTCCATTCTACTCGTGAGGTTACTAAAACGACGGAGTCGTTGAGCGAGATGAGCCTTAAGCTCAGGATCTCGTCAGCCAATTCAAATTGTAGGGAAAGGAAGTTATGAATGATAAACGGTTTAAAAGGAAAGAACGCTATTATTACAGGAGCCAGCAAGGGGATTGGAAAAGCAACGGCATTAGCATTTGCTAAAGCAGGGGTAAATATTTTAATTAACTATGTCGGAGACGAGACTGAAGCTGCGCAAGTAAGAGAGCAGGCGAGAGGATTTGGCGTTAAAGCGAGTCCTTTCATGCCGATGTCAGTGATTCTTCTGAGGTTAGGAGAATGTACGAATTTTTTGATCACAATTTCGAAGAGCTTAATATTCTCGTTAACAATGCCGGCATTGCTCAATCTGCCTCTGTAACCGAGATGACCGACCATCAATGGGACATCATGCTGAAAGTCCATCTTTATGGAACCTTTTACAACGCGAGAGAAGCTGCGAACCGCATGGTAAAGCGAAAGAATGGAAAAATCATCAATATTTCATCAGACTTGGCAAGCTTAGGCTGCGAACAGTTTTCTCATTACGCTGCGGCGAAGGGAGCATTATTGCTTTCACAAAATCGCTCGCCAGAGAGCTGGCGCCGGCCATACAAGTGAACTCAGTTGCTCCTGGTGGTACCGTGACAGATATTCTCAAATTGTTCGGGGAGGGGTATGAGCAGGAGGAAGCAGCAAAATATCCGCTCAAGCGCTTAGGGAAGCCAGAAGAGATTGCCCAATCCGTTCTGTTTCTTGCTTCCGATGCCGGCGACTTTTATACAGGACAGGTTATTAATCCCAATGGCGGCAGTGTGATGAATGGTTAGCGATGTTAGTGCACGATGGTGGTTTTAGAGAGAGGGAAGCTGACTCTCTCTATTATTTAAATAATGAAGGAGCTTGAAAATGTTAGCTGTTACCGTCTTTCTCATTTATTTAGTGTTTATCTATTACATTGGGTTTAAAGGTTACCAAAAAGTGAAATCGGCCGAGGACTTACTTGTTGCTGGGTGGAGCATGCCGTTTTATGTCGTTACAGGTAGTTTAATTTCCGCCTTGCTGGCTGCCCCTTTTTTCTTTGCAGCGATCGGTTCAGGCTATTTGTCCGGTGGTTTTGAAGGAACAGCAACGATGGCTGGTTTAGGAACGTGTATGATCTTAGGTGCTTTAATTTGGACAAAACCGCTTCGAAGGCTAAAAGGCTGGACGATTGCTGACTATTATGGCTTGCGATATGCTAGTAAAAAGCTCGGCGCGTATTCGGGGACAGTGCTGACCGTTGCTTTCGGTGTTTTTAATGCAGGGGCATTAACAGTTGGCGGAACGTACATTCTGCAAACGATTTTTGATATCCCTTTTATTCCTGCAGCGATTATTTTTGTTGGGATTACGGCGATTTATTCAATCATCGGCGGCCTTTGGGCAGTGGCATATACAGAAGTGGTCCAAGGTCTGTTAGCAGTTATAGGTATTTTGGGGGTCACATTTGCTGTCATCTTTAATTATCAGGAGGCGATTTTCCAACCGGATTGGTGGAATGTTGGAGAGCTCTTCGAAAAGGGTGGTGCTACTTTTTGGGGCTTGTACTTAGTATTAGCGCTCGGGGATATCCCGGCAGCAGACCTAGGGCAGCGCGTAGCAGGAGCGAAAAGCCCGAAGGTTGCCTATCGGAGTATGATTGTCGCCGGAATTGTGATCGTGTCAATCAGCTGGATACCAGGAATGCTGGGAGAAGCGTTTAAAACGATTTATCCGAATCACCCGAATCCAGAAATGCTTATGCTGGTCTTTACGGAAGGCTATTTTCCACCGTTTGTATCAGCCATCTTTCTAACAGCTCTAGGGGCTATGGGAATGTCGACTTTAGCTGCATGCCTAGTTGCCTCTTCCGGTGTGTTCACGAAAAATATTTATATCGATTTCTTTAAGCAGCAGCCTCAACCGACAAAGTTATTGCGGGTATCAAGAGTTGCTATTGCTGGTAGTGCGCTGCTTGGGTTAATCCTGGCGATTAATTTTCAACAAGTCATTGATCTAGCCTATCTCGCCTGGGACGTTATTTTCGTTACCGTATTCTGGCCATTGGTGCTCGGGCCATTTTGGAGGAGGGTGAGTACGCCGGCGGTTTGGCTTAGTATTACCGTTGGGTTGGTTTATTATATTGTTACGTCCGTTTGGGGTGTACCTGGATTTGCGAACGTAGCCAATCAGGGTTCATTGGTTTGCTGGCCGAACTCTGGCAAATGCCGGTGATGTCTGGTGTTGTTCTCTCGGGAATTACGATCGTTGCCTTTAGCTATATTTTCCCTGCTTCACCACAGGTTCAAGCAGTATTTGAAAAGCAAAAGGATCGCTCATTGGACGATTAAGCAAAAACGGAAGGCGGAGTATACCTTTTGAGGTTAGGCATATATCCAAGCGATAAGAGTTTTTAGCCTCGACTATAAAAAGCGGAGGCAGAGTGTCAAACAGATGGGGCAAATTCCCATCTGTTTTCTTATGCTTCAGCTTGCCGAAACGAGTTCACTGTAAGAACTAGCTAGCCGCCTGCTCTGCTGCTCTAGGGACGACTTCGTCTTTCAAAGAGTAAGGGTCAAAGGGGTTGGATTAACTCCTTGCTATTATTTCTAGGGTTATTCACGAGTGTGCTGACTGGATAGGCATCCATGTGACCTTCATAAGGAACTAAAATACGTTTTACGGTATCCTTATCGGTAATGGTGCGATCAAGCCAAGCCTGTCTGTTACCTTCGTTGAGAATAACAGGCATTCGCTCGTGTAAATGCTTGAGCTGGTCGTTGGCATTCGTCGTAATAATCGTACATGAAACGAGCGATTCCTCTTCACTTTTCCACCTGTCCCATAATCCGGCAAAGGTAACAATTTCTCCGTTATTCACACGTATTCGATAAGGCTTTTTGTCATGACGATCCCACTCGTAAAAGCTATCAGCCACGATTAAACACCTTTTTTGGGTGAGTAAATGCTTAAATGCCGGTTTTTCCTCCAATGTTTCAGACCGCGCATTGATCATTTTATAGCCGATTTTCTTATCCTTTGCCCAGCGAGGGACAAGACCCCACTTGAACATCCCGGCTTTCATCCCATCGTCACTGCCAACTAAACTCATTATTTTTTGTGAAGGAGCTACATTATAGCTTGGTTCATGATTGGGAATGGGAATACCAAATTCTTCTTCTAATTGAGCTTGGGTTGCCGTCAAAGTAAATCTTCCGCACATCGATACATCACCTCACCATTATTTATGTCCAGAAATTCCTTCTTTAAGAATCGCTGGATGATCATTTAGTTTAAACCGATCGTCGAATTCATTTGGTATTGTTAGTCAACGGCTCTAAGTGACTCGTCATTCGTAGCTTCGATGGTTCAATTGTGCCTATTATTGATAGATTATCTCTTTCTTTCGCTATGGGATTGAAAAACAGAATACGTATGCTATAATTTGTATTTAAAACAAATGATATATATCTCATGATTCGAAAATATATACGAGGAGAGTTATGATGGCGCCTAAAAAAAAATTTACGAAGCAGCATATTATTGACGCAGCTTTTGAAATTGCAAAGGTCGAAGGACTAGATGCAATTACGATTAGGAAGGTCGCTCAAAAGTTAGGAAGCTCTATTGCCCCAATTTACGTCAACTTTAACGATATTGATGAGCTCATTCAGGAAGTAGTCATGAAAACATTTGAGATTTCAAAACAAATGTTAAAGGAACAAAATTCTGGACAGCCGTTTCGCGATATTGCTGTCGCCGGTTTCCGATTTGCCAAGGAGTATCGTGTGCTTTACAGAGATTTAGTGATGAAAGACAATCCCCATTTAAAAAACTATGAAGAAGAGTTTGCGATCCTTATTGATTTGATGAAGCAAGACCAGGACTTAGCCGGTTTTTCTGATGAAGAGCTTAAGCAGATTTTATTAAAAATGAGGATTTTTCAAGCGGGCATTTTAGTTAGCGTTGTCAATGGATCGCTTCCAGACGATTTTAATGATGAGAAGATGATGATGGAATTGTTAGACAGTGCCGCGGTAGATGTTGTTACGGCTGCACGTCTGCGGAAGAGTGGAGAGCTTGTCGATGAACATTGATAGGTGAGGCCGTCAATTCGTCGGTGCTGTATACTTGCTTGATAAATGCAGGATACCTATTTATTGCGATAAAAGGAGAAGTTTTAAAGCGATTCCATTAGCTCGCTTTAAGCCTTGCCAAGTGTACAAATTGTTACGTACAATAAAGTTGTTTAATTTCAGCGCTATAAACTCGCATAACACCGTCCGTAAATTTGGGCGGTGGCAATTAAAGTTGTTAAATTTTCATGTAAAACACTTTTTCTATATTAAAAATAACTCAATAGGTCATTTAATCTAAATGTGTTACAACAATCGTGCCCTTTTCTTCACGAGTTATGGCAAAGCAAGATGGAAAAACTCAACTAAAACGATAAAAACAGAATCCTTTCTTTTACCTCCATAAATAAATTCCATCTATAAAAAATAGTTTCCTTCCGAATCCGTAGCCTGATTGATGTAGAGCATAACTGACGATTTAGTTGTCATTAATCCATTTTATTAATGTAAACAACTTTATCGAAGCACTAATTTAAGAAGTGTGCCTGCTAGAAGTCTCGTTTGTGTGACACGGTCATATTCGCCACTTAAACGTACTGCCTACAAGCACACCTCGATAAGGCGTTACTAAGTTTTATTGAATCTACGCAATTAGTTGTCCCAGCGTGTCTAGGCGAAAAGCTACTTACTAATTCGCTTCTTCCCTAGACTTAAGCGAAAATACCGGTCGGAACAGTGAGCCGAGTCTTCTATATATTAACTCATTCGAACACGGCCGAGATTACTTCTTCTAGCGACATTTTGCTTTCGACTTCATATGTACCAGGCTTTAATTTGTTTGCTAAATCGCGTTCCTCGACCGCGTCAAAGAAATCGATTGCGTTCTTAATAATGTTCGCCCGTTCGAGCGCTTCCCCGACGTCAATGCTAGTCATTCCAGATGATACCGTTAGCATCGTACGATAAATGACTACTTCTTCAGCCTTTTCGCTATCTTCCTCGGCCTCTTCGTCCTTCTCCTCTTCATCTTTTAGGAGACCTTCGAGCTCTTCGAGAGCAGCCGTTTGTTCGGCCAAATGAGCCTGCCACTCCTCTTCAGAATGAACGATATAGCCATTATCGAGCAGTGCATCCTTCATATCGTCATCCGTAGTTACGCTCGCTGCTTGGCTCTTTGGCTCTTCGCTCTGTTCAAAGAAATAAACGGCACCACATACTCCAGCAGCTAAAATAAGACCTCCAGCAAAGCTTCGTATAGATTTAGGTGTCATTGGCAACTTTTCTCCTCTCATTTCTTGTTTCCATATAAGGAGCAAGCAGACCCTCAATTTCGTCTTTCGATAACTCGGTTTTTGCTGCAATTCCTTCAATTGAATACCCGCGTCGATACAAGTCGAGTACTTCGCGCAATAGAAGCTTTTGTTTAGCCGAGCGTGGTTGGAGGCTTGGTTCTTGTGCAGCAATTTCAGCATCTAATTCTATGTTACGAATCTGATTTTGCAGCTGATGAATTTCTTCCATAAAGGAAATAGAGAACTGTTCGATTTGTTGTTCCGTTTTTCCAGATTGATCCCTCTTAAATAATGATAGGATAAGTAAAATAATCGCCACACCAAATAAAATAGCCAGCGCCAATTCCATCATGTGTATTACCCTCCTCCTCTTGAATTTCTTCTAGATTAACGACCAATAAAATCTCCGCCTTTCAAAGTGTGGAAAATACTAATTCAGGTGGGGGATTATGACCATAAATCCTCGATAGGTTCGAATCATCCATCAGTAGGCGAAAATGCCGCTGATCAAGCTTCGCTTCATGATTTATTATACATGGATTTACTAGAAATTTCGATTTAAAAAAAGAAAATCTTACCGATTATGCGACAGCAAAGCGTCATTATTCAACATATATTAACAGACTTTAGTACGTGCATTCAATAAAATCTCAATATAGAGCCGAAGCTTTTAATAGAATAACGGAGATAGGACAACCAATTTCAAAAACATAGAATAAATAGAATTTATTTTAATAGGTTAGAGAGAGAGGGGGGCTTTTATGAGGAACGTCTTAAACAAACCAATGATTTGTTTAATTATCTTTATGGTTGTGTTAAATTTTGTCATTATCTCAACAGTTGCTTACTCTAGCTTTCCTCAGTCGAGAGGATTGAAGCAATTAACTGAGCAAATTACAAGTGATGACCTATTATATTTTATGGGCTTTGAAAATGCTCATTTTAATCAAGCTTTACCGAACAGCTATGAAAGACCTTCGCTCGTAGAGCTAAGCTTTGAATTAGCAACGAATATCGTACCTGGCGACGCACGTTCTTTATTAGGTCGCGAAATCCCAGGCTTTGCCCATTTCGATACTAGAATTATCGTTCCAGGGGAAGGGACGGACTTTACGAACATGCCAGTTGAATCGCCAGCACCGATGTCTGTGTTATTAGAGGAACGGGAAGCCTCGAAGGAGCTATTAGAGGAAGAGGAGGCCGAGCCATCGTTAGATGGGGAAGTAGAGCTTGTCTCAGATGCAAAAGTGTTTATTCACCATTCGCATAGCTGGGAATCCTTCCTGCCGCATTTGCCGGGGGCAAATGGAGACCCGAACCTAGCCAGCCATAATGAAGTAAATATTACGAAGGTTGGCGAAAGGCTCGGAAATAGCTTACAAAAGCAAGGAATACAATCTCAAGTCGATTTGACGAATATGACAAGCCTACTAAATGAAAGAGATATTAGACCGAGCCGGGCGTATGAAGTATCAAGAGAAATTGTTCAGGAAGCTATAACGGATGATGAGGATATTACTTATATTTTTGACCTCCATCGTGATTCAGCGCGAAAGGACGTGTCAACAGTCGACATAAACAATGAGTCGTATGCGAGGCTTTTATTCGTTATTGGTGAAGCTCATCCGAATTATGAAAAGAATTTGGAACTGGCAACGCGGCTAAACGATATGCTGGAAGAGGAGTATCCTGGCATAAGCAGGGGGGTCTTCGGAAAGAACGAAAATCAAGGGAACGGAGTCTATAATCAGGACTTATCAGAAAACTCGATTCTGATTGAATTTGGTGGGGTAGACAATGACTTTGACGAACTGAACCGTTCGGCAGATGCATTTGCTGACATTTTTACTCGCTATATTCAAGAGGTGGAGGGGGAGAGTAGGAGTCTAATCGCCCTGCCATTAAAGGTCTGCTCACAACGAGCAGGCCTTTAGTATCGTTGCGGATAAGAATGCTACTGTCACATAGGAGTAATGGCTTGAAGTTAGAAAACGTACCCTGCGCAAAAAGTCTGCTTTATTGATAAAGCTCTTTACAAGCGGATAATAGGACAAATATAATATCATTCGTGTGTTGAAAAGGTGCAGAAAAGGGGTGAAATCATGAATAGAAAAGTGATTGGAATCCTTGTCGCGGTGATCCTCGTCGCCGGTTTCGTTTATTTCTACCTCAATTGGAGCAAATCAAAGACAATGCTTGATTATTTAGAGGAGACGGACGATATTTCCAAGCAATACATCGCTCTACTTATTGAGGAAAGCAAGCTTGAAACCGAAGAAGAGTTAGAAACGTACACCATTGAACAATCGCTTCCTACGTTGAATAATCTAATTTCCGAATCTGAAAGAATCAATGAACAATATCGAGATAAAAAGCTTCTAACTGTTCATGCACTACTAATTGATTCGCTTAAGACACTGGTGCTCGCTAATGAAGCTTGGCTAGACTACAGTGATGAGGCGGAGCAGCTTTTCATAGAATCCGATGAACTGCACTCTCAATACGAGTCTGAATTAGAAGAACTTGCTACAGGCTGGGGAGTAGAAATCGAGTGGTTCGAATATGAAGGCTGATTGTGATAGTTTAACTGCCCGCTACCTTTCGGTTACGGGCAGTTAACGGTTCAGCGACAATTTCTTGAAAAAATCTTGCTGAATTTTTCATAATGCTGTAGTATTATATCTATAGCCCCGGATGATTTCCATTTACAAATGATGATCAAGTTTTTGTAGTTCAAAAGACCGTTTTTCTCACATTCCCCAGAGACAAGCTGGTTTTGACCTCGAGCCTTGCAGCCAGAAATCACCAAAGAACCCACAGCTTTTCCATCGTAGAACTCACTATACTTTCCTTTACTACGCTTTTTCATTCAGAATACTTATTTTTGGGTGTGGCTATCTTATCTTTAGCTGCTTGTTTTGCTCTCTTATTTTGTATAAGAGAAGAAAGCATTGCCAGTAGGTAGCGCCAAAGATAACGCTTTCAAACATTCTGGTGAGGCCATCGTCAAACTATAGACACTTCATCATTCCTTCCAAAACGAAAGAAACCGCTGTATCCTCTTAGCGGTCTTTTTTTCGTTGTTTTATCTACTATAATTATATTATGTAAACTGTAATGGAATAATAGTACCCAGCCACGGGCTGCTAGGCACGAACGGAGCAGCCCGGTAGACTTAATCGTTAAAAATTTAATGAAGCGTGCGAAAGACGGCGATCACTTTTCCTAAAATGGAAACATCCTTTAATATAATAGGCTCAAGGCTTGAGTTTTCCGGCTGAAGGCGAATATAGTCTTTTTCTTTGAAGAAACGTTTAACAGTCGCTTCGTTTTCCTCGGTCATAGCCACGATAATATCACCGTTGTTAGCTGTTTGTTGCTGGCGGACGACGACCATGTCACCGTCAAATATACCGGCCTCGATCATACTGTCACCTTCGATGACGAGGACGTATGTTTGTTCGTTGTGCAAATGTTCAGGTAGTGGCAAGTAGCCGTCCACATTTTCAATCGCAGTTATAGGAATACCGGCGGTAACTTTACCGACAATCGGGGCAAAGCCTGTCTTTACGTCATTCATTTCAAGAGTAGCATCGTCTAAACCAAGGATTTCTATTGCCCGCGGCTTCGTTGGGTCACGACGTATTAATCCTTTTTTTTCAAGACGAGAAAGATGCCCATGGACTGTTGAACTGGACGCAAGGCCTACAGCTTCTCCAATTTCGCGAACAGAAGGAGGATAGCCCTTTTTCTTAACCTCGCCTTTAATATAATCGAGAATAGCCTGTTGTCGCTTAGATAGCTTTGACATCGTATTCGCACCTCTCTTTTGTTTTCTTTTAAAAAAGTTTATCATACGAACGTATGTAATGCAAACATAAGTTCTAAAAAACTGTTGACACAAACGAGTGTTCTCATTTATAGTGGAGGGGAACGAATATTCCTATTTGAGGTGAAGGAAATGTTGAAGAAAATATCTGGGCAAGAAATGGCGATTGTAATTACGGCAGTAGTTGTTCTGCTTTTTGTGTATAGTTCTATTTTATTTCAAGAAAGCATGATACGTTTGAGCCAACGATGACATTTGAGGATGCAGAGGGACATGGTACGGTTATGAATAAACATGAGTTTGAGGAGCTACTTAAAGAAGAGCGTAGCCAATTGTCTCGATACGAAACGATAGCTTATAGAAAGAATTGAAGTGACTTTGCAAACGATGGGAGTCTTAGTGAACGATGGACATACAAGAAAAAAGTGAGACAGAGAATAAAGCGATCATTTATTGTCGAGTAAGTACGGACAAGGAAGCGCAGCAATCTTCGTTAGTGAGGCAAAAACAAGAGCTTGCAGCTTTGGCAAAAGCAAACAACTTAATTGTCATCAATATAATTGAAGAGCTCGCCAGCGGATATGCGATTGAACGGGAAGGGATTTTTGAGCTGTTCGATCAATGCAAGGATGAACGAGCGAAAGTCGTTCTTGTGCAGGATGATACGAGACTAGGACGCGGCAATGCCAAGATTGCTGTGCTGCATCAACTTCGCCGGCTTGGAGTGACGGTGTTGACGATTCGTGATCAAGGAGAGCTTGTGCTTTCAGAGGCTGATACGATGGTGCTTGATATTGTCTCGATAGTAGAGGAATACCAGAGGAAATTGCATAATGCAAAAATAAAAAGGGGAATGAAGCGTGCTGTTCAGCACGGCTATCAACCGCAGCATAACTTAACGGGAAAGCCTTCGGGAGGGAGAGAAAGAAAAGAAGTCCCGATAGAGGAAATCATCCGCCTGAGAAGCATGGAGCTAACGTTTCAAGATATTGCAGCAACGTTAAGGGGATTCGGGTATCGCGTGTCGAAAGCGACAGTGCACCGTCGATACCGAGAGTATTTATCGCAATCGAGTGAAGACAAATAGGTTTGACGGAGTAAGCGCAGCATCCCCAAAGGCGGATCTCACGTCAACATCCGTTCGCAGCTTATTTTAATAGCAGCGAACGGAACCGTCAGTATAAAAAAATGAAGTGATTGCAGTTGTTCCTTTCTTAGGAAAAGATGTGCGCTTGCTTGATCAATATCTTCCGCTTATGGTAAACTGGACACGCTATTTATATGTTAAGCAGAGGTGGAAAACGATGCTATCGAAAGAAAAGCTTGCACGGATAAATGAATTATCAAGACGTTCAAAAAAAGGAAGGCTTAACGCTGGACGAGTCCAAAGAACAGCAGGAACTGAGAAAACAATATTTGCAGCAGTTTCGGCAAGCCTTTAAAAAAAACAGCTTCATTCCGTGAAGGTTGTCGATGATAATGGCAACGATGTCACTCCTGAAGCATTGAAGGAAAGTAAAAAGAATAATGAGGGTGGCTATTTACAGTAAGTACAACATAGCATCGAGCCATTCATCTTCGATCTATCGATAGAAATGGTACTGCTTTCCCTCTTGCCACTGCGATTCTCTCAGGTGAGCTGACGCAATCCAACGGAAAATAGTAGCAGCTGCTAGCTACTACTAGGCCGAAATTTCAAAAAAAAGTCTTTTATTTATTCATATTGCGTTCAAAGATTGCTTGAGAAAATCTTGGAGAAAAGATATGATGAATAGCGAGTACGATTATGTGTGATTAAGGAAAGGAAAGTGACCTAATTATGTCTGCAAATCATGAGCAAATAGCAATTAATACGATTCGAACGTTATCCATTGATGCTGTCGAAAAAGCAAACTCGGGTCATCCTGGTATGCCGATGGGGGCTGCACCAATGGCCTTTTCGCTTTGGACAAAGTTTATGAATCACAATCCGGCCAATCCTGACTGGTCCAATCGCGACCGTTTTGTCTTGTCGGCAGGTCATGGCTCGATGCTGCTTTACAGTTTGCTCCATTTAACTGGCTACGATGTGACGATGGAGGATTTAAAGCAATTTCGACAATTTGGTAGTAAAACTCCTGGTCATCCGGAATACGGACATACGCCTGGAGTAGAAGCGACGACTGGCCCGCTTGGACAAGGAATTGCGATGTCTGTAGGTATGGCGATGGCTGAGCGCCATTTGGCTAGTACATATAATAAAGAAGGCTTCCCGATCGTCGATCATTATACGTATAGTATTTGCGGCGATGGTGATTTAATGGAAGGTGTGTCAGCCGAAGCGGCTTCATTGGCAGGTCACTTGAAGCTGGGACGCTTGATCGTTCTTTATGATTCAAACGATATTTCGCTCGATGGCGATTTGAACTTGTCTTTTTCAGAAAGTGTAGAGGATCGTTTTAAAGCTTATGGCTGGCAGGTAATTCGAGTCGAGGACGGAACGGATCTCGCAGAAATCGGAAAGGCCATCGAAGCGGCAAGAGCAGATGAGCGCCCAACCTTAATTGAAGTAAAAACAGTGATAGGCTATGGTTCTCCAAATAAGTCAGGAAAAGCAGCGTCGCATGGCGCGCCGCTTGGTACGGACGAAGTCGTACTGACGAAGGAAGCCTATAAGTGGGTGTACGAGGAAGATTTCCATGTGCCTGAAGAAGCGGCTGCCGAGTTTGCTAAAGTGAAAGAGGCTGGTCAGGAGAAAGAGGCTGCATGGAATGAATTATTTGCTTCATACAAGAAAGAATTTCCGGAGCTGGCTGAGCAATTTGACTTGGCTCAAAAGGGTGAGCTTCCAAAAGGCTGGGATGCCGAGCGCCCGTCTATGAAGCTGGGTCAAGTGTCGCCACGCGCTCATCGTCCGGTGAAGCACTTAATGCGTTTGCGAAAAACATTCCTCAGGTATTCGGCGGTTCAGCTGATTTAGCTGGCTCAAACAAAACGTTAATGAAGGATGTCGGTGATTATTCACGTAATAATTACGGAGGGCGCAATATTTGGTTTGGCGTGCGCGAATTTGCGATGGGCTGTGCAGTCAATGGGATGGCTTTACACGGAGGACTAAAAGTCTTTGGCGCCACCTTTTTCGTCTTTTCAGATTACTTGCGTCCAGCGATTCGCTTGGCAGCCTTAATGAATTTACCTGTTATTTATGTGTTTACTCACGATAGTATCGCTGTTGGTGAAGACGGACCGACCCATGAGCAGTCGAACAATTGGCGTCGCTGCGGGCGATGCCGGGACTGTCTGTCATTCGTCCTGGAGATAGTAACGAGACGGTTGCCGCTTGGAGCTGGCGTTGGAAAGTAAGGATACACCGACGGCCCTTGTGTTAACTCGTCAAAATTTACCGACGCTAGAGCAAACGGGTAAAAAAAGGGACAGAAGGCGTTTCGAGGGGAGCCTATGTAGTATCTGAGGCTAATGGAGAAGCTGACTTGCTTTTGCTGGCCACCGGCTCTGAGGTACCGTTGGCCGTTGAGGCACAGCAAGCTCTTGAAAAGGAAGGAATTTACGCTTCTGTCATTAGTATGCCAAGCTGGGATCGATTTGAAGCGCAGTCGGCTGCTTACAAGGAAGAGGTTTTGCCTGCAAACGTCAAAGCTCGACTTGCTATTGAGATGGGGACTTCTCTCGGCTGGGCGAAGTACGTCGGTGATCAAGGGGACGTCTTGGCGATTGATACATTTGGCGCTTCCGGTCCTGGTGAAAAGTTAATTCAAGAATATGGGTTTACGGTTGAAAATGTTGTTGCAAAGGCGAAAGTCCTGCTGCAAAAATAGCCGATAAACATCTTATTAGACAGAGCGTTTTTGGACGCAAACTGAAGCTTAAGCCATCTGAGAATCACATGCTCGGGTGGCTTTTCTCGATTTAACGTGAATGATTCCTTATTCTAGTATGGTCATACCTAGCGCCCAGCAACTGGCAAGCTTTCTATGTCACTGCAGGATCAGTCAACATGGATTCCTTCCGTCACTGCGTTTCCTTTACCTCCGCAGAGACCGTCCAGTTTATCCGCTGCTAAAGCGGACGCTCAGCGCTTTTGTTCTATCTATCGTAAGAGAGTGGTTTCGACAATAAAAGTGAATTTCTACGCCAGTTTCAGACAATGATTTTAAGTATAATCAATTATACTAGTTTGTAAGGGGGCGGGAGGAATGAGGCACTACGAATTATATTTATTAGAGGAGCAGGTCGCTAGGCATTATTTCGGGCGGGAAACGAAGCTATTTCAGCTGTTTTTAGAGCATGCTGACGCATCGTTAAGCCAGAGGCTGATTATCGATAAGCAAATTGAGTATATTTCCAAGCCGTTACCAAGCCTTTTGCTTCAACAAAAATTAACGTTTGGTTTAAAGCATATTGCTGAATTCACCGAGAGCAAACATTCGTATTTCATTCAGCTACGACAACCGCCAGGCTGCGCAGAGCTCGTTATTTATAAAAATCACCTCACTTTAACCTCTGAAGGGGATATTGAGGCGGAAACGATATTTTTCGAAATATTACGGAAGGTCGATCCTTGCTTTTTTTGCGGTAAATCTGGAAGAACACCGTTTCGGCTGGCTTAACCCTATCCGACAAGTGAAATTAATATAATTGAACAACAATTTGAGATGATCCTTTTAAAACCGCCGTTGTTACGATATAATAAATAAAGTTGATTTAGGTTGAAGGAGGAAGTAGGACTTATGTGGATTCATATCCTCGGGTACACCCTTGCTGTACTGGCTGGTGCCGCTATCGGTTTCTTTATTGCCCGTAAGACGATGATGTCTTATTTAAAGAAGAACCCGCCGATTAATGAACAAATGCTTCGTGTGATGATGATGCAAATGGGACAAAACCCATCACAGAAGAAAATTAATCAAATGATGAAGGCAATGCAAAAGCAGCAGTCTAAATAGCATTCAGACAAGCACCTCGGCCCGGGGTGTTTTTCATCTTCTTGGTCATAATTGTCGGACTTATTATACATAGTAGTCTCGCTGGGGAAAGGGTGATGAAGTGAAGGTATTTCTGGACTTATGGTGGTTTTTTAAGAAGGAAAAGAAAGCGTATCTCACCGGCATCATCGTCTTGGCGCTCGTTTCGTTACTTCTGTTGCTTCCGCCTTATGTCGTAGGGGTGATTGTTGATCATATCGTCGATTTGACACTAACTAGCCGTATTTTGTTGCAGTGGCTTTGTGCTCTAGCTGGGATTGCCGTCGTCACTTACGGATTGCGATACTTATGGAGAATTGTGATTTTCGGTCCTTCCTTGCGCTTGGAACGGCTGCTGCGAAATGAGCTTTTTCAACATTTCACAAAGATGTCTAGCCACTTTTTCCAAAGGTATCGAACAGGTAATTTAATGGCTCATGCCACCAACGATTTAAAAGCTGTTCAGCAAACTGCGGGACAAGGGGTATTGACATTGGTTGATTCGATTACGATGGGTGGCTTCGTCGTGTTGACGATGGCTGTGACGATTAGCTGGAAGCTTACGCTTATTGCATTAATTCCAATGCCTTTTATGGCCTTGCTTACGAGCTATTACGGTTCATTATTACATAAACGCTTTCATAAGGCGCAGGCGGCGTTTTCGGATTTAAACGATCACGTACAGGAATCGATTACGGGCGTTCGGGTGGCTAAGGCCTTCGGGCAGGAGCAAGCAGAGCTGAAACGCTTTCGGAATAAGTCAGAAGAGGTGGTACAAAAAAAACGTCGCTGTCGCGAAAGTCGATGCGCTATTTGATCCTACCATTTCATTGATCGTTGGCTTATGTTACTTTTTGGCTATAGTTTTCGGTGCTCGTTATGTTATTGCCGAAGAGCTGACGCTTGGCGAACTGACAAGCTTTGTAATTTACCTCGGCATGCTTATTTGGCCAATGCTCGCCTTTGGCTTTTTGTTTAATATTGTCGAGCGCGGCCGTGCTTCCTATGACAGAATTACGAACTTACTGAACGAAGCGGTTGAGATTTCCGATCAAAAGCAAACGATCGACGAACCGGTTTACGGAGATTTAGAAGTTGATATTGAACGCTTTAGTTATCCCGCTCAACAGCAGGCTGCCTTGGAAGATATCCGATTTGTCTTACCTGAAGGGAAAACATTAGGATTAGTCGGAAAGACGGGCAGTGGAAAATCAACGCTGCTTCGCCTCTTACTGCGCGAATACGAATTGCTTGATGGTTCGATTCGGTTCGGGGAGCGCTGCTTTACGGAGTACTCATTGGAGGCGCTCCGAGGTAGCTTCAGCCTAGTTCCGCAGGAACAGTTTTTATTTTCGACGACGATAGCTGAAAATGTGGCATTTGCGACCCGGATGCAAGTTATTCTGACATTGAGAGGGCATGTCAGCTAGCAAATATCGATCAAGATATTTGCCGCTTTAAGGATGGCTACGATACAGTCGTCGGTGAGCGAGGAGTGACGTTGTCGGGCGGACAAAAACAGCGAATCGCGATTGCAAGAGCACTTTTGGCTAATGCAAACATTCTAATTCTTGACGACTCACTATCGGCCGTCGACGCAAAAACAGAAGAAAATATATTACATTCTCTACGGGAACATAGGAAAAATAAGACGACCATTATTACGGCTCACCGTTTGAGTGCGATCGCACACGCTGATTTGATTCTCGTCTTTGAGCATGGGCGAATTAGTGAGAGGGGAACACATGAACAATTAATGGAACAAAAGATGGTACAACAAAATGTACGCCCATCAACAGCTAGAGTCGCTAGTTGAGCAAGGAGGGGCTACGGATGCAACATAAGGACGAGCTGCTCACAAAGAAGGAACAGCAACAAATATTCCGTCGTTTGCTCAGCTATGCGAAAGCGCACATTAAGCCGCTAACTTTAGCGTTTTTATTACTGCTTGTTGCTACAGGCGCCGATTTGCTTGGTCCGATTCTTGTCCAGAAGTTTATCGACGACTATTTAACGCCACGAAATTTCCCAGCTGAGCCATTACTTTGGCTAGGTACGCTATACCTCGTTCTCCATTTGTCGGCCGTGCTCATGAATTATTTACAAGCAGTCATGTTTCAGCGGATTGCTCTGAAAATTATCCAGCGCATTCGAATCGATGTTATGTCCAATGTCGAACGGCTCGGCCTATCATTTTTTTTGATCGAACGCCAGCGGGGGGACTCGTATCAAGAATAACAAATGACACAGAGTCGATTAAAGAGCTTTATGTGACTGTTTTGGCTACGTTTGTGCAAAATTTTATGTTTTTAATTGGCATCTTTGCTGCGATGTTTTATTTAAATGTTAGCTTAGCCCTTTTTTGCCTTGTCCTGCTGCCGCTAATTTTCTTTTTGATGCAAGCGTATCGTCGCCTTAGTTCTCGTTTTTATGCAGAGCTAAGCGCAAGGCTAAGCCAGCTCAATGCCAAGATGAATGAGTCGATCCAGGGAATGACGATTATTCAAATGTTTCGGCAGGAACGCCGGCTCCAGCGTGAATTTGCTAATATAAATGAAGAGCATTTTCAAGCAGGAATGAAAAAAAATGAAGCTCGATGGTTTATTGCTTCGTCCGATGGTCGATTTCATAGCGATTTTAGCCTTAATGTTAATATTAAGTTATTTTGGTGTTCGTTCATTGACGAGCCCAGTCGAGATCGGTGTGTTATACGCGTTTGTGAATTATCTTGATCGTTTTTTTTGAACCCGTCAATCAAATGATGATGCGACTTTCCCTTTTTCAGCAGGCAATCGTCTCGGCTGGACGCGTATTCAAACTGATGGATCAGACCGAATATGCGCCTGAACAAGCGGAAGGACGCGAGCTCCGGATTGAGCAAGGAGAAATTGAGTTTCGTGACGTTTCCTTTTCTTATGACGGTGAAACGGATGTTTTGAACAATATCTCCTTTAAGGTGAAAAAAGGGGAGACCGTTGCTCTTGTTGGCCATACGGGAAGTGGAAAAAGCTCGATCGTCAATTTACTGATGCGCTTTTATCCATTGGACCGAGGTGAAATACGTATTGACGGGCAGCTGCTTCAAGCATACTCCAATGAAGAAATACGCGAACAAATCGGACTCGTATTACAAGAGCCATTTATTTATTCAGGTACAGTGGGTCGTAATATTCGGCTCAATCGTCCGACTATTACGGAACAAGATATGAAACAAGCGGCTCGATTTGTTTGTGCCGATGAATTTGTTCAACTGCTTCCCGAGCAATACGAAGCGGAGCTATCGGAACGCGGGTCAACTTTGTCAAGCGGACAACGACAGCTGCTGTCATTCGCCCGGACAATCGCGGCTGATCCAGCTATTCTGATTATGGATGAAGCAACTGCGAATGTCGATTCCGATACGGAAGAGTCGATCCAGGAAGCATTAAAAAAAATGCAGGCGAACCGAACAACGATTGCGATCGCTCATCGACTTTCCACAATTAAGCACGCTGATCAAATTATCGTTCTTCATCAAGGAAGAATCGTGGAACAAGGAAATCATGAGCAACTGTTAACAAATAAAGGACTTTACCATAAAATGTACTTACTGCAAAAGGGAGAAGAGCAGCTTGAACAAGTGTAGCGCTCAACGTAGATAAGGACTCTAACGCCAGCGTGAAGCGTAGCTAGTGAGAGAATATGTGCTGTCGTTAAAGGGAGGAATAAAGAGGGGGCAGAAGGCCTTTTCTTCTATTCAAATGTTCTTTTGTTCAGGCATCTTTCTCTGGGCATTTGAATCATTTCTCGTTTTACGTTATGTTTATAAAAGGAAAAGTAGGTAGCCCATTTTTTAGCAATCGAACGTTTTTCGACTCCTAGCCGGAAAGCCGCTTTTCATTGCTGACTAAGAAAAAAAAGAAACGGAGCGTTATGCTGTGCATGAAGTAATGTTAATTGCCATGACTATCGGAGGAGCCTTATGGCCGTGCTCGTCATTTTCATTCGGCTGAAAGCGACGAAGCGACCAGCTACGATAAAAAAAATAATTTTACCGCCATTGTTCATGTCGACTGGGTTTTTGATGTTCCTTTATGAGCCTGCCCGTCCTGAGTGGCTTCAGGTGTTAGAAGCTCTACTCGTTGGTATGGTTTGCTCAATATTGTTAATCAAAACCTCAAAATTTGAAGTGAAGCAGAACCAGATTTATTTGCAGCGTTCGAAAGCATTCGCTTTCCTGCTAGTTGGATTGCTCGTCGTTCGAATTGTTGTAAAGCTGATGCTCGGTTCTGTCATTAATATGGAAGAACTTGCTGGGATGTTTTTCCTGCTAGCTTATGGCATGATTATCCCTTGGCGTATTTCCATGTATCTTTCCTATAAAAAGCTCGAAAAACAGCTCGTTCAGCCAGAGCATGACGGGTCTGTTCCAGTGAGGACGTAGACATTCCCCCATAAACGTTAAGTCAACACAAACGAGCCTGTGTCACCTTGTGCGGTGGTACAGGCTCGTTCGCTTAATGCAAGCTTTATATCCGAATGTATAAACCATCAAGCAAAAGCGGAGCCACTCCTTAGGTTGATTTTTGTCCCTCACTTCAGGAAGACTCTAGCAGGTGCCTATATGGAGTCATATCAATCTCTTTTTCCTTTAGCTTCTTGATTAAAAATTTATGATCACGTTTAGGGGTAGCGAGAATATAGCCGCGAATAATATGGTCCTGTGTTAGCGTCTTCGCCTTTTCTTCTAGAGCGATTTCCCCGATCTTTCCGGCGATTTTTCCTTTGGCTACATCGCGAAACAGCTCTGGTACGGGCTCAACTAAGTCATTGAGCAGCTGCTTTTGCTCTGAGTCCCATAGATGGAGCGTTTTTTTCGATGTAATGATCTTGCCAATCCAAAATCGACTTTCCATCTTCCTTTGGCAGCCTTTTTAAAAACTTGCGAAACATAAAGAATCCGCCAATAAACATCACGGTTATTAAAAAGATCGTCCATAGGACAATAAACCACATAAACCAAGTAGACATACGATTCACCTCGTTCACTTATCGACTCCATCCTATCATAAAAAAAAGTTTGACTGCGAGTATGTCGCAGCAGCCCATTCTCCTATTTTGGGCTTTAACTATCTCAATCTATAAGATTTTGCTATGATTAGAGAAGAGGTGAAAAGTTTGTGATTATTTATTTGATCAGTTACGGCATTCATGTGCTAGTGGCGGTGCTCTTTTTTATATTAATTCCCTTACCATTTTTGATTCGCGGGACAGTTGATGAGAAAAAAAAGGCTCATCCCCCTCTTAAAAATATATAAGGCGATATTAATGCTGGCGCATATTAGCCTCGTAATTACGCTTTTGACTGGATTGTTAATGGTCGAGCAATGGCTTTCATGGTGGCTGCTATCTATTATAGTCATCTGGATTCTTATCGGGGCTCTCATGGGCTTGACGACAAAATATCTTCGTCTTTCCTATCAAGCGCAATTAAAGAATGAGCCATTCGGGGAGGTCAGGAAGCGGCTGAGCCGCTATAGTCTATGGCTGTCAGTAGCGATCATTACTATGTTTGTATTGAAATTGCTGCGATATGTTTAAGCTCGTTAAGAGAAAGGTGGTAACAATGACTAAAGAAGAAGCTCAATCGATTATTCAAGAATTGCAGGCGGGAGAGGCGCAATCATATCAGGTGAGCAAGGCTGATTTTCTTGTGTTTCGCGAAGTGCTGATGGCTCAAAACGATGCTAAGGACTTTCGAGGTTATGCTAAACATGGTGGAAATACGATTTACACGTATGAGCCTGGCTGGTCAAAGTAAGGTGGATGAAACTGTGCTGAACCAGCACTTAGTACATAACAAAAGCGTGGGCGCTCATTAAGCTCACGCTTTGTTTTTGCCTAAAATAAACGGGCAGAAAGCCCCTGCTCTTGCGTGAGGGTTTTCTGCCCGTAAAGTTCCGGCTTGCATCAGAAGAGGAGCTGTCAATCTCCTTTCTGACAGAAGCTTTATTGTAATAGGGTGACTTTGACGGTTCGGCGGCCGAATTCGAGCGCCTCCTCGGTTGTCCCCATATGAAGGTCGATCTTGTGACCTTTAATTGCTCCTCCCGTATCGCCGGCGATTGCTTCACCGTATCCCTCAACATGGACGCGAGAGCCTAATGGAATAACAGTCGGATCGACAGCAACGACCTTTTTGTCTGGCTGGTCACGAAGGTCAATTCCCGTGGCTGTTATACCCGAGCAACCTTTACAATCCGCTGTATAAGCTGTTGCCTCCATTTCAAAGGTAGCCGCTTCTTGCGACTTCGTTTCCTTGTCAGCTGCCTTATCACCAGATGTTTCGATTACCGCCTGGTCCTCTTCTTCACTTTCTTCCTTTTGAACAGGCTTCTGTTCCTTCGATGCTTCTGCTTTATCGTAAAAGGCTTGGTAAAGGGCAGAGAAC
This sequence comes from Bacillus sp. JCM 19058, assembly GCA_001310555.1. The sequence continues at coordinate 63,956 of BAXO01000016.1, forward strand.
GTTTCCGGTCCGGCAATTCCATCGGCAAGAAGGTCTTCCGCTTGTTGGTAAGCAGTTACGGCTTTTTCCGTCTTGGAGCCAAATAGCCCGTCAATCCCGCCATCATAATGTCCGAATTCCGCCAAGACTTCCTGCAGCTTTGTTACGAGGGAGCCTTCATCCCCTTTAGAGAGAACTGTCAGCGCCCTAATGTTTGCGGTCCGGCAATTCCGTCAACGGTTAGTTGATAGTCACTTTGAAAGCTCTGTAAGGCTTCTAAGGTGCTTTGCTTAAAAACACCATTTACTTTTTCGTCATCGAGAAACCCTTTATTTTGCAATAACTCTTGTAATTCCTGTACTTGTTCGCCTTCAGTACCTTCAAACAAGAGCTGGTTTCCTAACTCACTAGCTTCAGAGACTGTAGGAGCCCCGAAAATCAATACGCTAGCAGCAGCAAGAGGTAATCCGACGTTGCGCCACAGAGGTATACCCTTAGTTGTTTTCATGCGAAAACCTCCTAACTATTTGTCTAACGAGTGTTATGCTACCAGTCGAGTTTAAGGCTAGCAAGCGAATTTCGGTTTTTTTAAAAGAATTGCAATTGGATTGTAATATGAGAAATAGCTCCGTTCCCTGTTCGTCATCGGATTGAAACAGTCGGAAGCGAAGAAGGTGACGGGAAGCGCAGGAATGGTTAGGGTTTTGGGGGAGAAAGGCAATTAATGAGTCTTGTCGGCAATACGATGTCATAAGAGGATCGCCTTTAGTGCTGGCACGGAAAATCTCGTATTATTACAAAACGGTATCAAACCGTAAACAAAGCCCCCTTGAAAAGGACTCAAGGGAGCTTTACATCATATAGTGTGCTCATTTTAGCAGCTAATAATTTTTAAACAGCCAAATGACTGCTTTCATTCCTTCGATTCCTTGGAATAAAAAAACTGACAGTGCAGCTAAGGATACGCTACCGATACAAATGATTCGAACCCAGAACATAATCTCTCCTCCTTATTTTGGATTGGTGATATGTTCAACCGTGGGCTCGAAATAATTCGATTGATAAAAAATGGAATATAAAAACGAACGAGTGCTAGGCAGTAACGGTTCGTTCCGTTGATAATAAAAAAATATAAGCAACACGCATACAGACGATTGCTGTGAACATGAGCATCAGGAACGGCAAATGGCGCTCAAAACCGCTCGGATCGCCGGGTGTGTCACTACTAGCTATCGAGACGACCGTAGGCTCGATTGCTGTCTTTCCATAGTGGAAGTGCGAAAGCTGAGCAAAAGCTAAAAACAATAGGAAAATACTTAATAGAATCGTAGCTTTTCTCATAAGCAGCTCCCCCTTTGTAAAAATGTATCTTCATTTTAACTTATTTTGGAGAAAGAAAAAAGGGAAATTTTGAAAAGGCGCTTTCGGAAATCTTCGTATATCATCGCTGCGGTTATGTTATGCTATGATTGTCTTAAAAATGACCAATCCATTAGATACTTTAGTTTGCAGGGAGGATGTAGAAGGATGAAAGGAAAGAAAGCGAGTGAATCGAGAACCGTGTTAACCGACTTAGTGTTACCTCCGGATACGAATTATCATGGGACGATCTTCGGTGGAAACGTTATGGCTTATATTGATAAAGTTGCCAGCATTGCAGCGATGCGTCATTCAAGAGCGAGAGTCGTGACCGCTTCAAGTGACAGCCTCGATTTTATTGCCCCGATTCGAACAGGCGAAGCCATTTGTGTAGAGGGCTTTGTTTCCTTTACACGTAAAACGTCGATGGAAATCTGTGTGAAGGTTGAAGCGGAGGATTTGTTAACTGGTCAGAAACGATTAACGTCAACCGCGTATTTAACGTTTGTTGCTTTGGATGAAGAGGGAAGCCGACAGCCGTTAACCCAGTAGTCCCGGAATCAGAGGAAGAAAAATGGCACTATGCTGGAGCAGAAGAGCGCTACGAACAGAGGAAAAAGCGGAGGGAAATTAGCAAGAGAAGACATTTACTCAATAAGCAAGGAAACCAGACGTCCGATTAACAATCAGAGGTCTGGCTTCGCCTCATTGCGGTGGCAAAAATGTTCTCTATTGTCTATCCTTCACCATCGGTCTGGCTGACATGGTTGGCTTGCTTCACTTTTTTTTGAACCACTCAATGGCTCAGGTTGCCCCGAACCTTTCTTTTTTTTGGCTTGTGGCTTCTTGAGTTTTTGCTCGTGTGCTGCTCGGTCATTGCCATCATCTCTCCTTCCTTACTCTAGTCTTTTCACAATAACGTGTAGCCCCGACCACGAAGCTGAGCGTAGGCGGAAATTTATTCATCGGCTGGGCGCTCCTATTGTTGCAACTCACTGAAGCGAGTTCACTTTAGTATGTGACAGACAGCCGAGGATATGCGAGGCGGACAGTATAAATGGCTCATCGTCTGTTTTAAACGGAGACAAGTTCCCCTTTACCTCGGACGAGAGGGCAGTACCGCTACTGGAAGTTTCTCTTTATTCTTGAAAGAAGTTTTGCTATCCTATAGAAGGAGCTTCACACAGTATAGGCAAAAGTGCTGTATCTGCTTAGTTACAGAAGCTGTTCGTTTAGACAATCGACCCGATTTAAGGTATGATAGTCTTGAGGAGGAGGGAGTACATATGTCAAAAAGTAAAGATGTGTTTAATTCTCGTTCGTCTTTTTCGGCAAATGGTAAAACGTACCATTACTATGCTCTGAAGGCATTGGAGGATGCAGGAGTAGGAAAAATTTCAAGCTTGCCTTACTCAGTAAAAGTATTGCTTGAATCGGTACTTCGTCAGTATGACGATTACTTCATTAAAGAGGAGCACGTGGAAAATCTAGCAAAATGGGGAACGGCGGAGCTAGATGAAAATATTGCGGTTCCTTTCAAGCCATCACGTGTTATTTTGCAAGACTTCACTGGCGTCCCGACTGTAGTCGACTTGGCGGCTCTCCGCAAAGCGATGGCAGACATGGGTGGCGATCCGGCAAAAATCAATCCTGAAATTCCTGTCGATCTTGTCATTGATCACTCGGTTCAGGTAGATAAGGCAGGAACAGCCGACGCTCTAAAAGTGAACATGAATCTTGAATTCGAACGTAACGAGGAAAGGTATAATTTTTTTAAGCTGGGCGAAGAAAGCATTTGATAATTATAATGCTGTACCTCCAGCTACTGGGATTGTCCATCAAGTGAACCTTGAATATTTGGCCAATGTCGTACATGCAGTTGAGCGCGACGGCGAAACGTTGACTTTCCCTGATACTTTGGTTGGTACAGACTCACATACAACGATGATAAACGGTCTCGGTATCCTCGGATGGGGGGTCGGTGGAATTGAGGCGGAAGCCGGAATGCTCGGGCAGCCTTCGTATTTCCCTGTTCCTGAGGTGGTCGGTGTTAAATTCATCGGTTCACTTCCAAGCGGAACAACAGCAACTGATGTCGCCTTGAAGGTTACTCAAGTATTACGCGAGAAAAAAGTAGTCGGTAAATTTGTCGAATATTATGGTCCAGGCTTGCCGAAATGCCGCTTGCCGATCGAGCAACGATCTCGAACATGTCACCGGAATACGGCGCGACGTGTGGGTTCTTCCCAGTCGATGATGAGTCGCTGAACTATATGCGATTGACTGGTCGTTCAGAAGAGCAAATCAAGCTCGTCGAAGAATACTGTAAAGCGAACGGACTTTTCTATGTCCCGGGCGAAAGTTCTGATCCTGTTTATACTGATGTTGTTGAAATCGATTTGTCCAAAATCGAGGCCAATTTGTCAGGTCCGAAACGACCACAGGATTTAATTTTATTGTCAGATATGAAGAAGTCGTTCCACAATGCGGTTGTCGCTCCTGCCGGCACGCAAGGCTTAGGGTTAAGCGAGGATGAGTTTAACAAAGAGATTACGGTGAACTTTAAGGACGGCCGGAAAGCGAAAATGCGTACGGGCTCGCTCGCGATCGCAGCGATTACGAGCTGTACGAACACGTCGAACCCATACGTCATGATCGGTGCCGGACTTGTTGCTAAAAAGGCGGTTGAATTAGGCCTGGAAGTACCGGAGTTTGTAAAAACCTCTTTAGCGCCTGGCTCGAAGGTCGTCACTGGCTACTTGGTCGATTCCGGTTTAATGCCGTATATGGAGAAGCTTGGCTTCAATCTCGTCGGGTACGGCTGTACGACCTGTATCGGCAACTCCGGTCCGCTGGATGAAGAAATCGAAGAGGCAGTAACAGCCAACGATTTGACGATTGCTTCAGTTTTATCAGGCAACCGGAATTTTGAAGGGCGCATTCACCCGCTTGTCAAAGCGAATTACTTGGCGTCACCGCCGCTCGTTGTCGCTTATTCCTTAGCGGGAACCGTTGATATTGACTTGAAAAACGATCCGCTTGGTCAAGACAAAGACGGCAAGGACGTCTTCTTTGCGGACATTTGGCCGTCTGCTGCCGAGATTGATAAGGTCGTGAAGGCGACTGTCACGCCTGAGTTGTTCCGTCGGGAATATGCCGATGTTTTCACAGCTAATGAGCGTTGGAACCAAATTCAGACGACTGACGATTCGCTTTATAAATGGGACGATGAGTCAACGTATATTGCCAACCCTCCTTTCTTCGAGAATTTGTCTCAAGAACCGGAAGCGATTCAGCCTCTTACCGGGCTGCGGGTTATCGGCAAGCTCGGCGATACTGTGACAACTGACCATATTTCACCGGCAGGGGCGATCGGAAAGGATACACCAGCTGGAAAATACTTGATTTCCAAAGGGGTTGCTCCAAAGGACTTTAACTCTTATGGTTCAAGGCGGGGGCACCATGAGGTCATGATGAGAGGAACCTTTGCCAATATTCGGATTCGTAATCAAATTGCCCCGGGTACGGAAGGCGGGTTCACGACTTATTGGCCGACAGGTGACGTGATGCCGATTTATGATGCGGCTATGAAATACAAAGAAAGCAATACTGGTCTTGTCATTCTTGCTGGTAAGGATTATGGAATGGGCAGCTCACGCGACTGGGCCGCAAAAGGTACGAACCTGCTAGGAATCAAAACGGTTATTGCCGAGAGTTACGAGCGAATTCATCGCAGTAACCTCGTGTTAATGGGTGTGCTTCCTCTCCAGTTCAAAGATGGTGATAGCGCCGATTCATTAGGACTTTCGGGTAAGGAATCATTTGACGTTCAATTGTCTGACGATGTTAAGCCACGCCAAGTGGTTAAAGTCGTCGCCACAGACGAAAATGGTAAGAAAACAGAATTCGAAGCGATCGTTCGCTTTGATAGTGATGTTGACGTCGATTATTATCGTCACGGTGGTATCTTGCAAATGGTTTTACGGGAAAAAAATCTAATGACCCAATAAAAAAAACCACCGTTATTGATGAACTGCACCCCAATTTGGAGGTGCAGTTTTTATGTCTCAATTTAGAATCGGAATAAAGTGGCAGCTTTCGTTACCAACAGGAATCGGCGGAGGTAAAATCCTTTGCGAATTCCATAGGCGTACATCATGTAGTCGATTAAATTGGATTAAACAATAGGGACATCTCGTGAAAATGCCTTAAAAAAAGCTATACATCCCCTACAACACCGTTTAAACTAGACGTACTGATTCATATAAAAGAGGCAGGGTCGTCTAAAAGGGAGACTACTGAAGATTTAACATTGCAACACATAGTACCATTAAAAAGCGGCAAAAAGTTTCGAATTACACGGAATAGGCGTCCGAACTAAAATGTCTCGCATTTCTATACATAAATAGCAAGGAGAGAAGAATTAGCGAAATGCTCTGTATTGAAAAAAAACTATTCATTTTTGAGCAAGAGTGTTCCAATCGATGGATTCCTACTTATTGTAGCTGTAAAAAAAACGAATTCACTTAAGGAAGGGGGAGAACAGATGTGGAAAGCTATCATAAGGTATTAATGGAATTAGATGAATTGATGAGAAGTATTGGAAAGTATTTTATCCCTGATCTTGACAGCCTCAACCAATTTCATTTGACTCATCGTCAGAAAATGATCTTATTATTGTTCCTAAGAAATAACCAAATTACATTGACAGAAATCGCTCAATTCTTCGAGATCTCAAAGAGCGCTGTCAGTCAATCGCTGAATAAGCTGGAACAGGAAAATCTATTAATTCGAACGATTAATCCCGAGAACCGCCGTGAAGTCAATTTAGAACTGGGAGAAAACGGGAAACGAATTCAGAAGGATTTGCAAGAGCTCGAACATAAAATGCTCAACAATTACTTGAAAAAAATCCCACTTGACGATTTGTATCAAGTAGTAAAGGTTCTTAGAAAACTAGAGGCGATCGTCAGTCAGGAAAATAAGTGACAAATTTGTGAGCAATAAATTAAATGATGAAAAATGTTTGACTACTAGTATCGTTCCCTTTAATATGATTAATAGTTAATCAAATTAACAGTTTAAATTTTGAACTATAACGGAGAGGAGCAAACGATAGATAAAACGGATAGTAACGGTTTCGAATGCTTTTTAACGATTTAGCAATATTGAACGATGGGAACAGTGTGGGATTTGACTCTGCTGATGAACAAATCTACCTACGTTTTATTTTTGTATAGGTCTTAAAACCTATGAAAAAAAGACTCGCATAAAGGGGCATTACTACAGAATGACAAAATTTTCATTAAAAAGGCCGAAATTTACGATTGTCATGATGATTCTCTTTTTGATTTTTGGTGGGGTTTCTTTAACGAACTTGCCAATGCAACTATTTCCTGACATTAATCCGCCGGTTGCAGCTGTCTTAACAAGCTACGACGGGGCGAGTCCGGAAGAGGTAGAAGAAAAAGTAACAATGCCGCTGGAAGCACAGCTATCGACTACATCTGGGTTAAATAAGATTAGTTCTACCTCCATGGAAGGGTTCGCGCTTATTATTCTTGAGTTTGATTGGAGTACGGTTATCGACGATGTTGAACTCGATATTATTAACACCGTTCGACAAGTGCCAATGCCTGACGGTGCGAATGAGCCTAGCTTTTTGAAGTTTGACCCTTCAATGATGCCGACAGCCATGCTGGCGATTACTTCAGACAAGGATTTGGCTGATTTTCAGGATGAGGCTCTTGAATTGCAGCAGGAATTAATGAAGATTATTGGTGTGGCTAGCGTTAATGAAGCAGGCACAATAACGGAACGAGTTCAAATCGATTTGGATCAGGACGAGCTCGTTGAGGCGAACCTGACCCAGGACAATGTCGTTTCGGCGATTCAATCGCACCAAGTGTCACTGCCGGGTGGTACCGTTAAGAAAGACGATTACAGCCTGACGACGAGAGTGATTAGCGAGATCACAACAGTTGAACAGCTAGAAGAGCTCGTGATCGGAGTAGATGCGGGAGACGGTTCCAACATCTTACTCGCCGATATTGCCGAAGTGACGCTCGATAGTGAAGAGCAGAGCGCCTTGACGCGAGCGAATCAGGAAGCGGCGATTCAGTTTACGATCATGAAAGAATCTGATGCGAATACCGTTGGCGTTTCGAATGCGGTTTCTGAGCGACTTGATGAATTATTGCAGCAATCGAAATACGAGGATTTGCATGTCGTTACGATCTATGACGAGGGCGAATATATTAGTTTGGCAATCGACAGTGTTACGAATGCTTTAATTATTGGGGGAGCACTGGCGATGCTCGTGTTATTTCTGTTTCTCCGAAATTTAAAGACACCGCTGATTATCGGAATTGCGATTCCATTTTCGATTATCGTCACGTTTGCCTTTATGTATTTCGCAGGAATCGGCTTGAATTTGATGAGTCTTGGGGGGCTTGCACTAGGTATCGGTATGCTTGTCGACACGCGATCGTCGTGATCGAAAGTATTTATCGTCACTTATCGATGGGCAAGGATCCGAAAAAGGCAGCATATGATGGAACAAAAGAAGTAGCTTCGGCGATTATTGCCTCAACATTGACGACCGTTTCCGTGTTTTTGCCAATCGTATTTTTGAGTGGGCTCATCGGAAATTTATTTTCTGAATTTGCTTTAACGGTTTCGTTTAGTCTAGCCGCTTCACTCCTAGTCGCGGTGACCGTCGTTCCGATGCTGGCAAGCCGTTGGTTAAAAGCTCCAAAGGAAGATCTCGAGGCGCGGCGAATGGAATCACCATTTATGCAAGCTATCGATTCGTCTATACGCTGGGTTTTAACACATCGAGTGACAGTGATTCTGCTCACCTTACTAATGCTAGGAGTAGGCGGATATGGTTTGGTGACGGTTGGAACGGAGCTCATCCCTCAAAGCGATGAGGGGATGTTTACGATCGATGTCGAGCTTGAACACGGGACAAGCTTGGAGCGAACGAATGAAACGATTGAGGATATTGAAGAGAAGCTGAATGATTATTCTGAGGTGCTCGAATACGTCAGTACGGTAGGTTCTAGTGATGATAACAGAATGATGGGTGGCGGGTCAGGTAGCATGGAGGACAAATTTCTGTTTCAATGATCCCGCGTGATGACCGTACGCTGACCTCGCACGAATTTGTAGAATCGATTGAAAGAGACATTCAGCGTCTCGATCGAGATGCCGAAATTAAGCTTTCAACGACTGCTGCGATGGGGACGGAAGCAAATACGCTCGTCTTCACTTTGAGCGATTCTAATACGGAACGCTTAGCCGAGGCTGTAGCAGAGGTTGAAGAGGAGCTGAACGACGTCTCTGTTATCCGTGAAGTCCATCTTAGCACGGAAGAACAGACACCGGAGGTTCAAATTGAAATCGATGAAGAGGCGGCTCGTGAACACGGCTTGGCACCTGTTCAAATTGCTCAGCAAATTAATAAGCTGACTCAAGGGGAAACAGCGGCTGTTCTACAAACGAGTAACGACGATGTCTATGATATTTTTGTCAGACTCGATACGGCCTTTACGGAAAACGTCGATACGCTTGAAGATTTACAGCTTACGAATGGCCAAGGGGATTACGTAGCCTTATCCGAAGTAGCAGAAATCGTCGAAGGGGAAAGCGCGGCGACGATTCAGCGGCTCCAGCAGGAGCAGGCGATAGAATTTTCTGTGCTTTATTCCACGTCGTCAGCCTTAGGAGATGTCAGTGCGATCATTAATGATATTGTTGCTGATCTCGATTTGGACGAAGGAACGACGTTTAGCTATGGCGGGGAGCAGGAGATGCTTGACGATTCCATCGGCAATATGATCCTTGCCCTTGTTCTGGGAATTGTCTTTATATACCTAGTGATGGCAGCCCAGTTTGAATCATTTAAAATGCCGTTTGTCGTCATGTTTACAGTCCCATTGGTTGTCATTGGTGTCGCGATTGCTTTAGTTGTTACCCAAACGCCAATCAGCATTATCGTCTTTATCGGTTTAATGGTTCTAGTCGGGATCGTCGTTAATAATGCGATTGTCATACTCGATTATGTGAACCAGCTAAAAGCAAAAGGTATGGCGACATTTGAAGCACTTGTTGAAGCCGTACGGGTTCGGACGAGGCCGATTTTGTTAACCTCAATAACGACGATTTTAGGGATGCTACCTTTAGCCCTAGGAATTGGCGAGGGAGCGGACATGCAGCAGCCAATGGCTCTGGCCGTTATTGGCGGGCTTATAAGCAGTACCTTCCTGACCCTATTTGTTATTCCTGTCGTTTACAGCTTGTTTGATCGTGAAACGAGAAGGCGCTATGTAACGGTAGACGGCGAATTTACTGAAGTCCAGGAACAAGCAGCAGGATTGCTTTCGGAAGCTGATACAGAGAAGCCAAATCAAACGGACCTTAGGCAAATCGAGGCTGCTGAGCCCGAGCAAGTGGACAATGAAAAGAGTAACGACCGTTCAACAGAAAGGACGGATGAAGGAAAGGAAAACGATGCAAGTGATGATATGAGCAAGGAGGACATTCTGCGATTACTAGAAAAAAATTGTCGACTCGTCCAAAAATGATAAAGAGCAAAATAAATAGATGCAAAAAGAACTGCCAGGTGCTTGTCTGGCAGTTCTTTTGTTTAGACGTAAAATCGGAAAACGATAGTAAAAGTCGTGCAAATAGCGGTGCTCGCAGCAAGGATAGAGCTGAGCTACTTCGCCGATGGGGAGCAGAAATGATCTCTATCGTCAAAATCGTTCAGAGTAAACGCTCTGGGGGGCTGGCGATTAAGAAGAAGGAGCTGCGTCAAACAAAATATTTTAGCATTTACAGGTGAATCGAAAAAAATTGATCTAGAGATGAGCTTTTTGATCGCTGAAAAAAAACTCATATTAACCTCCAGCCTGTGCACACTAGAAGAAGGTAAAGATGGTGGTAAACAACACGGTATGCAAAAGACAAAGCAAGGTAAGCGGTCTGATTTGCTTGCTGTAAGGGAAGGGAGAAGCTTAAGTCCATCACTTGCCCATTGGGAGGAAGAAAAAATGACTGTTCAAACGCAAATGCAGCGCGCGATTGCTTCTGCACAGCTAGTTGAAGCACAGCTGACACAATTTGCCCTTGAGACGACACATCAACAGGCGAAAGTGATGTTCGGACAGCTCGCCACACAGCAAAGAAATATTCTAACGATGCTTGAAGGCCGTTACCACCAGCTTCTGCAAGAAGAGCCTCAATACAGCTATGAAAAGGAATAAAAATGAATTAGACGGCTCATTAATAATGTACATAGATTGAGGGGGATGGCGCTTGTTGGAAATATGGACAGGGGCGGAATCGCTTCCGGCCTACGGATTTATTGTTCGTGCAGTTATTATTTATGCCTACATTTTTTTTAATAGTAAAAGTAGTCGGACAGCGATCAATGGGTCCATTGATGCCTTGGATTTCATTTTTGCGATCGTCCTGGGCGATATATTGGGAGAGCCTTTGTCGGACGGAAAAGCGCCTTTGTTTGGACCGATGTGTGCTGCGGCAATGATTGCTGTTTTGCATATTACCCTTTCATTCGTAGCGTTGAAAACGCCTCGCTTCCGGCGGGTGCTTGAGGAGGAACCGAAGATATTAATGAAGCATGGCGTTATTCTGCATAAGGAATTGAAGAAAGCGAAAATAACATTGGAATCGTTTTTAATGGATTTACGGTTATCGAGTGCTAGCGATTTGAAAGAAATCGATTATGCGGTTCTCGAAATGAACGGTAGCATCAGCGTGATCAAAAAGTCAGCCTACGATGCTGCTACACCGAACGATTTTCAGAAAACCCCACCTTCGAAAGGTTATTCTTCGGTGTTTATCGAGGATGGAAGGATTATTGAAGCCAATATTAAAAAATTCGGGACGCTTGACTGGTTTCGGGAATTGATTCATCGACACGGATATGCCAACGCAAAGGAAATCTTTTTAATGACTTATGACGAAAGCGGGCAAGTGTTCATAAGTCCAAAATTAAAAAATAATTCGTTATCTAGTGTATAAAGTCGAAAGAGTTGCTCCAAACTGGTAAAAAGCATAGGAGGACAACTAATGAGGAAGACGAGACAAATGACGCTTGAGGAATTAGTTCATGAAAATAGGGAAGAGCTAATGAATGACAAGGAAGCATTAGAACAACTGGAGACAAGGTTAGACGAACGCCACTCTGAAGCGTTATAGATAGTGGCAGAACAGGTGGGATATTTAGCATGGGAAAGTCAAAGAAGTCGTATAATCAATATCGACCCGATCAGTTAGGAACCCAGCCAAGGCGTCCGACTCTAATAAAGGTAAAAAGATGAATACGAAGGGAAATGAAAATCCCGATTATATCCCTCCAAAGGGGTAACAAGCTCCGGCCATTGCCGGAGCTTGTTTTTGC
>BAXO01000017.1 GCA_001310555.1 Bacillus sp. JCM 19058
TGAAACCGATGAAGAAGGCGGGAAACTGCATTTTGCTTGGCTTTCGCAAAAATAAGCGTTTGCTAATTCAGATCCGTAGGGTCTGAATTTTTTTGAATGTAATTTTCGTATTTAGTTATGGGAGTAGGCGTTAAATCCGCTTGTACCCTCGCATTGAAACAAAATGGCACCGTGTGAATGAAGTATCGTTAATAATTCGTGGAACACGTCGTTCCATTGCTACTACCATTTTTTAACAAATCCCCCTTCCCGAATGAAGGCATGTTCGCTCGTTAAAGTAACTAAAGCATCGGAAAATCGAGTGGCTAGCTTTACCTCATTATATAAATCGCCTCCCGTTCTCTAAGTCATAAATGCTCCTCCTCAGTATAATAGATAAAGGTATAAAAATAATGGTATCGCACAAAATACATTTATTCTGCTTGTTGGTCTGGAGGTCTATGATGTATCCATTTTTCAAATATATATCACAATTTTGTCATCATTTTTTTGGATTTGTATTTCAAGCTTGAGTATGAGGATTTAGAAAACAACTTTAGCAAAAAAATAAAGCTGGCCCAATCTGTTTCTAATCGTAAAAATTCTACCTCCCTTACACCTGACGTCGGTTCTTTTCTCATGCTTAAACTATGAAATTGCCCCTAATAAAGCTAGTACCTAGTCATCTCATATATTAAATTTATTCGCTTAACGATAACTCCGATTGTACTTTTCATTTTGCATTCAAGGAAAAATGAAGCGGTATTAGAAAATAATGAATAATAATTGTTTCTTGAACAAATTAATATAAAAACAGTCATTTTAAGATGCTTTCTGACGTTGGACGGCTCATCTGTTCGAAAGTTAAGCTAATTTGCTATACCAAGCTGCCGTCTTTCTTGATTGTCGAGGGAACTGCCTTTCTATATACTCTCGTGTACTGCCGTCTTACACTCGTTCCGACTATCACTAACATCCCAATGAGGGTTGTCGAGCCAATCGAGGGTTTTGATGTTTTGCTTTGCGCTCTCGCTTTAAGGAATTAGTCCTGATGAGGCGCTCTCCCATTTGGAAAGAGACCATTTGTTAATTAGTCTTCCATTTGAAAAAGAGGTGATGCAAATGAATGCACTGCAATTTGATTTTAATTTGGGTAAGTACCTCTTTACAAAGGCCGCGGGGCGGTTTGTTCCATCACTACATTGGCACCCTCATTTATCCTGTTTGAGCTGGAAGTCACTTGATGAACCGTCCTTGCCCAACGATGATTGGGTAAAAATCAAAGTGAAGTACGGTGGTATTTGTGGAAGTGACATCAACTTACTTTTTCTTCATGATAGCCCGGCGACTTCTCCTTTTGCTTCCTTTCCATGTACGCTCGGCCACGAAGCTGTCGGTGAAATTTCAGAGGTTGGTAAAAATGCATCACACATTAAGTGCGGCACTAGGGTCGTCGTGAACCCTGTACTATCGTGTGAAAGCAGAGGAATCCAGCCCCGCTGCCCCGCCTGCTTGCAAGGGAACGAAAACCAATGTAAGCACAAAACAATCGGAACCGTCGAGCCTGGTCTACTTATTGGAACGTGTCACAATACGAGTGGAAGCTGGAGTCCTTATTTTGTTGCGCATAAAAGTCAAGTACTCCCCCTTCCTGACGAAGTTGATGATCTTAACGGCGTCTTAGTTGAGCCGTTTAGCTGTGCTTTGCATGCGGTCTTGCGTCACCCTCCTAAAATAGGAGAGCATGTTTTGATTATTGGGGCAGGAGTCATCGGGTTAAGTGTCGTAGCGGCACTGAAAGCACTTGAATTCGAATGTAATATTACGGTACTGGCCAAGCACTCTTTTCAAGGGGAAATGGCAAAACATTTAGGTGCGGATCAAGTCATTTACTTAACGAAAAATAACGACTATGTTCTAAAGACAGCGCAGGCTGTTCAGGCTAAGCTTTTGAAGCCATTATTCGGACCAAAGGTCGTTCAAGGTGGAGCTAGTGTCGTTTACGAATGCGTCGGCAACAAAAGAAGTGTAGACGATGCACTGCGGTTCACTGACAGTGGCAAAACCATTGTTTTACTCGGGCTTGCTAGCGTAATGAAAAAAAGTCGACTGGACGACGGTATGGTTGAACGAATTAACAGTCAAAGGCTGTTTTGCCTATAGTACACATACATTTGAAGGTAAGAAAAGGAGTACTCTTGACATTGCAATTGAACTAATGAAAAGAGGAAAAGTCGATTTATCTGCATTAATTACCCACCGCTTTCCTCTACCTAATTATCACGCTGCCTTTGATACGATTACAAAGAAGCATTCTAACAGCACGCTAAAAGTCGTTTTTGAACATGAAGCACCTTTAACAGGAGGCGAATAAACCATGAAGAACTTTATGATTAGTGAAGCGCCGACAAGTCCTTTTTTTAACATGGCTAACTGAAGGTTTAATTGAAACCTTCTCAAAAAACGGATTTACCTACAGAGAAGAAACAACCGAGCCTGTTCGCCTAGTGTTTCATCCAATTTCGGAAGAAAAATTCGTCCGTTTCGACGTAAAGCTCAAGCTACATTTGTTATTTCCATACTTGAGAACCACAACAAACCGTACCATATTTTCAAAGATGTATACCCTTTTTTTAATTCGTTCATTATCAAACCATTTCATATACATAAGCCATCATGAAAATGAAACGAGCCTTCATTTTTTTAACACCGGAACAAGGATGTTATCGTATGACGTATTCGAAGCGCGATAATCCGCAGTCGTTTTTTTAACGAAATCTATGCAAGACTTGAGCCTCTTACGTGTTCAAGACTAGTGATCGACAACAAATTTTCAGACGATCTTCCCAGTTCTTTATGGAAGGGCGATGAAGTAACAAAACAATTAGCACAAGCAGGGAAAAAGCTTGCCGAAATGGATTTGCTCCCCGCTCCTTTTCCACTAGACGAGTATTTAACTGGAAGAGATTTACGGCACTTAAAAAAAAGTTATATGGTATCGGTGGCTTAAGCTACGGAAATTTAAGCGCCCGCTGTCACCGAAATCATTTTTGGATGAGTGCAAGCGGAATTAACAAAGCCAATATGACAGAGCCCGGTAGAGATATGCTTTACATTAAAGGCTATAACAGTAAAGGGAACTATATGGACGTTAGCGTACCTCCGAAGGTTACTCCGAAAAGGGCGTCTGTTGATGCAATCGAGCATTGGATGATTTACAAGGAACATCCTGAAGTTGGAGCGATTGTTCATATTCATGCATGGATCGATGGTATACAAGCTACGGAAATCAATTATCCATGTGGAACCATTGAACTTGCTGAATCAGTTGCTGAGTTAGTTCGTCAATCAGAAAACCCGGCTAAAGCGATTATTGGGTTAAAAAAATCATGGGTTAACCATTACAGGACCAAGCCTTGAAAATATTTTTAGTCGAATTGAAGGAAGAATCCAGCGGCAGGTTCCTATGAGCTGACTTAAAACAATTACTTTGAGCTCCAATCGGACGATGCATGTAAGGCAATACTACGCAAAGCACTACTCAACTGAAACATAAATAACAAGCGAAGACCGAGCCGTCCGAATGAACCTTTCCTACGAATCAGGCAGGTTCCTTTGCCAATTTGAGTAGGGAACTCGGTACAGCCGCCGATTAAATAAGTAGTTGGACGGACCTGATCAGAATTATTAACGTCCGGAGTGAGGACACTTGGAAATCAAGGTAATGACCTATAATATTCATCATTGTAGGGGTACTGATAACCGGGTCGACGTTGACAGAATCGCTCAATTGATTAGCCGAAGCGATTCAGACATTGTCGGTCTTAACGAAGTCGACAAGCAGTTCTCCAGACGGAGCGCGTATAAAGATCAAATCGAGTGGCTGGCCAAGCAGCTAAATATGGAGCAGGCGTTCAGTCCATCTCTTTCGATAAAATCTAGTCGTACAACAAGCTTAAGACAATTTGGCAATGCCATTTTATCACGCTATCCGATTGTAACAAGAACGAGTCAGCCGTTTGATTTCCTATCCGGTTTCATGGAAGGTCGCTCGCTTCTCAATACGGCAATTCAAATAAATAAAAAGCTCGTACAATTCAGTGTCACTCATTTTAGCCTGAATCCCTTTCTGCATCGTTTGCAAACTAATTTTGTTTTGAACGAACTGAATAGATCTCCTTATCCAACGATCCTTATGGGAGATTTTAATATGACACCTAGATCAAAAGGGTGGAGAAAAATAACTAGCCAATTTCAAGACGTTTGGCAAATGGCTGGAAATGGAAAAGGCTATACTTATCCAGCATTCCGCCCCAGCTTAAGATTAGACTACATATTTGCGAGCCCAAGCCTCGGAATAACCAATGCCAAGGTTGTAACACATACACCGAAGGCCTCTGATCACTTACCGTTACAAGCGACACTTTTTTTTAATAAAAAAGGCTCCTAATTTGTATTTTATAATTATTTTTAAACTGTTCCATAATAAGAGTACGTAAATAAAAGCGCCATGGAAAGGTGAATAAATGATGACATCAGCCCCTCAGAAAAAAAAGAGTAATTATGCTACTAATCGATACATTGATGGATCAATCAATACAGGCTGCAATTAAACATGAAAAAGCACCTGCCTTACAATTTATTATTGAAAATGGCCGTTATTTTACTAACCTTGTTAGTCCGTTTCCGACAATGTCAGTCAATGTAGACAGTACGTTATTAACTGGTGTTGCTTGTGATAAACATAAAGTCCCCGGCTTAGTTTGGTATAACCAAAAAGAGAAAAGGATCGTTAATTACGGGAGTCACGTTAGAGAGCTTGTTAAACTGGGACTCAAACAATCGATGGAGGATATTTTTTTATAATTTGAATCATCAGCATTTAAGCAAGCAGCAGCAAACGATACATGAGCTATTAAAGGATAGGGAAATCGAATCCGCATCGATTAACGCCCTTTTATACAGAGGCAGCAACCTTGGCCGATTGAATATACCATTTCTTCTTTCTCTGTTTACAGGCTTACCTAAGAAATTAGCGACATATTCACCCGATCAATTCTCTTATGGAGCGATGAGTAGACTAAATCCATTAAAGTCGAATTCTTACTTTTGGCAAAAATACGGATTCAACGATCGATTTTCTGCAAATGAATTACTATATTTAATCAAACATAATAAGTTATCGCCTTTTACGATCACTTACTTTCCTGATTTGGATCAAAGCGTCCATAAAAACGGCAGAGTTGATGTGAAAGGGATTGAGAAGGTCGATAAGCAATTACAAAAAGTTCTTAATCACTATCAATCGTGGGATGAAGCATTAAATAACAATATTTGGATTGTTCTCGGTGATAACGGTCAAGCTTGGATTGATAACGATCGTCATAATGCGTTAATCGACTTAAGAAAGCTTTTGAGCTCTTACCAAATAGCAAAATTAAGAGGTGGTATTACACAAAAAGACGAGGTTGTTCTTTGTGTCAATGAAAGAATGTCATTTATCTATAGTCTTGACACGGAGAAGGTGCCATTAGATGAAATTGCAAGTCTTTTGCAGCAAGATCAACGAATAGACGTAATAGCCAATAGAAAGGGTAAAGAGGTGATCGTTACATCGGGGCTCCATCGTGGACACTTGCATTTTTATCCCGATGGCGAGCTAGTTGATGAGTATGGTCAGTCCTGGTCTGTCGAAGGAAATGAGGAAATATTAGATCTCGAAATTGCTCAAAACAAAATAAAATACGGCGATTACCCCGATGCTTTAGCAAGGCTATATTCTCCATTTTTCTCTCATGATGGCGAATACATTATTACCAGTGCAAAGCCTGGTCATGAATTCATCGGTGAAGGCTCCCCTACCCATGTTGGCGGTGCCAGTCATGGCGGGTTACACAAACAAGATTCCTTAGTGTCTATGATCGTTTGTGGCACCGATTCGACTCCGTCTAACTTACGAATTGTAGATCTTAAGGATTGGCTCTTGTCATTAATTCAGTGAACTCGTTTCAGTACCGGGAATCAGGTTACGTCAAGAATCCGCCTGATGCTTTTACTTACAGTTGCTCAACTAGACTTAGATTAAATTTTACTCACTCCAGCTATAGCTCTTCTAGCCGCAATTTAGCCAAATATTCTGAGGCGAATGTATCGACCGATTTTTTTTAATAGAAATAGGTGAGACAAATGTATTGTTTTATTGTGAATCGCGTATCGGGTAACGGAAAAGCGCTTAAAATATGGTCCCATATTAAACAAAAGGTAGAGGAATTGGACCTTAACTACTGTGTTCACTTTACGCAAAGAGCTAAACATGCCACTCAAATTGTTCAAGAGCACATTAGCGGTAATGAAGCTACTGTTATTATCGTAGTAGGTGGAGACGGAACCGTTCACGAAGCCATTAATGGATTAATCGGTTCGACGATACCACTTGGAATCATTCCGGCAGGCTCGGGAAATGATTTTTGTCGAGCATTAGGGATACCGATAAATTTCGATCAAGCTTTGGAGCGAATATTGAATGATGAATGTATGACGATTGATGTAGGGCAGATAAACACTAGTTATTTTGCTTCAGTAGCAGGGGTTGGGTTTGACGGGCAAGTGGCAAAGGCGACCAATCAATCAAAATTCAAAAAAAAGCATTAAACTTCGTGCGCATGGGGGGAATCTCATACATTATTGGCGTCATAAAAGTACTGCTTTATTATCAGCCACTAATGTGGAATTATTAGTGAATAAAAAGCACCTCGCTTTTCAAAAAGTATGGCTAATCGCAGTAGCAAATTCTCCATTTTACGCTGGCGGTATGCTTATTTGCCCGGATGCAAAGTATAATGATGGCGCATTCGATATTTGTATTGTTCAAGGAATAACGCGGTGGGAGCTTTTGCGCATCTTCCCGTCTGTTTTTAAAGGAAAGCACCTCTCTCACCCTTCCATTACGCTACTAAAAGCTAGCGAAGTTGAAATCCTCTCAGATTCGCCGATGATTGCTCATGGAGACGGAGAAATTGTCGCTGAAACGCCGATCAAAATAATGGTTCAACCAAAAACATTATACGTTCTATAAACTATATATGAAATCACCTTAACACATGGCAACAGCTGTAAAAAATATCGTCCGCTCCCTCATGCATGTTTGAGTCATAATAAAAATGAGCTGCTGCTCGGTCGGAGCAGCAGCATACACCAGGACGCCTGGAGAGAGAGCAACCTATGACTAGGTCCACCGTATTGTGAATTGACATTGCACGTGTGACCCGATAGATTTTGCAATTTGAAAGCATTACTAATAATTGCCTGTGCACTCTCTCTTTAGCATGCATTTTGCGAAAGAACGCCAATCAGTTATCGAGAACAGTAGCTCGTAGCAAAACTGACTAATAAAATATCTCTAACTCTGCTGCGCTGTATTTTCGGAAAGGTCAAATTGACCTGAAATTCGGTCAACGAGTGCAAGGGTTAAAAAGCCGTTGCCTTCCGCTTGCTTCGAATAGCCAATCGGAGTCGTTCGCCGAATAAGCTGGCCATATATTTCCGCTTCAGACAGCTGACGATTAAATTCGCCCTCTGTTAAGTTAATTAGCAAAGCCAGAGCACCTGATACATGGGGCGCAGCCATCGAGGTACCTGTCAGCCTTGCATATTCTCCCTTTAAAAACGTCGACAAAATATTGACACCTGGAGCGACAAGGTCGATTTCGGTATTCGTATTCGTGAATTCGGTTAATTCTCGCTCATCATTCACCGCCCCTACCGCGATCACCTCATTATAAGCAGCCGGAAACGCGAACTCGTCCGTATCTTCTCGGCCATCTCCTTCATTGCCAGCAGCACATACGATGGAGACGTTTTTGTCGATTGCGTACTGTATAGCTTCGTGGAGCTCTTCTACATCCTGAGGTCCTCCAAGCGACATCGAAATCACCCGGATCCGTTCATCGCCTGGGCCCCTCCAATCAACTGCATAGCGAATTGCGTCAATAATCCATTCGATCTGGCCACTACCGTCTTCGCTCAGCGCTTTCAAAATGAATAGGGACGCTTGAGGAGCAACTCCAACAACGCCACTGCCTGTTTCGGAAGCAGCAATCGTGCCTGCTACATGTGTTCCATGGCCGTTATTGTCAGCAAAATTAGCTTCGTCTCCGTTGTAATCGGAAGTGAAATTTCGTCCCCCGATGACACGTTCCTCCAAATCAGGATGATCGATTTGGCAACCCGTATCAATAACGGCAACGATTTGTCCCGCTCCTTTGTTCGAAGCCTCCCATAAGGCGGGAGCTTCTATCAACTCGATTCCTTGAGGTACCTCAGATAACGCAGTAACCATTTCTTCCTGCTTATAAGGGATAAGACGAACTTTTTTCATCATTTGCCTCCTTTTGGAAATCGTCTTTGTTGATATTCCTTTTCTTGTATGATCTCAAACTACAAAACATTGAATAATCTGAATTTGAATCAAATGTCCTATATTTTCAAACGAACATTTCTTCTAAATTAAGGAAAATGTCACAAATAGTCCAATTAACCTTCCGTTCGTGCGAATGATTTGGTGTTCCCGTAAACATCATCAGTCATCAAGAGCACACGTTTGTCTTAGCCTAAAAGAAGAGGAAAACAATGGCTTCAAATCCTTTTTAGCAGTGTAAAAACTCCGATATTTTTCTTCACATGAAACTCCCTAATCCTACTCATACTAAAAGAATAAGGGGGGTATTCATGCTCATGAGATATCCGTATTTGATACTATTCTTTTTGTTTTTTCCATTTATTGATGTCACTGACGACTTAACATTAACGCTAGATGAGCAAACGGTTGCTACCGTCAATCGCAGGGATTTCAAGGATTCCTTCTTCGGCAATTTAGTTCTGAATAACGAAAAGTATCTTCAGCTCGTAGAAACGATAGAAGAACAAGTGTATCAGGAACCGGAAAATGCTTCATTGATCGCCACGAAAACATTGTCGCCGAACAGGTTGGGTATAAGCTTGCTCATCGGACTTTTAAAGAGTTTTTTTATGACTTACTTTTATGATAATCGCCCAGCTGAAATAGAGGTTCCAAGGTTAACCGTTTATCCAAAAGTCGATAGTGAAGTACTGGCCGATATCCGAACACAGCAAATTGGTCGGTATGTGACTTATTTTAATTCCTTTAACAAAGAGCGTTCGCACAATATTTCCCTTGCAACAGAAGCAATTAACAACCACGTTGTTTTTCCTGGTGAGACTTTCTCGTTTAACAAAGTAGTCGGAAAGAGGACGGCGGAGAGGGGATACTTGTCAGCACCGGTTATCGTTAAGGGAGAATTAGCCGAAGGAATAGGTGGGGGCATCTGTCAAGTTTCCTCCACGCTATTTAACGCTGTCGACAAGGCAGGGCTGGACATTGTACAACGTTATGCCCATAGCAGGCGCGTCCCTTACGTGCCACCCGGTCGAGACGCTACAGTTAGCTGGTATGGACCCGATTTTGTTTTTAAAAATAAACTGAACCAGCCTATTTTAATCAGAGCCCGTACATACGGAGGACAAATGGTCGTTTTAATTTATTCCTCTGAATCGATTAATAATGAACCGCGTACCGTTCCGAGTGCACCAAATAAATTGCCAGAAGAGATAAACATCGAGTAACAAACTGGGGAAACCGGAAATAGTCACATCGAATAAACGTAGCCAAACAGTTGAGTATCGGTTGCGACAAGCTTCCCTTTTAAAAAGAGATTTAATTAATGACGATACTCGAGGATTACGGTAAATTAACCTTGACATTCGAATGACAAAAAAAAGGCTCCACTATTATGACAGAGCTTGCCTCTGCCTCTGAATAGTGAAGCCTTATTGATTTCATGACAAAGTCGAAGAAGAGCTTGCCACCTAGTTAAGATTATAAGTAATTTTTGCGTAATTCGGCCATTGATTTCGGAGAGATGTAACCAGGGGCCACATCGTACACTGTTTTAGCTCCTACCTGACCCTCTTTGCTCATACGAAAAGCCGCTCTTGCATAGGCTGTCAATACGCTCGCCGTAAATTCTGGATTACTGCTTAAATTCAAGCTGAACTCTATGTTTTGCTGCTGATGAGCCTGACCCGTTTTTCCACTCCGAATCACGAATCCGCCATGCGGCATCTGAGCATGATTTCTTTTCAATTCGTCTTCTGTAATGAAATTGACCGTCGTTTCGTATTCGGCAAAATAGTTCGGCATCGACTTAATGGTTTGTTCTATCTTGGCCCGATCGGCTTCTTCTTCCGCCACAATATAACATTCCCGCTTGTGCTTTTCACTATTTGATAATGTAGGGTTTTCCCCGTTCCTTACCCGATTTATCGCATCTTCTGACGGGATTGTATATTGAACGCCATGTTTTACACCCTCTACTCTTCTCACAGCATCTGAATGTCCTTGGCTCAAGCCTTTCCCCCAAAATGTATATGTATCCCCTTCCGGTAATATCGCTTCTGACATGACCCGATTAATGGAGAAAAGACCCGGATCCCAGCCAACCGATATAATGCTTATCTTCCCACTCGCTTTCGCCACTCGGTCGACAGATTCAAAGAATTCCGGGATCTTCGCATGTGTATCGTAGCTATCGACTGTATGAAACATTTCAGCAAAAAAAAGGCACTTGTTCAGGAAGATCAGTGGCTGAACCACCACATAAAATCATGACATCGATAGTATTTGTATAATCCTTTGCAGCTTCGATCGGCAACACTTTGACTTCCGGATCCAACACATGGACCAGGCTCGGCTCGCGCCTTGTAAACACAGCGACAAGCTTCATATCCGGTTGTTGCTGAATAGCTGCTTCAGCTCCCCTGCCTAAATTTCCGTAACCGACGATACCAACCTTAATTGTTTCTTTCATCAATTTCTCCTCCAATAATCTGTTCACTTTTGCTATTTAATTAGTCGTCCTTCGAAGATCGTGTGAAGTCGGCTAATTGGCCCCAGCTTCGAGCAAGAGCTGTTCAATTTCCTTAAAGCCTCTTTCGCGGGCATGCTTTAAAGGGCTGACTCCATCGTTGTCGGAAATGTTCACATCCGCCCCGTGTTTGATTAATAATTGAATCGTTTCCTGCTGCTTTTCACCGCCGTCATTTAAAATAATCGCCTCTAGCAATGCCGTCCAGCCGAGATTATTAATATGGTTAACATCGCTGTCAGTATTCGTCAAAAGCTCTTTCACCACTTCGACATAGCCGTGCTCGGCGGCAGGAATTAATGCAATTCCCCCAAATCGATTTGTAATCGACGGATCGGCACCAGCATCGATCGTCAACTTTAAAATATCGAGGTACCCTTGTGCTCCCGCATACAAAAATGGGCTATTTTTTATCTTATCTTGAATGTTCACATCCGCTCCTGCGTCCACAAGCGCTCTCGCAGTCGTCAAGTCGTTATTATAGGTGGCAATCATTAACGCTGTTCTTCCTTCGCCGTCCTGGATGTCAAGCGTAGCACCTTCCTTTATCAACTGCTTTACTTTGGCCGTGTCCTGATTTGCTGCTGCTTGAAGCAATTGTTCATTCATCGCACCTATCTCCTTTCCCCCGTCATTCATTCTCTCTTGCATTTCCAGAGCACATCCAAAAAGGAAAAGCATGCATCCCATATATACAATAAGCCAAATTCGCATGAAATAACATACCCCTCTCCCCCGTCAATACTCGAAATACAAGTCGTCGATCGTTCTGATATGCTCCTAGTCATGACAGGCGTTAGCTCCCCTTCGTGAGCTCTTCTTTCGCCAAGTGTTGATTTCACCTGATTGTAAGTATAGACTTTATCGATAGGTCAACCGTTCTCCTACACGATCATAGTAGAAAAAGTCATAATCAATCCAAGTCTTCACTTCCATACACATGCGAACCCCTTATCGATCCAATCCCGTTTGAAATCTTGAACGCAATGTAGATGACAGGAACGAAATGACCACGACTATACTCGGTGATTTTTTATTCGTCATGAACTGTGAAGTGAGCTCATTTTCGCATGCGCTCTTACTAAGTATAGCAAATTAGCCGACAATCTAGGGAACTGGATCGAAAACTATTGCTCTTCGGCTATGACGGTTCCGTTATAAATAACAATTCGCTTGCCATCCAAATCGAATAAGATTTTGTTTCCGTATTCTGTGTCCTGAATATCAATTTTCCCTTCATATTGCTCAAGTAGTTCTCCGCTATCACTGTAAACTTTGACAACCCTTTCTATTCCCCCGGCATTGTTTGACTGCCAATTTTTTACAGCACGCTGCCCTGATGCTGTACTAAAATACCAAATAAATAATCCCGCTATAATGCCAACGACAATCACAGCTGCCCAAATGCTTGCTTTTTTCATGTTCATCCCTCCATAAGACTTCTGTGTAACAATTTACGTACAAGCTGTACAATTAGTTTCAAATTCGCCGCACTCAGCGAAATTCCCTTCGTATTAATGATGCCGTGGTGCTCAAAAAGTTCGTAAGAGGAGGCGTATCCGTTCTGTGGCATGCTTATTGTCTCAGTGTGAATGAAGAAGGGTGTTTATTCGAGATATCAAGTCTGAAGCGAATTGTTTAGTTCCCATAAACAAAGAGGTCTTTGCGTGGTTTATTTAACTATTTATAAAAGTGAGTCAATTTCATAAATGCCTATTTCAGAAATAAATGCGAAGATCATTAGCCGACATACACAGAATGGTTCGCTATGTTAAATGGCCATTGTAAAGATCGGAACGGCAGGTGGTCGACTCCTGCGGGAGAAAAGGCCCCGGTAAAACTAGGAGGGCTTTGCCCGACGAAGGCTTACCAGCCGCCCGCGGAAAGCGACCACCTAGAGTGGAAATCAATGATCAAATGATCGTGTTCGGATTTGACACTCAATCATTGAATGATGAAATTGATTCAAGTATATTTGTTAAATCAATTTACATAGTAAACATTCTGGGTCGTATTATTATGATCATTTTTACTAGAGGTGTTAAAATATTGATTGTTAAAAACAAGCTCAAATGCTAAAAATGTAAACACAATTACGGACTATTAGATTTGCAAACATTTACAGTATCAGTTGGACAAAAAACAAACATAAGCTCCATTGCTGAAGTAGTGGGTCCTGAGAGGAGTTTTCTAAAGTGAAGAGATTAATTGGGTTAGCTTGTTTTGCATATCTCCTAACCGGTGTTGGCCATATAATTATTGGGACGGTTTTAGAACCCATGATTAATTACTATCGTTTAAGTTATAGTGACGGTGGACAACTAATAATGAATCAGTTCATGGGTTTTTTAGTAGGTGTTATACTAACCCCTTACCTTATAAAGAAAATAGGGAGACGGTTTACGCTCTTGATCGCCATGATTATGTTCGCAACTGTACAGTTTTTCTTATATTCATTAATACCTTGGAACTGGCTATTAACAGTTATTCCATTTGGAGGAGCAGGATTTGGAATTATAGAAACGTTGCTGGCAGGTATGATTATAGCAGAATTGAAAAATAGAAAAGCCTCTATTATGGTTTTAACTGAACTATGTTTTGGCATTGGAGCATTGACGATTCCAATCGTCGCAGCTCTTCTCATCGCAACAGGCAATTGGAATTCTATTTTTCTCATTGTTTCAATTTTAGTTAGCGTTAGTTTTCTATTATGGTTTTTTTGTCCGTTTTGGCAAATATGAATATATCCTTAAAAATAAACATACGGAAAAATCGAATACTAATAATGCCCCACCAATTAAGTATTCAAAGTTATCTTTTCCATTACTAGCGTTAGGAGCGTGTTTTTTTTCTTTCTATATGTTGGATTAGAAATGACATTTCCAAATTATTTACCTTCCATTTTAGCATTGACATCTGACTTATCGAGCTCAACTTTAGCTTTAAGTATCACAGTCTTTTGGGGAGCGATGACATTAGGAAGATTAGTCATGATTTTCGCTGTAAATAGAGTCGGAATTTGGAAGTTGTTTTCCATAACGGTTGTGGGGCAAATGTTAACTATCGGTTTATTTGCTGCCTCCCAGAATGCTACTTTTAGCTTTATCATCATTTTCATTGCCGGCTTTATAATGGGGGGAATTTTCTCTTTAGGCTCTTAGTTGTTAACGAAGGCATTCCAGGTCTCGAAGATAGAACTACTAGCATTTTAATTGCTATGGGGGGACTTGGCGGTGCTGTAATACCTCGATTTGCCGGAAGCCTGCTTGATCAATATCCCGTACAAACAACCCTATGGGTCATGTTCGGGCTTGCTGTTCTGATGACTTTTTTACTTCTGCTTATACAAAGGGCGTCAAAGAAATCATTTGAATTACAATATAAAAAGAAACCTGCTTAATTATTTGCAGGTTTCTTTTTATTCTTTCCTGAACCCCCCTGACATCTACTATATAGTGGGCTTGTTATTGTTAGATTGGTGCTTGAAATGGCCGTTAGTGATGACGACAATCGTAGTTAACAGCCAGCATATTCAACCTCAGGGCGATGGCTTCAATAGCTTTTAAATGCTCGATCTTAAGATTGTACATTTACTGCACGATGGCCCGCCTTCAAAGAAGAGCCTGCGCATAAATAAACGGACTTAGCAATTCATTTTATTCCGTCGGTAATTTCTGAAGCTTGTCTTCTCAGAACTTTTCCTAATAATCAATCCGACTCGTTATCGTCCTCTACATACTCTTTAAGAGCAGACAGTTTTCCATCCCAGTATTGTTCGAAAAATTCAAGCCAATCCTTTAATGTGACCAGTGGTTCTGGCTGAAGCCTATACCGTGTTTCCTGTCCAGCCTTCCGCCTAATGACAAGACCAGCTTCAAAAAGAACATGCAGATGTTTGTTAACGGCCGTACGGCTTATCGGGAAGCATTCCGTAATGGCGGCAATCGACATTTCTTTATTAGCAAGCAATTTTAACAGCTTGCGACGGGTAGGGTCGGCAATGGCTTGAAATACATCGTGCTTTGACAAAGATGAGCCCATTTATGCTCGATATATTTGGGGAGATTCTCTTTGACGATTTTTTTCCCAACCGCCGTCCATAGTCTCACGAACTTTTGACTTTTCTGACTTCCAGCCAGAATGAATAAGGGTAAACTCTGTTTTGCCCCCTGCTAATTTTTTTCAATTCAAAGGTAAGATGCCATTCCTCATCCCAGTCGAAGCTGACACGGTTCGGAGGATCGAGCTCAGTTACTTTACAAGGAGAGTCACCGTATGGACCTGCATGAAGAATAAACTCCTTTCCCAAAACAGGTTCGAAAGTATTTGACATCCACCAAGCTGCAATACCTTCTGATGTTGCAACAGCATCCCATACTTTTTCAATCGGAGCATTAAGTACGACCACTTTACGGATTTCCGGTAATGATTTCTGTGTTTGCATAACGAATACCTCCACATTTCAATTAACACCAAAAGGTGTTATAAAACGATTATAACACCTTTTGGTGTTAATGCAAATTATTATGTTAATGCAATCAATTTAAATTAGATTTGCGACTTAGCCATTTAGGGATGATATTTTTTTGTTGACATTTTAGATAATATCATTTAATTTATTAATGAATGAACTGTTCATTCATCTATGAGTTACCTTTTCACATGAAGCAATTAATTTATTAATGGAGGTTATGATTATGCTCAAAACAGTTAATTGGGAAAAAGCGATTGTGATTGGCGGTGGAATGGCAGGACTACTCTCTGCAAGAGTACTTTCTGATTATTATGCAGAAGTGCTTATCATTGAAAAAGATGATTTACCTGTGAAACCCGAAATTCGCGCAGGCACTCCTCAAGCTTTCCATCCACATCGATTTACTCCTAGAGGTAAAATGATAACGGAACGGCTATTCCCTGGATTTAATAATGAATTACTCACTTGCGGAGCCCCATCCACACAGAATAAAATGGTTCACCAGATCAATCAATACGGCTCCCTTGTCATGACCAACACAGATAATAATGCAACATTTAGCAGAGCTCTATTTGAGTGGGTATGCCGTCAGCGCGTGAAAGAGATTTCCAATATTAAATTTCTTACTAAGGTTAACGTAATCGGCTTGCTTATGTCATCAGATCAAACAGCTGTAACAGGTGTCCATGTGCGGGAACGAAAACAACAAGGTCAACAGAAACAACTGGATGCAGACATAGTCATTGATACTAGTGGTCGTTTCTCTAAATTGGCAAATTGGCTACAGGATCTCGATTTGATGTTCCAAATCCCGATATTCTCAAAGTCTCGCTTGGTTATAGCACCCGCCATTACAGGATCCCCTCTCATTTTTCAGAAAAGTGGGATGTTATTCGAATTGCAGGAGACCCGTCTAATAAGACTTTAACCGGAGTATTTTCCACCATTGAAAACAACATCGCTGAAACAGTCCTTTACAGTCCTGGCGGGCATTATCCAACCGTGAATGTCGATGAGTATGAACAAGAGGTTGCAAAGCTTGCCGACCCATTAATAGCTGAAGTGCTGCAAGAGCTTGAGCCAATTACAGCTCCTAGAGGTTATAGAATTACTGAATTATTCCGTCATCATTTTGAAGAAATGGAGCGATGGCCATCAGGGTTGTTAGTATTAGGAGATGCCTTCTGCAATTTTGATCCAATTTTTGGCCAAGGAATTTCAATGGCTGCAATAGAAGTAGAAATGTTAGAGTCCTGCTTACACGAACAACATAAGCGTCCTTCGCCTTATTTTGAACGAAACATACTCAAAAAAATGAATGAAATTGTTGAACCTGCCTGGTGGTTGAATTGTGCTGCTGATCTACCATGGCAAAGAGTATCCTATGTGGGCAAACCGCTGAAAAGCATTGAATTTGCTCAAAAATACTTTGCATTGTATATTAAACATGCCACTACCAAACGTAATTTTGAGCGTTATAGTTTGTATTGGGCGGTGAATACTTTACTGTTACCGTTAGAGCAAATAGTTAATTCGGAAATGCTCTCTTCCATTCTTGCTTCCGAAGAGGACTCTTCTGAAAGCAAAGAATTGCTCGATGAACTCTCAAAGGCATGTGGCCAGACTCTTGAGGAACAATTGTCTGAGATAATACCTTCCTTTCCCTCAACAGCCTTTGAACATTTGAATGCACAATCATAATGAATAATTATAAGGAGTGAAACATCATTGCACCTTTAAACGAAGAACAATTACAGCAAATTCGTGATGAACGAAAAGAACAAATTATAGTAGCGGGTCTTAAGGTCTTTGCCCGCCGGGGAATTATAGGCACGAAAATGAGTATGATTGCTAGTGAAGCTGGAATAAGTACTGGGCTTCTCTACCGCTATTTTCATTCCAAAGATGAACTTTTTACTACAATCGTTCAGCAAGCAACAGAAGAATCTATTGCCGGCATCAAGAGTATCTATCAACTACCTGGAACGCCTTTAGATAAAATAAAAACGTTAACTACTGACATCCTCAATGAAGGCTCCCAACTTTATTTCATGTTGATGCATCACGCCCGTACGTCTGACGAAGTACCAATAAAGGCCAAAGAGCTAATTGAGGAAAATTCAATACAGACTTACATCGACATATTGGAACCTCTATTCATTGAAGGACAGGAGAAAGGGGAATTTGCAGCAGAAAATCCTAGCGAACTAATATCAGGCTATTTATCCATTCTGGCTGGGCTAATGACGTTGAATATTAACGGAGATGAAAATTATCACATGCCAAAAGTCGATTTATTATTAAGATTTATAGTTAGGCCTTCTTAACTGCGAATAGGGTACCGTCAGGAAAATGCGTCTAGCGTTGTAAATTTGCGTTTTCCTGACGGTACGGCACCCCTAAACCACTGGGAAATATAGGATTTTATTTAAATATTTTTCTTTTCTCCCAAAAAGTTAATTAATGTACCTCTCTTCCGTCTCACGAACCCAATCCAAATCTTTAACGAGGTGCTGATTTTTCTCTTCCCATTCGAGACCAATTACTTTGCGAGCATTCTTCTGCTCTTGGACAGGTATGATAAAACAAGCGATAAAGAGGCACGTACGGCCCTTTTGCTGTTGCTGCAGACTGAAAAAACTCCACTGTATGTTCTGTCAATTATTGTGGTATAATTTGACCAGCGTTGTTCAATAAGGATGTTGTCGATGATTGAGTTACTGGTTACAATGTTAGAGCGTCTTGGCATTATAGTCATGATCGCTTTTATTTTGACTAGATTCCGCTTCTTCCGTGACATGACTCAAGAGCATATGTCACAAAGCCAACAATATATTGCGATTATTTTTTTTGGTTTATTTGGTATTATCGGTACGTATTCGGGTTTATCATTTGACACGGAAACGCGTTATATCGATCGCTGGGCTGTCAGGCTTGAGCCTGAAGAAGCAATTGCCAATTTTAGAGTGATTGGTGCTGTACTGGGCGGGCTGCTCGGTGGCTATCGTGTTGGGATCGGTGCAGGGTTAATCGCAGGCATTCATCGTTTTACCTTAGGCGGCTTCACCGCATTTTCCTGTGGCTTTGCCACGATAATTGCCGGCTTTATTTCTGGAGTATTTTTTTCGTAAAAGTAAGCATATTAAGCTGACAACCGCCTTTCTAGTTGCTTCGATGGCTGAAACATTGCAAATGGCGATTATTCTCCTGCTTTCAAGACCCTTCGAACAAGCTCTGACACTCGTTGCACATATTGGCGTACCAATGGTCGTCGCCAATGGGCTTGGGTGCGCACTTTTTTTTACTTATTATTAAAAATGTCGTCAGTGAGGAAGAAAAAGCAGCGGCAGTTCAAACGCAGAAAACGCTACGCATCGCTGACAGGACGCTCGCCTATCTCAGAAAAGGACTTCAGCCAGACTCTGCAACGGTTGTCTGCAAGATTTTGCATGACGAAATTCCAGCAAGCGCCGTTGCAATGACGAACAAAACCGAAATTTTGGCTCACATCGGGGCCGGCAGCGATCATCACCGAACCGCACAGCCGATTCAAACACAAGCGACACGGGATGTTATCCTAACAGGGCAGCTACTCGTTTCAACAAAGGAGAGTATTCACTGTCAGAAAAAGGATTGTCCTCTCAGTGCAGCTGTCATTGCTCCATTAAAGCAAAGGGAGGAAACGATCGGTACGTTAAAGTTTTATTTTCATTCGGAGAAAGAGATCAACAAGCTTGCGATGGAGATGATTTCTGGACTCAGTTCACTGCTAAGCAATCAGTTAGAAATCGCTGAAGCGGATAAGGCATACCAGCTCGCCAAGGAGGCAGAAATTAACGCGCTTCAAGCACAAATCAGTCCGCATTTTCTCTTTAACTCATTAAATACGATCGCTTCACTCATAAGGCTTGACCAAATAAAAGCGCGAAGACTCCTACTCGCTCTCTCTCATTTTTTCAGACAAAACCTAACGGCAACGACCGAAAAGATGACTGCGCTAGAACAGGAATTAAAGCACGTAAAAGCCTATCTTGATATCGAAGAAGCTCGTTTTATCGACAGGCTGTCGGTGACTTACGATATTGCGTCATGCACTCTTGATGTCCGCGTCCCTCCCCTCACTTTACAGCCAATTGTCGAAAATGCGATTAAGCATGGAATTAACAACAAAAGGACGCATTGTACAATTGAAATACAGATTAAACAGCTGAACGAGGCGGTAGAGGTTTCCGTGACCGATAATGGACAAGGTATTGACGAGGAGCGATTGCATAAGCTAGGAAAAACTACACTGCCATCTAAATCCGGGAGCGGTATGGCCTTATACAATGTGAACAGAAGGTTAAGAATGATGTTTGGCGATAAATCCGAGTTGCAAATAAGCAGTAAGCCCGAGCAAGGTACAACCGTCAGCTTTACGATCCCACAAACGGAGGAGCTCATTCATGCAAAAAACAATTAAAACATTAATCGTCGATGATGAACGGTATAATCGAGATGAGCTTAAGCATTTGCTCCAGTCGTTCTCATCAATTCGTATTATCGGTGAAGCTGATTCGGGTGAATGTGCAGTGATGAAAGCTATCCAGCTTCAGCCGGATCTCGTCTTTTTGGATATTGAAATGCCAAAAATGAATGGTATGGATACGGCGCAATCATTGACGAAAATAAAGAAAGTGCCTTTGATCGTCTTTGCGACAGCCTACCCTCAATTTGCCGCTGAAGCCTTTCGTTATGAGGCGATTGATTATTTATTAAAGCCTTATGATGAAGAGCAGCTGCAGCAAACGGTGGAACGGATCGAGAAAAGGCTGTTGGCTTCCTTTGAAAGCGCGCAAAGCAAGCCAACTGGAAAGCTCGCTGTTGAAGCAGAGGGGGAAATTCTATACCTTGAGCCTGCTAATATTCTTTATATTTATCGGGATGGGAAACTATCGAAGATCATAACAAAACGAAAAATATATGAGACGAAAACGCCGCTTAAGGAACTCGAATGCCGTTTGACTTCCTATTCGTTTTTTCGCATACACAAGAGCTACCTCGTCAACTTAACGTATGTCGCTCGCCTAACGCCTTGGTTCAATGGAGCATATCAGCTCGAATTAGAAGGAAGTGATGAAATGCTTTCAGTGAGTCGAAATTATATTAAGCCGCTCCGTTCTAAGCTCGAGCTATAGAGCTTGACACCGCAATAGAAAGTTGCATGTTAAGCCTGATGAGCTGCATGTTATCCCCCAATATTGACATCTTAATCTCAAAGCGCTCTTCCTTTCTACTAAATCCGCTATACTTCATGTAAACGTATTCATTTTTAACCTTTTAGGAGGAACGCTAATGTATACCTTTCTTGGCGGAATTTTACTATTAATTGTCGGCTACTTTACGTATGGCAAGCTAGTCGAAAAAATATTTGGTGTAAAGGAAGGAAGAACCACTCCGGCCTATACAAATCAAGATAACGTCGATTACTTACCGATGGGTACGAAGAGGAATTCGTTAATTCAGCTCTTGAATATTGCTGGCGTTGGACCAATTTTCGGTCCAATCATGGGTGCCTTTATGGGCCTGTCGCCTTCATCTGGATTGTCGTCGGCTGTATTTTCGCCGGTGCTGTTCACGATTACTTGACTGGAATGATCTCGATTCGCAATGGAGGTGCTCATCTACCAGAGCTAGCCGGAAAGTTTTTAGGCAAAGCGATGAAGCATGTAGTCAATGCTTTTGCGATTCTGCTTTTATTATTAGTAGGAACTGTCTTTGTTAGTGCACCGGCTGAACTTCTGTTCAACTTATTCGGTGGAAGCGCACCACTAATCTTAATCGTTGCCGCCATTTTTATTTATTATATTTTGGCTACATTACTTCCGATCGATAAAATTATCGGCCGATTCTATCCGATTTTTGGAGCTCTTCTATTGATTAGCGCACTTGGAGTTGGCGGCGGTCTCGTTTTAACCGGAGCACCGATTCCGGAGCTTACATTAACCAACCTTCATCCCGAAAATATTGCGATATTCCCATTGCTATTTTTAACGATTTCCTGTGGGGCTCTCTCTGGCTTCCATGCAACACAGACCCCGATTATTTCTCGTACGACACAAAACGAAAAGCAAGGTCGCAAAATCTTTTACGGAATGATGATCGCAGAAGGTATTATCGCGATGATATGGGCAGCTGCAGCTATGAGTCTATTCAATGGTCCGATCGGCTTAAATGAACTGCTTGCTACTGGAGGGACTGCTGGTGTTGTTGCCGAAGCTTCGACGTTAATGCTTGGCGCCGTTATCGGGACAATCGCTGTTCTTGGGGTCATTATTCTCCCCATCACTTCCGGAGATACGGCGTTTCGGAGTGCCAGAATGATTATCGCTGACTATATTAAGTACCCGCAAAAGAAAGTATTAAGCCGGCTTTATATCGCATTGCCGATGTTCGTGATTTCTATTTTCTTGACGACTGTTGATTTTACCATTCTTTGGAGATATTTTTCTTGGGCAAACCAGTCGACAGCTGTGATCGCTCTTTGGGTAGGGGCTATGTATTTATTCGTTGCTAAAAAAAATTACTGGATCGCAATGATACCGGGAATTTTTATGACGATGACGACCGCGACCTATATTCTCAATGCACCGATCGGCCTCGGACTTTCGATGACGACCTCCTATATTGTTGGAGCGCTAGTCACAGTTGCCATTACGGTCATTTTCTATCACGCAGCCAAAGAAGCACGGCTCGCAACCTGCCGCTTGAGGAAGACATTAACGGCTGGGATCACGTCGCATAGCTGAGCAGAAAAAAAACATTGTCCCCCTTTCATGCAAGCGATGAGCATGCTAAAAGGGGGCTTTTTCGTATTATCAAGGTCTATCACATTCGAAAACAGGTTTTAAGGAGTTCAAGAACTTCAAGAGCTTGAAATCCAAGCTGAGACACCTCCTGCATTTATTTTGGCATCAACGGGCACTATGACATTCCTGTCGGCACTTTTATTAGAAGACGAGGGCTATTAGATCATTGTCCTTAATCCTTTTATGCCGAGTCAAACGAGAAAAAGCCCACCTCTACCAAATGCCCCTTCCGTTTAATGAATTAGCGATTGGCACTTAACTTTTCTCCGTAACGCTCAGCCCTTTATCGATCTCAAGCGTAAGAAAAGCGCCAAAATCGGCGCTTTTCTACTTGTTACTTCAGTTGTTCGGAAAGCGGGCTGCCTTTGACTGCATACCCACATAAGCTAAGAACGAATTCACTGAACATCGAATTGGACCAGGAAAACCAGTCGCGAGTGAATTCCTCAGGCCGATCGGCGTCAAAGCCTTCATGCATAAAATTGGTACCACCGTCTGTTCTTTTAAACGTCTCTAAAATCCGCTCTTTTTCTTCCTTATTCGTCGTCGTCATCCCTTGGATCGCTAATGCAATATGCCAAATGTAGTGGTCTGGCGTATGAGGCTGCCGATTCCCCTTGCTTGTTTACCTTCATAGTAATAAGGGTTGTCTCTACTCAAAAGAAAGCTTCTAGTTTGCAAATACGTTTGATCAGAATAATCACACCAGCCAAGGTAAGGGGCCGCCATGAGGCTTGGCACATTGGCATCATCCATGAAGTGATACCGTCCGAGTCCGTCCGTTTCATAAGCATACATTTCCCCGTGAATTGGATGATTAAAAACGGCGTATTGTTCGATCCCTTTTTTTATTTCAGCTGCTAATTCAAGACACTCTTTCTTCCTCTCGTCGTTTTGCAGCACCTGCTCACAAATCTCCGCCGCATACCCTAGTACGACAACGGCAAACATATTCGCCGGGACGAGGTAGCCGTAAAGGCAAGCATCGTCACTCGGCCTAAAACCGCTCCAAGTCATCCCCGTGTAGCTTGTTTTTGACCCCTTTCCTTGTCGATTCAGCGTATCGGATTGGCGGACGTTCATTCGCTCAAAGGAATAGGGTGACTTCGTCTCATGATGCTGCTCGACTTTCCATAGCTTTAAAATCGTTTGCAATGCTAGTTCAAATGTCTGATCAAAATAGCTTGTTCTACCAGTAGCTTTCCATAGCAAATAACCAAGCTGAATAGGGTAACAAAGGGAGTCAATTTCGTATTTTCTTTCCCAAACAATTGGTGACATCTCAGTTACATCATCTTGATGACCATGACCATTCTCGCTTTCATTAAAGGCATTTGCATACGGATCAGCTGTAATATAATGAAATTGGCGACGTACAACGCCTTCAATCAAGTCTGCCATTGCCTCGTCCTCTTCAGCAACGATTAAATAAGGACGGACTTGGGCAGCCGAATCACGGAGCCACATCGCAGGGATATCACCTGTGATCACGAACGTTGTACCATCTTCTTGCGGCTTTAACGTTGTCGTATATGTATTCGTAAAGCACTGCTCAAACATCGTTTGCAGCTTTTGATCATTCGGAAAGTGTTCCTTTACCTTTTCAACCCATTTAGTTAATGATGCTGGAATATTCTTACTCATTCGACAACCCTTCCTGTTTTCCATTTGGCTTTCATCAATTTAAAACCTTGTCCCTCGCCCATGCTAGGAACATGTCCACACCAAAATCGACACCCTTACTTCATTTTGAAGCAAGGGTGCTGTTCTCGGGGAGTAGAATCGTGACTTTGAAGCAGCTTCGTCTATCCTTGTTGAGCGAGTTCCGCTCCCCCTAAAACGTCTTTCCCTTCTAGCTATACGATTCTTCTTGTTTGAGCCGAGGCTCGTTTTAGCAAGCCGAAATGCGGGCAGTGCGGTTTTTCCTCAATTGATTGACATACCCCATTTGCGCTTCGCTTCATATCGTAAGGACAGTCAGAAAAGCTTGCCTATTCCTTCCGTCGTCCATCGTATCTTGAACGCTGTAAGCCTATTAATCTAGCAAAAACAATTAGCCTTCATTCCAAAAACGCTTAACGTTTTCCATCCCGATTCTCGAGCCTTTTTTTGCAATCCTCCATCCCTTCAAATTCGATCGAAATATAACCATCATAACCAGATTGCTTCACCTGTTTCACGACTTCTGGAATTGGAATATCTCCGTGCCCAACAATAGCCCCGCGCAAATAACGGCCGAAAGTACTTTGAAACCAGCCTTCACCGGGAGAGCGATCCGCTTCGCGTACATAGAAATCCTTGAAATGAACCATAGAAGCATATGGAAGGTTATTTTGTACCGAAACGAGAGGGTCCTCATCAACACAAAGAAAGTTGCCGACATCAAGCGTTGTTTTGAAATTGTCGCGTCCGACAGCTTCAATAACGCGTTGAACCCGCTCTGCTGCCTGCAAGAAAAAGCCGTGATTTTCTATACTTGTCGTAATTCCATAGCTCTCTGCGTATTCGGCAACTTGTCGACAAGCCTTGACGATCGCTGGAAAGTCAGCTTCAAATCGCTTCGCTGAAGTATCTGTTGCTGGCCGCGACGCGATATCATGGCGAAGTAGCTTTGCCCCCAATTGCGCAGCTATATCAACCTGCTTTTTTTTAAGCGCTCAATTTCTGCATCGACTTCGTCGCCTTCCTTATCGACAATATTCCCTGAAACGGCATAGTTAGAAATGTCAATACCCGTTTGCTCTGCCTTTTCACGAATTTGATTAATGAGCTGTGGCTGATTTTCAAGGTCAAAGCCAATGGGGACAATTTCAATATGCTCTCCACCATTTTCCTTTACCCAGCCTATCGCATCCAAAATGGTAAAGTCATTTTGAAACGCTTGCACCAAACTATAGGAACTTAATCCAATTTTCATGCTTACCATCTCCTTCATATGTATTCAATACACAACTTCAATTCCAGAGCCCAAACGTTCGTTAATCGTGGCTCTCGCTATAGCAAGCTGAAAGATATCGAGAATTAGGCGAGAGTTCGCCCCGCCCTCCCGCTTAACTGGAAGTGTTTGCGCTTAAAAAAAGTGTGCATACATAACAGCTATGCAAATAAACCTAGACATTCATCTGCCTTGAACCGGGCTTTACTCCCCTTTTACAGTATTCTTTCTTAAAATAATTGTCAATTATTTCACGGCAACTTCTGAGGATTATTCAACTAAAGTTAATTTTGTTCAAAGCAGAAACAAAATAACTTCGCCTCAATTACTGTTAAATAGAATAAACTCCGCACTTGACTATAGCCATTTGTCACTCTTGTGCATAGTTTGTAATATCCGTAAGGGAAGGTGGTGTCAAAATGAGCGGACATGTAGGTGGAACAGGGTTTGCCTTAGTCGTCGTGTTGTTTATTTTGCTTATCATTATTGGTGCTTCCTTTTGCTGCTAATGCTACTTATTAAGTGAAAAATAGCACCTTATTATTTAGAAAAATGATGTACATCCTTTGAAGCATAATCTGGTCAAATCCTGCTGAATAACGTAGGCTAATTTCTGGAAGCGGAAGCAAGCTTGCTTCCGTTTTCTTCCTCTTCCTGTCCCTTCCGATTTCGTGCCCGGCGAAGGCAAAAAGTTCCTTTGCAAAAAAAGGTACTTCGAGACGCATGTGAGGATGTTTCACCCTGCTAACGTCTACTGCAATAGATCAGTAATCTGGCCATTTTCCGGATTAATGGCGTACCAGCCCCATGTAGCTGTATGCCCTTCATTCGTTTCAGAATGATCAATAATGACCTCAAAAACCTGATACACCCATTCACCTTCGTCATTGTCATGATCATATTGGACTTTCACGTTTTCATGATTAGGAATTTCGGCAAATGCCGCAACCTTTTTTTTCAGCTTCCTCCTTCGAAAGCGCACTGTTTTCTTTATCTGTCGTGTTTTCGGAAGATGATTGATTCTCCTTTTCCTGCTTGGTGGCACCTGAGGAAGACGATTGATTTTCCTTTTCTTGCTTAGTAGCACCGCCTGAGGAGGACGATGGCTCGCTCCCCTTTTCTCCCTTCGGTTGCTGTGCAGCTATCGTTTCTATTAATTGCTCTGATTGGCGAAAGATTTCCTTTATCGCCGGATGGGTAGTATCTGCTGCTCTAAGCTCTTCGGCAAGGACAAGCGCTTCTTCGTAATGTCCTTCTTCCTCTAAGCTGGCCGCTTCTTCATATTTTTCGGCCAAATCACTGAGCTTTGCTAATAAAACGGTCGCTTCCTCCACGATCAGCTTAGCCTTCCCTTGAATTAGAATCATCTCTTCGAGCGTAGCTTCGTCTAGCAATAATTGCTCAGCGAATTTTATCGCCATTGCGAATTCGCCTTCCTCAAGAGCGTGAAGGCCAGAAATTAACGTCTGAACATTCGTAAGCAGCGCCTGATCCTCCTCATCCTCGGATTCAGCAAACGCTTCAGTAAGAAATGCTGCCGCCTCTTCATAACGCTCCTCCTGAATGGCAAGCAGGGCATTTTCCTTATTTTCCACATAGACTTTTGAAGTGCATGCTGACAAAACGAGCATGATGATCATGAATAATATGTATCTCTTTTTCATTATTTACCCCCCTACTTTCCTATTATAAAATTGGAATCATGTGGTTGGCAATGAGATTTTTGCTTAAGGGGCTTCCGACAATGGTCGTTTTTTATTCCTTCGTTGACCCGGCGTTAACGGGCGGATCCACCGGGTCACGCTAACAGTATCGCTTCCGTTTTTTTTAGTAGTGGTTTAACAGCCCGTCCATTCGGACAAAAATAAAAATCAGCCTAAAATTGACTGATTTCCATTGTTATTCTTTATTTGGTTCTGCGTCCTTTTGCTGGAGCACTTCAGCTAAGTCGTCCTGAACGCTTTGCTCGGCTAATTTAACGTTAGAACGTCGGGCTGCCCGGCAAATTAAGTGGCCGCCGACAGGTGCTGTTAAAAAGACGAAGCCAATCCCGAGTAAAATCCGGACACTAAATAAACCTTCACCTAGCCAAAAATATAAAAATGTCCCTAGCAATGTACACAATACGCCTAATGTTGCGCTTTTCGTGCTGGCGTGTGAGCGTGTGTAAACATCAGGCAGTCGGATAAGTCCGATGGCACTCAGTACACTGAATAAAGCGCCGGTAAGAATAAGAATGGCACCGATCACTTCACTGATCGCGTTTACGTTCAATAACAACACCCCTTTCGATAAACTTGGATAAGGCAATTGTACTGACAAAAGCTAGGATACCGAGCAAAAGCATGATTTCAAGAAAAGCATACGTATCGAAAACAATCGATAAAATCGCCACTGCAGCGACGAGATTGATCCCGATAGCATCAAGTGCGACGACTCGATCTGGCATGGAGGGACCTTTAATGACGCGAAACAGGCTAAACAGTATTGATAACGCTAATAGAGATAAAGCCAAGAAAAGCACAAACTGAAACATTAACGAGTCACCTCCATGATTGCTTTCTCAAATACCGCTTTTGCCTGAAGAACAACATCCCTTGATTCAGGGATATCCATGGCATGAACGTAAAAGGTTTTCCCATCAGGGGATACTTCCATGACTACCGAGCCTGGTGTCAATGTAATCAATAAAGCAAGAATCGTAATTTCCCAATCGCTGCTCAGCTCAGTTTCAAAGGAAAAAAATCCCGGGCGTAATGTTCAATCGCGGCCTCAAGACTTGACGGATGACGAGAATACTCGAAGAAATGAGCTCACGATTGAAAAAAAATACAGCAGCTTAATGACAGCAATAATTTTTTTCGGATAAAAGTCAGAAGGCATAAAGCCTCTCATCAAATATACAAGAGCTAGCCCGACCAAGTACCCTGCTGTAAAGGTCAAGGTGCTGAATTCGTCCTGCAAGAACATCCATAGCACTGCGACTAACATATTGATTAGTAATTGAATCGGCATATGATTCACCTCTTTCATTTGAACAAAAGGTCAGGAGACGTTCTCCGGCTTTACGAAGTGCCGTTTAATACGGCCTCAATATAAACCGCTGGATTCATGAGCTCCATTGACGCCTGATTTATATAAGGATGAACCCATTCAACCCCAAGCCCTAAAGCGATACTTAATACAACGAGGAGAACGCATGGCACTAAAAGAATTCCCTTTGTTGACGCCTTCTCCATATCCTCACTTAGATTTGTTTCGCCCCAAAAAGCATTCATGAATATTTTGAGCAATGAATAGAGGACGAACACGCTTGAGAGCAAGGCGATGGCCGCCAACCAATAAAAGCCCCCTTCAATCGCTCCTTTTGTAACAAACACTTTTCCGATAAAGCCGCTAAAAGGCGGAACGCCGACTAGAGATAACGTGACGATAAAGAACAGCCAGCCCAATACAGGATGGGTCCGGATTAATCCGCTCATTTCCTTTAGCTTTGCCGTGCCGAAAAGAGCAATCACCGTACCTCCGAGCAGAAATAACACTCCCTTGACGAGCATATCGTGAATTAAATAATACACAGCTCCCGACACAGCGGGTAGCGAAAAGACAGCAAGTCCCGCAATAATAAAACCGACTGCGATAATCACGTTATAGGCAAGAATCTTCCGGATATCATTGTAGGCAACAGCGCCAATTCCGCCTAATATCATCGTTAATGCTGCCATAACAGCTAGCACCGTATGAGTAAATTGAGGCTCATGGTAAAAGATAAGAGTGAACATCCGAAACAGTGCGTATATGCCGACCTTTGTCAGTAAGGCAGCAAAAACTGCAGCAATTGCCGTCGGAGGAGCACCGTAGGAGCCAGGCAGCCAAAAAAACAAGAAGAGGGCGGCCTTTAAGCCAAAAACGACGACAAATAGAAGCGCGATCGTGTTCATTAGTCCATCCTGCCCAACTTCGGCAACTCGAACCGAAAGATGAGCAAAATTAAGCGTACCGGTCATTCCGTATAAGTACGCGATCGACGCAAGAAACAAAGCGGAAGAAATCACATTAATCAGCACGTATTTAATCGATTCGCGCAGCTGAACCTTTGTGCCTCCGAGCGAAAGAAGTACATAGGAAGCAAGAAGCATCACTTCAAAAAAAACAAACAGATTAAACAAATCGCCCGTCAGAAAAGAGCCGTTTACTCCAGTCACGAGAAAGAGCATGAGTGGGTAGAAAAAAATGCGATTCCCGCTCCACACCAATCGAACGAAAGGCGAAGACTAAGCAAGCGATACTGACAATACATGTCGTTAATACAAGCAATGCGGAAAACATATCAGCGACGAGGACAATCCCAAATGGCGCTTGCCAGCCACCAAGGTTCAGCGTTTGAATCCCATCCCGGGAGGTTTGATAAATAATAACAATAGCAGACAATGTGCTTAAACCGAGAGCAAACACACTGAACCAGCGCTGAAATGCTAAATTCCGCTTAAATATAACTAAAATGATGCCAGCTACTAACGGAATTAACAGCGGCGAAATAATAAAGTTATTCATCTTCCATTCCCCTTAATTGATCCATATCGTCTGTCCCTGTTTCTTGATAGGTTCTGTAAGCTAATACGAGAAAAAAGGCAACGACGCCAAAATTGATTACGATGGCCGTTAAAATAAGCGCTTGTGGCAAAGAGTCGGTGTAGGAATCTGCATTCCCGCTTAATAAAGGAGCTCCGCCCTTTAAGCCGCCCATCGTTATTAAGAGCAGGTGAACCGCATGAGAGATAACGGCTGTTCCCATAATAACTCTTAACAAGCTTTTTGTCAGAACAAGGTACGTTCCTACTGTAAAGAAAACTCCTATAAGTAAAGACATCAGTGTTTCCATCGTTTAAACATCCTCACTAATTCGCAAAATAATCGTCATTGAAGAGCCAATAACCGCTAAGGCAACCCCAACCTCAAAAATCATTACTGTCGCCAGCTCCGTTTCCCCAAATAACGGCAAATCGAAGTAGTCAAACGTCTGACTCAGAAAGGGAGCACCAAAGAAAAAAAGAGCCGATCCCCGCCGAAACCGAAAGGAAAACACCGAATGCAGCCAGCTTAATATAATCAGGTGAAAAGCCACTTTCAACCGTTTCGCGATCAAAGGATAAGTAGAGAAGAACTAGACCGGCAGTGGTCACGAGCCCACCAATAAAGCCACCACCAGGCTCATGGTGCCCGGAAAGAAACAAATAAATTCCGAAGACCATGATAATAAAGAAGGCAACTCTTGTCACTGTTTGTAAAATCACGTCATTAACCTTCATTTCTTCTCCCCCCCTGTTGCTCTTAACTTAAGCAAACTAAACACACCAAGGGCGACAATTAGCAGGACGACAATTTCGAGCATCGTATCAAACGCCCGGAAATCAGCCAATATCGCATTGACAATATTTTTGGCTCCTGCTAATTCATAGGCATTCTCGAAGTATACTGAAATCGGCTCGAATAAATGGTTCCCTTGGACTGAAAGGGCAATCAAGGTCATAATCGTCCCGACACTTAAAGCAATCGCCAGGTTAACGGAACGAAAAGGTACTTTTCCACCTTCTCTTTTCCTTTCCGGTAGAAAATAAAAGCAAAGGAGAAACAAGGCGACAGATACGGTTTCAACGATTAA
Organism: Bacillus sp. JCM 19058; assembly: GCA_001310555.1. The sequence continues at coordinate 30,842 of BAXO01000017.1, forward strand.
TTGCGTCAATGCCAAATCAGGGGCATGAAAAATGACAAAGAACAAGCCGACACCGTAACCGAGAACTCCGATTAATAATAATCCTGTAAGGCGCGATCTTGCAAAAATAATAGCGACAGCTGCCGTCATCATCGCCAGAATGAGAACAACCTCGTAGAATCTGAAGGATGCATCATTTGAAAGATTAATCGTGAAGCCGTTTAGTAAGAATAATGAGCCGCCGATGGCAATAACAAAGAAGGTAAAAATGTAAATCAAATAATCGCGGCTGTATCCAGTCATATACGCTTGCGTAAGACGCGCAGCCCCTGACTCCATTTTCGTCAAGCCTTGATTGTAAAGATGGTTAAACGTTAGTTTCTCAGGTAAAATTCTATAAATACCCGTCCATTTTTTTTAGAAACAAATATAGAAGTGTACCAATAGCGACAACGCCAATCGTCATTTTCAGCTCTGTATTCCACCCGTGCCACGCTTCAATCGTTGTATCAATACCAGTGCCTGGCAGAACAGCTGATACTGCGGGCTCAAGCAAATTAGCAGAAAGCAGATTCGGGAAGAAGAAAAAGATCACGACGAGCGACGCCAAAACGACGGGCGGAATTAACATTCCTAAAGGTGCCTCGTGAGCCTCCTTTTCCAATCGCTCCGGCTTGTATTTTCCGGTAAATGTTTTAAATACAAGGATCATACAATAGACGAATGTCAACACACTCGCTGCCCAAGCGATAACCGGAAAAAGCAGCCCCCACGTTTCCATATTAAAAACCTTAAGCTGTGCCGCGTTTAACACGCCTGTAAAAAACATTTCTTTACTTAAAAAACCATTAAAAGGTGGCAAACCTGCCATCGAGAAGCTACCGATTATAGCGAGCGTAAAGGTAACAGGCATAATCGTCATTAATCCACCTAGCTTGCGAACATCGCGCGTTCCCGTCTCATGGTCCACGATCCCAACGACCATAAAGAGGCAGCCTTTAAACGTTGAATGGTTGACGAGGTGAAAGATTGCCGCCAAAATAGCAACCGCATATAAAGACGATTCCGTCCCGTTCCCGTAATAAATCGCGGCAGAGCCCAGTCCTAATAAACACATAATAAGGCCGAGCTGACTAATAGTCGAATAAGCAAGCAGCGCTTTTAAATCATTTTGTTTTATCGCTGTAAATGAACCCCAGAAGAGCGTCACTATACCGACGATAGAAATAATCCAGAACCACTCGGCCGTACCTCCAAAAACCGGTGTAAAACGAGCAATGAGATAGATCCCGGCTTTAACCATTGTCGCGGAATGCAAGTAGGCACTCACAGGCGTCGGCGCCTCCATCGCATCCGGGAGCCAAATATGGAAAGGGAATTGAGCGGATTTTGTAAATGCTCCCAGAAGAATAAGTAGCATGGCTGGGAGAAACAACGCATGTTGAGAAATGACATCAACCTGCCCAATTAATTCACGAACACTAAACGTATTACCGATAAACGATAGGATAATAAATCCGGCGAGCATCGCGATACCGCCAAATACTGTAATCAGCATCGCCTTCAAGGCACCGTAGCGCGATTGCTGACGATGGTACCAGTAGGCGATTAAAAGAAAGGAAGATACACTCGTTAATTCCCAGAACAAATAAAGAGTCATCATATTATCTGAGAAAACGACACCTAGCATCGCTCCCATAAACATAAGCAAATAAATGTAGAAATTATGCAAAGCTTCACGTTCTTTTGATAAGTAATAGATGGAGTATAACACAACTAGAGCACCGACTCCTGTAATTAACAGTGCCAGTATTAAACTGAGGCCATCAACATAAGAAACAAAATTTATATGAAGTGATGGAATCCAAGGGACCGTATGGTGGAACGTTTCTCCTCGGGAAATTGGTGGGATGTAACTTAATAAGTAGCTAAATAAAATAACAGGTACGCTTATAACAAACCAGCCCGTATGTACACGCGGAAAAAATTTGTACAAGAACGGAATAAAAATTGCTACGATAAACGGGCTCAGTATTGCTAAAAAAAATCCAAGACAAAAGAAGACCTCCTTATCCGATAAAACTCATACTCGCTTGTATGAATCTTTCAAATGTTACAAATCTTTGCACTGATTGATATGAAGAAGCGTTCGTGAATGAAAAGCGATATCGATGTCTCCGTTAAATTTCTCGTAAGAAGACCTTCGCGATAAGGTAAAGTGAACATGTAAATACGCCCGTTTGCCCTTGGCTGGCAAGAAAAAGGCAGCTTCTGGCCATAAAGCGAATGATTGAATCGTGGTCGTTCATAGGTAAGGCGCAATGCGGGCAGCACAACTATGCTCTACTGTTCATGCGTTTTCCATTGCCTGTTTTATCAACTTGTATTAGAAAGGTAAAGACCTTCACGCTAATAGTGAGTTTCGAGCCTATTTCCTCACCTTCAGCTTACTGTTTCTAACAGCAAGAGAAGTGCCCTTGTACAGCCGAAAAATAAAGTGTATGATGGAAGGAAATTCAGCTCTCGCATTTCATTTGGAAAACGAGCCCCTTCCCCACTTCCCCAATCTTTAATATAATTATAACAAAAAATGGAGCCAGTCCAAAGCTACTCGACTTTGACAACAGTAAAAATTATATACGATTTGAATAAGAGATGCACGTTTGACGCATAAAAATAGAAGGACTGTTTAATTTCTGTAACATTTTTTTGAAATAATTGGAAGAAAAAAGCGCTTCCTAAAAATTTTTATCATTTCCATTTGCTTGCAGGGTTGAAAGAGACTACACTTCATTATATACTATATTGGTTTATAAAAGCACAGAATGATTAGCGGCCTGAAGCAATTACTGCTTATTACACTCTTCATGGCCAAAGGAGTGAAAAAATAGTGAAAAAAAGTAAAGGGACGGATGGATGAATGCATACTCGTTTGTGTTTATTATGGCCCAAACGGTGAACGATTAATTAGTCGTGGCTGTAAAATTGCCAGTATGCTCGATTGTCCTTTGTATATCCTGACAGTTGATCCGCTACCTTTTGATGAGCTGGATGCGGAGAAGTCAGATTATATCGAGCGGTGGAAGCAGCTAGCGGATGAGCACGATGTCGAGGAATTTATGATAAGGGATAACGAGAAGCGTCCGGCTGCAAGGGTGATCGCCGAGGTGGCTCGTGAAAAGCACGTGACGCAAATTATTGTCGGTCAAACGGCTAAGAGCCGCTGGGAGGAAATTACAAAGGGTTCGTTTATAAACGTGCTGTTAAGAGAAATTCCATTCGTTGATTTTCATGTCGTTTCAGTCGACCGCTCATTGAAGGGTCAGGAAGGCCATTTTGAAAAGGGCGTCCGCGCTTACTTAACAAAAACCTCCGACGGAAGGTACCGGATTCTTTTCATTCATTCTAAAGATACGCTTCACGAAGGTATTTTCTTTAAAGAAACAGGAACGGACTTCAATAATGGTGTCTTTAAATTTATGAAAAACAATAAAATGATTCAAGTTCATGTGACTGACGACTATGTCACAGAGCCAGTAGTAGTAGAAAGCTGTGAGGACTAGAAAAACAAGCAGATCCTTTGCTTTTTGAATGTGGCCGAACTAGGGCTCTAATGCCGAACCGTGGCTGATTAGCCTCAAGCTTGTCGTCAACAAAAAAATACCCTTGAGAGGGTATTTGTTACCTACACAATGGCTCGATCCAAACTGCAAGCCGGTCAAGCCACTAAGAGCGATAGCTCCAGCAAGCGTACTTTACAAACGTTCTAATACATTCATTAATTCTGAAATCGCCTGTTCTTCATCGCCGCTTTTTATCGCATCCGCAACGCAATGGCGAGAATGCCTTTCAAGTAAATGAAAGCTCACTTTTTTCATGGCGGCGTTTATCGCTGCTATTTGCACTAAGACATCGACACAATAGCGATCGTTTTCTACCATATTTTGAACTCCGCGAACCTGTCCCTCAATCCGTTTCAAGCGATTAATAATTTGTTCCTTTTCTTGGGGCTTGCGGTGACTAATCGTCCTTTGTTCGTCTGCCATTTTTTTCACCATCTTCTTCATACAGTACAGGGGTATAGTTATATACTATCATAATGAAGAGGATTTGACCACACTTAGGTAAACTTAAACGAAGCCGTTGAAACGCTTCAAGCGTTTTTCTTTTTTTGTTTTAGCTGGCGCCTTCTTTTTGGCCGGCTTTTTTCTTTTTCGTTTTATCAATCGAAGCTTGCAGTGCTTCCATTAAATCAGTCACATTAGCTGCAGCAGGCTGTTTTTCGCTCGCCGAAACGGTCTTCTTCCCGCTTTTCTTTGCTTCAATTAACTCCAGTAACGATTCGCGGTATTCATCATGATAATTTTCCGGATCAAAGGACGTTGTCAGCTGTTCAATCAAGAGCAAAGCCGTGTCGATTTCCTTTTTTTTACAATTTTTGTCTCCGTAGGATATTAGGTACATCCTCCACTTTGCGAACTTCATCTGGGAAATGGATCGTCTCCATTAATAAAGCATTTCGATAGACTCGGACTACTGCAAGCTGTTCTTTGGAGCGAATAATGATTTTGGCGACGCCAATTTTGCCAGAATCGACGAGCGCTTGCCTTAATAAAGTATAAGCTTTATTCCCACCTTCTCCTGGTGCGATAAAATAGCTTTTTTCGAAATAAATCGGGTCGATTTCCTCCAGCTTCACAAAATCGATAATCTCTACCGCTTTATCCTCATTTTCGGCCTTAAGCTTATCCATCTCTTCCTGTTCGAGTAAAACGAATTTGTTCTTTGCATATTCGTAGGCCTTGACAATTTCTTCATTTTTTTACTTCCTTTTCACAAGCCGGGCAAACCTTCCGGTAATTGATCGGCGTATGACATTCATTATGAACCTGCCGGAGTCTTATATCCTTGTTCTCTGTAGCCGTATGCAGCTTTACTGGTATATTGACCAGTCCGAAGCTGATACTTCCCTTCCATACTGTATGCACAGCGTTCACCTGCTTTTTCTTTTTAATGTGCTGTAATGAAGCTCGTTTTATGTACGGCAATAGGCAATAATAAAGGAATTTTTGCAAATACTACTGAAAAGGAGGGAGAACATGAATCTAGAACCGGTTATTCCTTTTGAACCGATATTTTCGGAAACGATCTGCGGGAAAGGAATGGATTTTTCAGACGAAATGGGATGGTACTCGTCTGCTAGCTTATTGTGAAAAAAATGAACTTCGATTATTTAATAGAAAGAGAAATGAGCGAACAAACATTTTTCCGGAGCTTTTTAGTCTGAAAAAAAACAAATAGAAGCGGAGTCTTTCATTTTAGATGGAGAAGTCATTGCCTTTGACACAAAAGGAAAGCCATCCTTCCACGAAGTAATGAGGCGTGACCGAATCAAGCACCTTGAACGTGTAGACTTTGCCCGTGAGCAGGTTCCGGTCGTCTATTTGCTGTTCGATTTAATTTATTTAAATGGAGAATGGCTCACCGACCGCTCATTTGAAGAGAGGTATGACCGCTATCGACGATTGCATCGCCGAACGACCATATCCGTATTACGCCTGTTTATTCTGATGGTAAAGACTTATTTGAAACGATACGAGGTCTTGACCTCGAAGGAGTAGTTGCAAAGAAACGCTCGAGTCATTATCATCTGAATCAAAAGCATTCAGACTGGAGAAAAATAAAAAATTACAAGGATTTGTACGCTGTCATAGGCGGGGTCACTTACCGTGCCGGAGCGATTAACGCCATCCTGCTCGGTCTTTATGATCAGTCAGGGAATATTCACTATATCGGACATGCGGGCTCCGGAAAATTGACACAAAAGGAATGGAAGGAGCTAACCGGGTTTCTTCAATCGCTTCAAATTTCGGAGAAGCCGTTTATTAATGAAGCTGTTCAGCGCAAAAACGTTCAATGGGTCAAGCCGCTGCTAACAACCAAAGTTCAATATATTGAATGGAGTGAACACCGTTCATTGCGCCAGCCTACTTTACAAGCGATAGTAGATGTTCCTATAGAGCAATGCAGACTAGAGCAGGTAGAGAGGAGCGTAGAGTAACGATGGCAATAAACAATTTCTCACGACAGACCAAGCATGCATACAAAGGAACCTTCATTCTGATCGGCTTGAACAAGGCTGCTCAGAGCTTTCTCGTCGGAGTCAAAAAAAACAACCAAGTTGTGCCTTTCGGAACGTTTAAAAAAAGGGCTGAACGAAAATGAAAAGCATTCACTTATCCAAACGATTCATGACCATCAGCTTGAAGATCGTCAAGGGCTAATTACGATTGCACCTAGTATTTGCCTCGAATTGGCGTTCAAGCAAATAAAAGATTCGCAGTTGATCGAACCGATCTTTCAATCGTTCCAGCTTGATACCGATTGGGAGAGCTGCACATGGGAGCGTCTCCTTTTAGAAAATGTTAACGAAGTCCAAATGACGCACCCTGACAAAACGATTTGGCAGAGCCCTTTTCTGACGAAAGAAGCGTATATGGCCTATCTGCTCGAGATCGCCCCGCTCATGCTGCCTTTTTTTACAAGACAGAGCCTTGACCGTTGTTCGTTATCCTCATGGAGTACCTGGTGAATCATTTTTCCAAAAAAAACTGTCCGGACTATGCCCCTTCTTTTATTCAAACTGCAAAGGAGAATGGTATCAATTATATTTTGTGCAATGACCTAAAATCATTACTATGGCTTGGAAATCAATTAGCGATCGAATTCCATATTCCTTACCAGCCGATTCAGGCAAAAAAAACCTAGTGAAATCGTGTTTGACTTGGATCCTCCCGATCCGACCGGCTTTCCGCTCGCCATCCAAGCGGCTTTGGAAATGAATTCGATTTTCGAATCATTGGATATAGTCAGCTATCCGAAGCTGTCGGGCAGTAAAGGACTACAAATTCATATTCCGCTTGGCAGCAGTGATCTTAGCTACACGGAGACAAGGGCGTTTACTTCGTTCATTGCTGAATACCTAATCGGAAAATTTCCAAACAATTTTACGATTGAAAGATTAAAAAAGGACAGGGGGCAAAAGCTTTATATCGATTATCTCCAGCACGGAAAAGGAAAAACGATTATTGCTCCTTATTCGGCACGCGGGAAAAGCGGAGCAACCGTTGCGGCACCGCTTGACTGGAACGAAATTAATGACACACTCGACGTTCGGAATTTTACGATCCCGGCGGTAAAAAAAACGGCTGGAAATTAGAAGCTGTCCCTTCAACGGCTATTTCAGACAAGAAAACTCGGCGCTCGCTGAAATCATTTCTGCTTTGGAGTAAACCACCACTGCTTTCTTTACGCTAATTTGAACGCTTCTCTCATTTTTTTCTATGAAGTATGTTAAAATAAGTGTAACGAATGAACCATCAAGATGATGTTGAGGTGAGTAATATGCAAATGGGCGGAATTATGGGCGGCTTCTATCGGGTTAGTGAGTGGATTATGAGGTTTGCCTATGTTAATATTTTGTGGGGATTGTTTACGCTTGCAGGACTTGTTTTATTCGGTTTCATGCCTGCCACGGTGGCGATGTTTACCGTTATTCGGAAATGGTTAATGGGGGAGACGGATATCCCGGTTTTTAAAACGTTTTTTGCCAGTTTCAAAAAAAGATTTTCTCTCCGCCAATTTGATCGGTCTCATTTTAGGTGTGGTCGGTGTGATTCTTTATGTTGACTTTCGCTATTTAACGATTATCGAGAATCCGGTCCTGAGCTCGATGCTTGTAGCTGTTTTAATAATGGTCAGCTTCGTATACGTTATTGTCTGTCTTTACATTGTACCTGTATTTGTCCATTACGATTTAAAGCTCGTTCAGCATTTGAAATATGCTGCGATGATCGGTGTTATGAATCTTCATATTACGATAACGATGCTCGTCGCTGTGTACTTGCTTTATTTACTGTTTATTACGATCCCAGGCTTGATTCCGTTTTTCAGCTCCAGCTTGCTCGCCTTCATTTTTATGGGCGGCGGTTACTTGTCCTTTGTTCGCCTCGAAAACAAGAAAAAAAAGCTAGAGGAGAAAGAAGCGCTGGCAGAAGAAAACTAAAGGCAAAACGCACCGAGCAATCGAAAGCTCGGTGCGTTTTTATCGGTAGGATGACAACTGCTCCTTTCGGAGAGGCTAAGGTGTATCCTTTTAATAAAATATGATTATATGAATAGTCGTTTCTCCCCCACTCATGTCCCCTTTACTAATCTCCTTCTCACTTACGAGCGCTCATATGATGAGATCAGTCTTAGGAAGAGATCGGCACAGCCCCGAGCTATAAAATAACTCGGGGCTGTGCACAATAGCGCGCCTAGCAGGATTCGAACCCACAACGCGAGAACCGGAATCTCGTGTGATATCCCTTTCACCATAGGCGCATATGTACAAGCGACATATATTATTTTAATAGATTGGGGAGTGGATGTCAATGCCCAGCTCCCTAATTGCTCTTCTTATTGTTGTAGTCAGATTACATCGCTGCTATTCATTACTTGCTGATTCTTGCTCTAACATTTGATTAAACCGCTCAGTAATATCCTCTTCCGTATAGCCTGCCTTTTCGAGGCGAGCAGCAAGGTTTTTCGACCAAAGCTGGAGACGTTGAGCCATTTTTTTGATATTTCTTCGACTCGCTTCCTTTACTTTCCTTAACTCGACCGTCTGCATTGGACATTACATTTTCCACGATAAACAAGACTTTCCAGACCGCTTCTTCATCATAAGATTCGTGATTGCTATTGAGCTCGTCAATCACCTTTTTGTAAAAATCGCTAAACTCGTGAAAAGATATTTCTTCTTCCATATTTAAATAAACCTGCAATTGTTCATATATAGCTTGAATGACAACTCTCCTCCTTTTTTTCAAGAGTCTCGTTATTATAGCACATGAAAAGAACTGACGAAAGCCAAGCTTTATTTACAAAAAGTTAGCCTTCACTTTATGCTAAATAAGCCAACTCCCGCCTTTGACTAAATTGGCTATGTTGTTAGCACATCGCTTTTGCTTTCATATAAGTCCTTTGACAAGAAGCATTACAGCCAAAAGCAAGAAGCCCACCGTAAGACCGGGAGCTCCCTCCAACACTATGCACCGCAATACTTTTCAAATGCCTTCTCAAGCTTTTGTACGACTTGAATCGGCTCATACCCTTCAATTTCATGACGTTCGACCATCATTTGAACTTCTCCATTCTTTACTAAGGCAAAGGATGGAGAAGAAGGAGCATACCCTTTGAAATAATCTCGCGCTCTAGCCGTAGCTTCTTTGTCTTGTCCAGCGAACACAGTAGCAAATCGATCTGGCTGAATCTCATAATTTTTCATATAGGCTGCGGCAGGTCTGGCAATACCCCCAGCACAGCCACAAACTGAATTAACCATGACTAGTGTTGTTCCTTTTTCGTTCAACAGTTCCTCAACCATCTCAGGCGTAGTCAATTCCTTGTAACCCGCCTCTACCATTTCTTTGCGCGCACCTTCGACGACATCATTCATAAAGAAATTAAACTCCATCTCGCTCACTCCTAAAACTGTATTCTCCTGCTATTGTATCCTGAAATGCATAAGAAACCAACGTTTTTGCCTAGAGTTCAATGGTATCGGCTAAAAATGAAGCTTGCAAACTTATTTGACAAGAGAACGCTTCACTTGACTTTCTATTAAGAACGCGACTAGAGCACTTCGAAGAAAATGTTCCCTTACCTATCTACAAGAGCCTTTGCACTTTCTAAACTTGGACATATCATAGTAATGAAATCGACAAAGTGATACAATTATCGCGTTTTTTTATTTTTCAATGGAATTATGAAGTCAGCAAATTCTTGCTACCTACCTCGTTTCCAGGGTAATGTGGGGATTAAGCGGCTCACATAACGGGATAATCGTATGACCAAAGTGAGGAGGATTTGATGGATCACTGCGTTCAATGCGGGAAGTGCAATAGCGATTGTGCGTGTAAACGGAAGGAACAATTCTCTAGTAAGAAAAATAAATATCCGATCGTTGGTCCAACCGGACCTGCAGGGCCTACAGGACCTCCTGGATTGCCAGGTACTCGCGGACCTACGGGAGTTCAAGGAGTTCAAGGAATCCAAGGAATTCCGGGATTGCCAGGAGCTCGCGGGCCTACAGGTCCAGCCGCTGGAATCAGCAGCTTTGCCAGCGTATTCAGGGTGGATCCTGGTACTGGGACAGATACAGTGCCTGGAAATACGGCTATTACGTTTACCAATGGTTTTGCAGTAGGACCAGCTTTGAGTTTCACAGCGCCTTCTAATACGGTTACCATTAGCCAAACAGGATTTTATGAGGTCAATTTGGTTGTGCACAATCAAATGATTGCAGATTTTAATTTGAATCTCAACGGTATTCCTGTCACCCCAGCTCCTTTTACTGGAGATGGCGGCGGACCGACGGCTATGCAAATTATCATTAATGTCACCACAGTACCGAGCACGCTTCAAGTCGTCAATGCAAGTGTTACACCAGTTCTACTTCATAATGCTACCAATACTACACTTGTTGTAACAAAACTCACCTAGAACCGTTCAGAACCCTCTTCAAAAAGCGGGTTCTGATTTTTTTTCAACTTGAACGGCTTCTAATTGTATCGGTACAATAAGCTTATTGCAGTGCCGTACGCAACGCTTCGATGTTTTTTTCGCATTAAGCTATAGTAGTCTTCACCGTTGTCGATGTCTTCCTGTACTAAAGCTTCAAGGTTGTGTAAATAAAGCGGCTCTGCCCCTACCTCATCCTTGACTACTTCCGCAACCTTCGGCGTTATGTTCTGCTCAAACATAATATAATTCAATTCGTGTTCGTTTGCATAAGCTATAATCTCTTCCAGCTGCTTTTGCGAGGCTCATTCGTTGGCGACAAGCCAGAAATACTGAGCTGGTGTAGCCCATACCGCGCTTCCCAATACCCGTAGCCAGCATGAGAAACGATGAACGTATCTTTTTGGGCTGCACCAACCATTTCTTGAAATTCTTGATCGAGCGTTTCCAATTCTGATTTAACGTCTTCAAAGTTAGCGACAAAATAGTCCTCTTGCTCCGGTAATAGCTCAATCAGTGCATTCCTAATATTTTCGGCAAGAGATATCGCTAACATCGGATCTAACCAAACGTGCGGATCCTGATCATGATGATCGTGCTCGTCTCCGTCCTCATGGGCATGCCCATCTCCGTGTTCGTGCTCGTCTTCGTCCTCATGAGCGTGACCGTCTTCGTGTTCGTGTTCGTCTCCGTCCTCATGAGCGTGACCATCTCTTAGTTCAATTCCTTGCGCTGCCTCGATGATTGCTACATTTTCACCTTTGATCGTATCGATTAATGCAGTGGCGAACCCTTCCAAGCCAGCACCGTTATATATAAACCCATCTCCGTCTGCGACAGAAATCATTTCGCGTGCTGTTGGCTCGTATGTATGGGCATCTGCACCGACAGGAACTAAATTTTCTACTTGGACATAGTCTCCGCCTATTTTGGCTGTCAAATCCTCTAGCGGAAATATAGTTGTATACAATTTTAATGCGTCTTCCCCAGAACGTTCTGATGAGCCGGCATCATTATCCACCGCATCATTCTGGCTGCCGCAAGCAGTGAAAAATAAAGATGAAGAAAGCATCAATGTTAAAGCTAATGACTTCGAATGGCTGTTCATGATTTTCTCCTTTCGTAATGATTACGTTTTACTTGTTGGATTATATCGTAATCGATACGATTTGTAAACCATCTCTTTTTGTTTATTAGCTCCTTCCTATTATGATGCTTATTTTTTAGACATACGTGTGAGTTAAATGGAGAGCATCTCCTATGTGCCAGAAGGGCTATGTCCGCTCCGGAATGGGAACCTGATCGACAACGATCAAAAACAGATGTGGAAATCGACTTCCACATCTGTTTTGCCGTCCTTTTTAATAAAGAGAAATCGTGCCCTCTCTCATGTTCTCAAGGCTTTCCTTTACCCGAGCTAAAAAGCGGCCGCAAATTAAGCCATCCAACACACGATGATCTAAAGAGAGGCAAAGATTGACCATACTGCGAATGGCGATGGAATCTCCCGTTTCGCTTTCAATCACTACAGGACGCTTCACAATCGATTCAACCGAGAGAATAGCGGCTTGCGATTGATTCAAAATCGGAGCTGATTGAATCGAACCAAATGACCCTGTGTTGTTAACCGTAAACGTCCCCCCTTGCATATCACTGCTTTTTAACTCGCCTTTTCTCCCCTTGTGAGCAAGCTCCTGTACTTCACGAGCGAGCGCTTTAATCGACTTCTCGTCTGCATGTTTTATGACAGGGACAAAAAGCACTTCATCGGAAGCGACAGCAAGGGAAATGTTAATGTCTTTCTTTTGAATAATTTTATCGCCTGCCCACTTAGAGTTCAGCTGCGGAAACTCCTTCAAAGCATCGACAATAGCTTTAATAAAAAATGGCATAAATGTTAAATTAATACCTTCTTTTACTTTAAAATCGTGCTTATGCCGATTTCGAAATTGGACAAGGCTGGTAACATCAACCTCAACCATTGTCCATGCATGGGGCGCTTCCTCTTTACTTTTTACCAAATTGGCTGCAATTGCTTTTCGAATTCCGCTTAACGGAATCTCCAAATCTTCCTTCTGCCTATGATCGGAGGAAGTTGATGAAGCTTGATACTGGTTCGTAGCCCCTTCTTCGATCGCCTTCTGAACATCCTTTCGTGTAATGCGACCACCTCGTCCGGAGCCCGATAAAGTCTCTAGGTTGACCCCGTGTTCCTGGGCAAGCTTTAAAACGGCCGGGGAAAAGCGCTTTTTCTGTGAAGCTTCCTCCTCTAAAGGCTGATCTGAATGCTGCATCGGCGTTGATACTCGTACTTCCTCATTTACTCCACCGGCTTCGGCTTTATCTGAAACCTCAATTGTACAAATCGCGGTACCGACACTAATCGTATCGTCTTCGTGTACGAGCAGTTCGCCGATTGTACCCGCATAGGATGAGGGAATCTCCGCGCTCACTTTATCTGTCATCACTTCGGCGATTGGATCGTATTTATTCACTTTCGCTCCTGGTTCAACTAGCCACTTCGTTATCGTCCCTTCAGTGACACTCTCTCCAAGCTGAGGCATCGTGATTTCTGTAGCCATGTTATCCCTCCGTTCGTTAAAACTCAGCTAGCTCACGCATCGCTGCTTCGACTTTATCAGGGTTAATCATAAAATGCTTTTCCATCGTAGGTGCATAAGGCATTGCGGGTACATCAGGACCGGCTAAACGCTTAATCGGAGCATCAAGCTCAAACAAGCATTGCTCAGCAATGATAGCAGCAACCTCCCCAATGATACTTCCTTCTTTATTGTCTTCGGTTATAAGCAGGACCTTTCCAGTTTTACTTGCAGCAGCAACGATCTTCTCCTGATCGAGCGGATAAACCGTCCGCAAATCAAGAATATGGACTGAAATGCCATCCTTTTCGAGGCGCTCTGCCGCTTGGAGCGCAAAATGAACTGCTAACCCATAAGTGATCACGGTAATATCATCACCTTCCCGTTTCACCTCTGCTTCCCCAAGCGGCAGCGTATAATCGTTTTCTGGAACCTCACCCTTAATTAAGCGATACGCGCGTTTATGTTCAAAAAACAAGACCGGATCATCGGAGCGAATCGCTGCTTTTAACAAGCCTTTAACATCATAAGGTGTCGAAGGCATAACGATTTTTAGGCCTGGCGTATTGGCAAAAAGCGATTCAACTGACTGCGAATGATAAAAAGCGCCGTGGATCCCTCCACCGTAAGGAGCACGAATGGTGATCGGGCAATGCCAATCGTTGTTTGAACGGTAACGAATTTTTGCTGCTTCGGAAATAATTTGGTTGACAGCTGGCATAATAAAATCAGCAAATTGCATCTCAGCTACTGGCCGCATCCCATACATTGCTGCGCCAATGCCGACGCCAGCAATTGCCGATTCTGCTAACGGTGTATCAATGACACGCGCCTCCCCAAATTGCTCAAACAAGCCGTTCGTTGCCCGAAATACGCCTCCCCTTGCACCGACATCCTCTCCAAGGATAAAGACTTTCTCATCCCGTTCCATCTCCTCACGAAGTGCTTGAGTTACGGCTTCAATATAAGAAATGACTGCCACGTCAAATTCCCCCTCTATTCTGCATACACATAATTCATCAGACTTTCTGGATCGGCATACGGCGCATTTTCCGCATATTCTGTCGCTTCGTTTATAAGCTTTTCTACTTCTTCGGTCATTTTATTCAGCCGTTCTTCTGTCAATAAGTTGACGTCGCGTAAATACTGAGCAAATGTCAGGAGAGCGTCTCGCTTTTTAGCTTCTTCCACCTCTGCCTGGGAACGATACGTCCGATCATCATCGTCGCTAGAATGCGGCGTCAGTCGGTAAGAGATCGTTTCAATTAACGTTGGTCCGCCTCCACTGCGGGCTCGATCGGCCGCCTCTTTGACAGCGCCATAAACAGCAAGCGGATCATTGCCGTCTACCGTGAACCCTGGCATCCCGTAACCAATCGCGCGATCGGCAACGTACTCACAGGCTAACTGCTTTTCGAGCGGAACAGAAATCGCGTATTTATTATTTTCACACATAAAAATAACAGGAAGCTTATGCACTCCGGCAAAATTAGCCCCTTCGTGAAAATCGCCTTGATTGGATGAGCCTTCGCCAAAAGTCGTGAAGGCTACAAAGTCACGACCTTCCATTTTGCCGGCTAAAGCGATACCAACCGCATGAGGCACCTGAGTTGTTACGGGTGAAGAGCCGGTCACAATTCGATTTGTCTTTTGTCCGAAATGGCCAGGCATTTGTCGTCCCCCCGAATTCGGATCCTCTGCTTTGGCAAAGCCAGACAGCATTAAATCGCGAGCCGTCATCCCAAAGGCCAAGACAACTCCCATATCACGGTAATAAGGGAGAATATAGTCTTTCGTTCGATCCAATGCAAACGCAGCTCCTACCTGAGCTGCCTCCTGTCCCTGACAAGAGATAACAAACGGTATTTTACCTGCACGGTTTAACAGCCACATTCGTTCGTCAATTTTTCGCGCTAACAGCATCGTTCGATACATTTCAAGTACAGTATCATCTGATAGCCCTAAAGCCGCGTGCTTGTTTTCAGTCATTCCCATACCTCCTTTGTTTAAGGGACGAGCTAATGCTGCTCGTCGAACGCCTTCTTTATGAATGGATTTCCAATCCATCTACTGCGAGAGCCGCTTCCCCGATTACTTCCGATAACGTCGGGTGGGGATGGATCACTGCTCCAAGCTCCCAGTCAGCAGCATCGACAAACTTAGCCAAGCTGCTTCTGAAATTAAATCAGTCGCTTTTGGCCCGATTAGATGAACACCGAGCAAGTCGTTATTTTCCGAATTGGCAATGACTTTGGCGAACCCTTCAGCTTCCCCAAGAATAAGAGCCTTGCCGTTAAAGGAAAACGAAAAGGTACCCGTTTTAATTTGATAGCCTCGTGCCCGCGCCTCTTCCTCTGTAATCCCGACACTCGCAACCTCAGGCTGGCTGTAAATACACCTTGCGACAGAATCGTAGTTTAAAGGCTGTGGCTCATTTTCTAGCATATGTTCTACAGCAATTAACCCTTCATGTGATGCAACGTGGGCTAGCTGGAGCCCGCCGATCACATCGCCAATCGCATAAATATGAGATTCCTTCGTTTGATAAAATGGATTCACTTTAATACAACCATTTTCAATTTCAATATCCGTATTTTGTAAGCCTATGTCCTCAACATTTGCTGAACGGCCGACCGACACAAGAACTTTTTCAGCAGAAAAGCTCTTTTCCTGATCCGCAATTTCGGCGTTAATTGTCACCAGCTTATTTTCACGACGTTCTGAAAGTACTTTCGCCCCGGTAAAGAACGTTATCCCTTTTTCCGTTAGCTGTTTTTTTTGCCTCTTCGGCAATAGCTGCATCCTCAGCAGGCAAAATCCGCTGTTCATATTCCAGAACGGTTACCTCAACGCCAAAATCGGCGAGCATTGAAGCCACTCGATACCAATTGCACCGCCTCCGACAATGATCATGGAAGCAGGGAGCTCCTCTAGCTCTAAAGCCTCCTCAGATGTCAAAATAGCCGTGCCATCGATCTCAAGTCCTGGAAGTGTTCGAGGCGATGAGCCTGTAGCAATCAGTACGTGCTTAGGGACGAGCATCGTATTTTCCTTTCCATTCTCGATCGAGATTGTTCCCGGGCTTGGAGAAAAAAATAGACGGCCCTAAAATACGGCCCTGTCCATAATAAACCGCAATTTTTCCCTTCTTCATTAAAAAGTCGACACCTTGATGCAATTGGCTGACGATTTCTCTCTTCCGCTGCTGCACTTTTGCAAAGTTAAAGGAGACGCCCTCCGTTTCAACGCCGAAAGATTCGGCGTTTTTTACTGTTGAAAAAAACCTCCGCGCTTCTTAACAGCGCTTTACTTGGTATGCAGCCGCGATGAAGGCACGTTCCTCCCAGTTTTTCTTTTTCGACAACAGCGACCTTTAACCCTTTTTGCGCAGCTCGAATCGCTGCGACGTAGCCCCCTGTTCCCGCTCCGAGTATAACAAGATCGTATTCTTCTGCCATAAAAATCTCCTTTTCTTTCGAACGATTTCACTTTTACATTGATTCAAAGGTCTATGACAATCGCCTTTTTGGATAAAGGAAAGTCTCTACATGTTGAACCTATGTATCGCATAGACATTTTTATTGTAACGTTATACTTGGCCTTTATGTCGAGATAAAATGTGGTGTCCATTTTGCAAAAACTGACTGCGCGAACGCTTCATTCGCTCGATTCGCTCTTCTGCCATTCGACCAGCTGCCTGATACGTCGGGATGTGATCGCGCTCTGAGATTTCAAATACTTTGCTCACATTATCGTAAATGCCTTCTACTTTTTTCATGGCGCGTTCGCGATTATAGCCCTTTAGTTCATCAGCGACATTGATCACGCCACCCGCATTAATGACATAATCCGGAGCATAGGCAATTCCCAATTCATGAAGCAAATTGCCGTCGCTTTCGTCCTTTAGTTGATTATTCGCCGCACCGGCAACAGCCCTCACCTTTAACTGCGGAATCGTTTGTTCGTTCAAAGTAGCACCAAGAGCGCACGGGGCAAATATATCGGCCTCGACACCGTATATTTCGTTAACTTCAACCGCTTTGGCCGAAAACTCAGCCATAGCCCGTTTCACGGCAGCCTGATCGATATCTGTTACGATTAAATTGACATTTTCCTGGTGAAGATGCTTGCAAAGCTGGTAGGCGACATTGCCCACTCCCTGAATCGCAACCGTCTTCCCGGATAAATCATCGCTTCCGAACGCGGCTTTGGCCGTAGCCTTCATCCCGACATAAATACCATACGCCGTAACCGGGGAAGGGTTCCCAGAAGCGCCAAAAGCTTGGGAGATTCCGGTGACATAATCCGTTTCTTCATGAATGAGATCCATATCCGCTTCTGTCGTACCGACATCCTCGGCCGTAATATACCGTCCGTTCAAGCCTTGAATAAAGCGACCAAAAGCTCGAAACATTTCTTCATTTTTGTCCCGGCGTGGGTCGCCGATAATGACCGTTTTTCCGCCGCCAAGATTCAATCCGGCAGCCGCATTTTTATAGGTCATGCCTTTTGCCAATCGAAGAGCATCCTCAAATGCATCTGCTTCCTGCTCGTATTTCCACATTCTTGTACCGCCTAGTGCCGGTCCCAGTGTTGTGTCATGGATCGCAATGATCGCCTTTAAACCTGACTGCTTATCCTGGCAAATAACGACTTGCTCATAATCATCCGACTCCATTTGGTGAAACAACTCCATATGCCTTGCCCCCTTATTTACAGCTTGCCATAAGTAAATCGTCTTATGTAAATAATTGCTAAAAATAGTACCCATTTTCTTTCTTCTCTTCCCATGATAAAGTAAAGAAAGGCTATTGAAAAATACAAAGGCCTGAATGTTATTATGATCAGGTCCTAAGTGTAACTCTTAGTTCTCCTACTTCTACTATTACGCAAAAAAGACAAACTTGCAACCTTTACGATGTACATCCTTTCATTTTTTTCGTTAAAATTAAGGGTGAATTCCTCCTAACAAGCTGAAACAACGGAGATTCGAATGAACTATCCATCGCTTATGAAAGAGCTTGACCCTTTGGTGGTAAAGTGAAGCTTCATCCCAGCCGATCGTCAGTTGAACTAATCGAAAAATGGTGAGCTGTAAACAGCACCGAACGTTCTGTTTTATAGCTGGGAATTTTATTAACCGTTCACTCGGGACTAACGCGAATTTGCGAATATTTTTTTGAAAGAGGAATGCAAATGGGCAGATTTATCGCTTTAATGATTCTCGTTATTCCGGCAGTATTAGCCGGCTTCGGAATCAAATTAATGAGGGACACAATATTTCAACTGATAAACGAGCCGTTTCCTTCACTCTCCTTGCAATTTTTTTAGTGGATTGATCTTTTTTTTGGTAGGGCTCAGCTTCATTGGCGGGTTTATTTTTTTACAGGGATCGCAAACGAGGTAAGATTGCGCCACGCTTTCAAAAGAAGTAATTGTCTTGACTCACCTTCATTGAAATTACTTTGCTCTTCTGATTTCTTTGAGAACACCCCGATTTGATCGATCCACCGTAGCACGGGCAGCTGATTGATCACACGCGAAAACGAAATCCGCTCTGCCAAAATAAGAAGGAACAATAAAACGAAGGTGACTCCCCACTGGAAAGGTTCGCTTCGTTGGGTCAATGTGAACACTGCTAAAATGGCTCCTATCGTCGTTGCGCCATTATCGCCGAGCATCGCCTTTTTATGTCCGTCCAAAATAAAGACTAAATAAAATGCAGTGGTTATATACAGCATTTCGAGAAAAGAAAGTGCAGGTCCGAGCAGCAAGAGTAGTGCTGCATACAGCAAGCTGAGCTTCCAAACTCGCAACGGTCGCGTATCAAACAAATTCATTACATGAGGGAACCAGCTTAAAAGTAAAAAGCTGCGAAGCGCTATGAGCCAGGAGGCTGGCTGGATCGACAATGTGAACAGAAACGAAACGATTAGCGTACCGCACAATTTAAGCATTCCAGTCGAAATGCTCTTTCGAGTAAAAATATAATAAAAGTGTCCCCTAAGCTTTTGGAAACGGGTGGCCGAAGCGGTCGTCAATGAGGCCGAGCAGCCAAATGGCGACTACATAATAAACTGCCTGTAATGAGACAGCCAACGAACTGTGCGAGGTAAAATCGCAAAAAAAACAGCATAACCGAAAATGACTAAAATTCCGAGGCTGTAAGGCAGCTGATGGCCTTCATAGTTTTTCGTCGTCCACGATAAACCGGCAAATGCAGTCATACTGAGATAGGCAATAAGCGGTAACAGAGCAATTAATATAATCATCTTCAAACCATTCTTCCGTATTTTTCAATATCGATCCATTGTTTCAGGCGGTGAATCACACCTGGGAGCGTTTTACCCATTTCCCTATGAGTCATTTTTGTCCTTACTTCTAAAAATTGAGCACCAGCTTTAACAGTGCAATATTCATTTGGGTTTCTACGCCAAAACCTTTATAAGGACAGCTCAGAAGTACAGGGAGCCATTTTCTCTCAAATGCTCGCTGCCCCGATAACGGTGAATGCAGCCAGACACCTGTTTGTTGATAAACGATCGTGCGCGCCCGCCGTTTAATGAGCCCGAATCCGCTTTTCTTGCCTGCTTTCAATTGAGAAACAGCGATGTCTGCTTTCTTTTCCATGACTGGAGCTATTAGTAATTCGGCTTCAGTAACCGTCTCTCCTAAATCAGCATCTAGACAGACGAGATAGTGGCCTTTGGCCAGACGCCAACCCGCTTGTAACGCCTTTCCTTTTCCACGATTTTCCGAAAAATTGATGACATGATCTGCATATCGTGCAGCTATATCTGCAGTCTCATCCGTACTCCCATCGTTTATTACGATGATCTCTAAATCGTAAGGCAAGCGTTGGGCCTGCTTTAACGTTTTTTCCAAATAGCGAGCTTCGTTGAATGCCGGAATCACGAGGCTAACACTGCTCATCGTATATATCCCCCTCTTTTCGCTAGATTGAAGCGTTCATAAAAGAACTGCTGGAGGATTTTCCAGTCGATGCTGGCAAATGAAAATAATGAGCGTGGCTCCTTTATTTTTTTTAGGCGATGAATCCCTTTTAAATCAGTAATCCGGTCACCTGCTTGAATGCGACATAGCATACTTGCCCCCATCCCGGCACGACCTTTCTCAAGAAATTCGTTCATACCGAAGCGGCAGCCGATTAAATATAAATGCTCAGCCTCACAGCGGTAGGCAATATGAATAGCTAAATCCTCGCTCATTCCAACAAAGGCAACTTGCTCGCCGTTTAAACCGAGAGCTTGTAGTCGTTCTAAACCGGGTGAAGGACCGTTTAAATATTTATGACATATTAGCGTTGCACCAGAACGAAGAGCTGCCTCACTGACCGAATCCATATCACCAATAATATAATCAGGAAGCAAACCACAGTTCAATAAGCCGTCTGCCGCTCCATCAACAGCAACAACATACGGCTTTCGTTTGCTAATCCATTTTTTTTCACCGCGAGTAAATCGGCTTCATATTTTGTTCCCCTTGCAACAATCAATACTTCCTTCTCCTTGAGCTTGTCGATGGATGCAGGAACAGCTGTATCATGAATAAAATATTCGCATTCTTTTTCAGCGTATACGAGCGTATTCTTTACAAAAGTTGAAAGCTGCTGAGGATACGCTAGCTTAGCTGCGCGGTTCAGTCTGTCGATTTCCTCCTCATTGTATAGCTTGAGCAAGGCACACCGTTTAAACTTCCCGCCTCTTTTTACGAATAAGGTCCGATCCATAATCAACACATCGGTTTGATCGAGATCCACCATCTCAGAATATTGGACGATGACATCGTAAACAGGGATTCTTGCTTGTATTAATTGGAGCACATTTGTCTGCTCATATCGCCCGCTCATTGAAGACTTCCGATTAATGACGGCTTTCACCCTTTTTTCCAATAAACCGTCTACGCTTAAACCATCCAGATCCTTATGCCAAATAAGTGCAATTCCTTTTTCAGGTATAGAACGTAATAAGTCCTTCGTCCAATGATTCTCATACACACGCCCTTGAATGATTGAGTTCATAACACTACCCTCTTTTCATTAGATACGTTTAGTATGAGCAGTTTTATTAAAATTACAACAGACGCCGGACGGGCGAAGTTAATTCCGTTAAGCTGAGGGCGGCAGGTCAATAATCGGATCGAGCGACAGTGATTCGATTTTAATAGCAGAAAAATGCTTTCAGTTGATTGCTTTTTTCGCAAAATACTGAAAGCATTTTAAAAGGGTTGATACATTTATTGCCTTCCTCTCTATTTGCTCTTTCAGCTGACTTTATGCTCGATCCTCAGCTTGTCAGCCACCATCGCAATAAACTCACTATTTGTAGGCTTTGCTTTAGAATGACTGACCGTATATCCAAACAAGCTCGAAATGGAATCGATATTCCCACGGCTCCATGCGACCTCAATCGCATGTCTGATCGCCCGTTCCACTCTGCTGGAGGTTGTATTGAATTTCTTGGCAATATCAGGTAGAGTACCTTCGTAATCGAGCCGAGCAATTCGATATCGTTATAAACCATCGTAATCGCTTCTCGTAAATACATATAGCCTTTAATATGTGCGGGAACGCCGATTTCATGAATGATGCTCGTAATGTTTGCATCCAAATTCCGCTTGCCTTCTGGGGCTGAGCTCGTCTGAGTAAACCGAGGAGAGGAAGGCTTTTGCATAAATGTGGAGGAAGTTTGCCCACCAATTTCACGAATATTTGAAACGAGTATTTCCATATCAAATGGTTTAAGGACATAATAGGAGCTCCGAGGCCGACAGCTTTCTTGGTTACTTCTTCCTGTCCAAAGGCAGTCAGCATAATAATATTCGGGCGCTTTACTAAATTCATCTGGTTTAACCGCTCAAGCACCGCTAAACCATCGAGATGGGGCATGATAATATCTAAAATTAAAACATCTGGCTCCTTATTTTCGACCATCGTCAAGCATTCTTGGCCGTTGTAAGCCGTTCCGATGACTTCCATATCGTCTTGAGCAGAAATATATTCGTTTAATAAATTCACAAGCTCACGATTATCATCTGAAATACCAATTCTAATTTTTTTTGCACCAAAAATCCTCCTCATAGGCTGTTTTTTATCCTATTACCATTTCGACAACGGTTTCGAATTTCCTCTAATTTTTATAAAAATATTAGTTTTTTTCATAATAACTTAATATATCTCCCATTTACTCCTTATTTCGACCATATTCGATATTTGACAACATTTTGTCGAAAAATCTTTGTTTTATTTTTATTTTAGCATAAAACGAAGCTTCAAATGGTTGGTCTGCACCCCTTTTAGGCAAAGGAGAAAGCCAAAGCGCTAGCTCGCTTTGACTTCTGTTTGTTTTGAAAATAATTCTGCTTCTTCCAGCATCCAGCTTATATGGCAGCCGTAGCCCGATGTCGGATCGTTAACAAACACATGGGTAACAGCACCGATTAATTTACCGTCCTGAATAATTGGACTACCACTCATCCCTTGCACAATTCCTCCGGTTGTTTCCAGAAGCTTAGGATCAGTTACTTTAATAACCATTCCCTTAGTTGCAGGTTGCGTTTGTGGAACGGAGCTAATAATTTCGATATCAAATTCTTCCACATCTTCCCCGTTGACTACAGTTAATATTTTGGCCGGACCTTCTTTTACATGACTCGATAAAGTTACTGGAAGCTGAGCGTCGTTTATTTTATTTTTTTAAGTTGGCCTTGTGCAGCTTGCCAAAAATTCCATAAGGGCTGTTTTTTTCTACTGACCCTAATTCGTTTCTTTGCTTTGTAAAGCTGGCTAATTTTTCACCCGGATCCCCGTTTATACCTTTCTCAATTGATGATACCGAAGACCGGACAATTTGCCCATCATGAACGACAATCGGCTTTTTCGTATCGACATCAGAAATAACGTGTCCAAGCGCTCCAAACTTTTTAGATTCTGGATGATAAAAAGTTAACGTTCCGACACCGGCAGCCGAATCGCGAATGTAAAGCCCCATTCTATATGAATGGTCGCCCTCTGATTTTATTGGCTGTAAAGTCTTTGTCAATGTCTCGTTGTCGCGTCTCACTTCAACCGCTAGCGAACGCGCTTCCTCCCCAGCCGCCTGAACATATTTGGAAATTTCACTCATCTGCTGAATTTGCTGATCGTCGACCTTTGTGATCATATCACCAACCTGTATTCCAGCAGTCTCTCCAGGGGACTTCTCTCCTTCATCTGTCTGCACTAAATGATGGCCGACGACGAGAACTCCTTCAGTGTTTAATTTGACGCCGATTGATTGACCACCAGGAATGACTTTTATATTAGGGAGCACACTAACATCAATGCTTTTTACAGGAAAGCCGTTGACTTCCATCGTCATGCTGGCATCACCTGCTTTTTCTGCTTTTACATTGGCTGTATAGCCCCGGTCTGTCTGAGTCATGGAATAAGCGACTTCAGTATTAACATCGTTTATTTGTGCATGAACCAATTTCAATGGGCCGTCCGTTTGAAAAAACTCAGTTTCCACGTTCTCAAATACCGTCATCGTTGTTGGAATTTGAAGCCATTCCTTTACCGTAGACGAGAAACCCAAACTGAGCAAAAACAACAAAAAAAAGTACTCCCGTAACTTTACGTAATCGCTCGCTTCTCACTCGCTTCACTCTCCTAGCTCCCAGCCCACACCTCTGTAATGGCTGTATTTCTAATGTTGCCTTGCAGGCCTACATTTATAACTGATTACAAAGAAAAAAGCTAACCTAAACTGGTTAGCTTTTCAAAGCGACTTTTTTTTATTTTGATTTGCCAGCAGCAATAATTCTCTTGCATGCTGTTTCGTTATATCAGTGACCTCTACTCCAGAAATCATCCGTGCAAGCTCATCGACTTTGTCATTGTCAGATAAAGTATGGACAGACGTTTTTACACGTTGCTCAGACGATTGCTCCTTTGTAATGTATAAATGGGTATCAGCCATTGCGGCTACTTGAGGTAAATGGGTAATACAAAGCACTTGAGAATCTGTGGAAATTCCATAAATTTTTTTCGGCCATCGCTTGAGCGACACGCCACTGACGCCTGTATCGACTTCGTCGAAGATGACTGACATTTTACCTTGGTGATTAGAAAAAAATCGACTTCAGCGCTAGCATCAGCCGAGATACTTCACCCCCAGAGACAACCTTGGCCAACGGTTTCAATGGTTCGCCACGATTGGTGGCAACAAAAAAATTCGATTAAATCAACGCCAGCCTCACCGAAATACTTGGTCATTCCGTCCATACTCGCCTTCAGACTGCCCGTGCTTCGAGCTCCGAATTGTATTTTAAAAATTGTATTTTCCATAAAGAGTTGTTGAAGCTCCTTATGAATCGCTTCAGTTAACTGCTTCGCTGCTTTTTTTCGAACCGCTGTTACGGCCTCGGCTTCGAGCTGTAAATCGAGCAAAAGACTGTCCAGCTCCTGCTCTAACCCCTTTATTCGTTCATCCTTATGAACGATAGTATCGAGTTCTTCCTCAGTTGAAGCCGCATACTCGAGAATCTCCTCAACCGATTGACCATATTTTCGCCTTAGCTCCTGAATCTCATTCAGACGTTGCTCGATCCATTCCAGCCGTTCAGGGTCAAACTCTACCTGCTCTGCTTTATCCCGTAATGTAAAGGCTGCCTCCTCAAGCAAAAAATAGCAGTTACTAATCGTTTCGTGAACGTCGGCTACCCCTTGATCAATTGACGCAGCATCTTCTAAAAAAGCAACCGTGTTCGTTAAAAAATCCAATGCATGCCCTTCTCCATGAAGGCTGTGATAGCTATCCTGAAGCACTTTAAACAAGCGTTCGCTATTTGCTAAACGGTGCCTTTCCTCAGAAAGCCTCACATCTTCACCAGGCTCAAGGGCTGCTTTTTCGATTTCTTCGAGCTGGTAGGTCAGCAAATCGAGCCTTCGTGCCATCTCCTGCTCATTTTCTCCTAAATGGTTCAACTGCTTTCTGAGCTGAACAGCCTCCTTGTACAGGCGTTCGTACTCAGACAAAGCGGAGACAAGTTCCTTTTTGGCAAAGTGATCAAGCAAGGCGATATGTTCGTCTGGATTCATTAACACTTGGTGCTCGTGCTGCCCATGAATATCAATAAGACCTTGTCCAATCTCACGTAGAATCCTAATGTGACAAGCTTGCCGTTCATTCGGCAAACGCTTTTTCCTTGTGCCGTTATTTCCCTTCGTAAAACAAGCATGCGATCCCGGACATCAATCCCAATCTCTTCTGCTTTTTTTATGACCGCATGGTCATCCCCTACTTCAAACAACCCTTCGATTTCCGCCCGCTTTTTTCCATGCCGGACAAATTCCACTGATCCCCGGCCGCCTAAAAGCAAACCGATCGCATCAATGATAATCGACTTACCCGCACCTGTTTCTCCTGTTAAAACGGTTAACCCTTGTTCAAACGGAATCGTTAATTCATCAATGATGGCAAAATGTTTTATTGATAATTCGATTAACATCGTATTCCCACCTTAGAAAAGCATAGATCTTTTACAGCATTTCTAAAAAAAACGATTAGTTACAGCCGGTCCATCCTTTTCGTCTTTGCATATAATCAACATCGTATCATCACCGCAAATGGTACCCATTATTTCAGGCCAATCGAGATTATCAATTAGAGCCCCGATCGAATTGGCGTTTCCTGGAAGGGTTTTCATCACGATTAGATTATTTGTATGATCGATCCCAATAAAGCTTTCGATTAACGAACGCTTTAGCTTTTCCAAAGGATTAAAGCGTTGATCCGCCGGTAAACTGTATTTATAGCTACCGTTTGCCATCGGAACTTTATACAGATGCAGCTCCTTTATATCTCTTGAAACCGTAGCCTGTGTTACGTTGTACCCAGCCAGCTTAAGCTGATCGACAAGCTCTTCTTGTGTTTCGACATCCTGATTCGTAATAATTTCTCTTATTTTAATATGCCTTTGGCCTTTAGTCATCTTCGATCACCTATTTTCTCAATTTAAATATTAACTTGTTTATACACATTATCGCTTTTCAACAGAGTGATTACAACCTTGATTGTAAACATTGAGGGGCTGACTTTTCAAGCTTTTGCTCAATCTGAGCTCTTTCTCCTGACGTCGCAAAAACGGATCATTTTTGAGGGAATTCATTAGAGGAAAATAGTGGAAGGAGCTGTTTACGGAAAACCTAATTAGTTTTCCGTTCAGCCTTTACTTATCGTGCAAATTTAAAACGTTAGCATTGCCTGCCGCCGTCGGTAAAACGCTACTTTTTCGTATCGAAATGCTGATGCGCTTCCTTGATAACCGCAGCAATGTTCTGTTCAAGATTGGAATGTGGCTTATTCGTTGTTCTTTCAAGAAATAACAGGAATTCAATATTCCCTTCTCCGCCCTTTATCGGAGAAAAGTCGATACCAGCAATCGAAAAGCCTTCTTTTATTGCATAGGCGCTAATTTTTGATACGACTTGACGATGAACCTCCGGATCAGAAATAACGCCTTTATTACCAATTTGATTCCGCTCTGCTTCAAATTGCGGTTTTACGAGGGCAATGACTTGTCCCTGTTTCGGTAAAATCGATGTTAAAACGGGCAATATTCGTGTCAGTGAAATAAAGGAAACGTCAATCGTGACGAACTCCGGTAGCCCCTTCGTCAATTGGTTAGGTGTTACGTAGCGGAAATTCGTTCGTTCCATGACGACCACGCGTTTATCCTGTCTCAGCTTCCATGCCAGTTGATTATAGCCAACGTCGACAGCATAGACCGTTTTAGCACCGTTTTGTAAAGCACAGTCGGTAAAGCCGCCCGTAGATGCTCCAATATCTAAAACGATCTTTCCCGATAAGGAAATGCAAAACTGTTCGAGCGCTTTGGCGAGTTTGAGCCCTCCTCGACTAACAAAAGGTGTGCCGCTCTGTTTAATCATGAGCGGCTGCTCCAGTTCAATTTTCGTTCCGGGCGAGATTCGCTCCGTTCCCGAGTAGACGAGCCCAGCCATAATCGACCTCTTTGCCGCCTCTCTCGTATCGCATAAACCCCGATTGACTAATAAAAGGTCTACCCATTCCTTTTTCGCCATCGGTTATGCCCTTTTTTTGCTGTCTCGGTAGCATAGCCTGTATTTGCTCCGTTACGCGATTAACGGTCAGCCCGATTTCTTCGAGAAGCTGTCCAACGCCGCCATGCTCAATATAGTAATCAGGTATCCCCATACGACTCACTTGCATATTATGGTAGTCATTATCATGGAAAAATTCGAGAACAGCACTGCCGAATCCACCTTGTAAAGCCGCTTCCTCAAGGGTTAGTACTGGGATGTTAGTTTGCGCCAGCGAATGCAGCAACGCTTCATCAAGTGGCTTAGCAGAATTCGCATTGACGAGCTTCACTGAAACTCCTTGACTGGACAAATTGGCCATCGCTTCTTCAGCAACTGGCAGCATAGTACCGAACGTTAAGATGCACAGCTCGTTTCCGTCCTGTAGCGTTTCCCATTTTCCGATCGGCAACACTTGCAGCTGCTCATCCATCTTTACGCCTAAGCCATTTCCGCGCGGATAGCGGACGGCAATCGGCCCATCGTCGTATTGGAGCGCGGTATAGAGCATATGCTGAAGCTCATTTTCGTCCTTCGGCATTAAAATTTTCATATTCGGCAAGTGTCGCAAATACGCAATATCAAAAACACCTTGATGAGTCTCGCCATCCGCTCCGACCAAGCCAGCACGATCGATCGCAAATACTACATTTAGATTTTGCCGGCAATATCGTGAACAAGCTGATCGTAGCCGCGCTGTAAAAAGGTCGAATATACAGCGAAAACCGGCTTCATTCCTTGAGTGGCAAGCCCTCCCGCCATAGTCGTTGCATGCTGTTCAGCAATCCCGACATCAAACATTCGCTCTGGGAATTCCTTAGCAAACACATCGAGCTTCGTTCCTCCCGGCATAGCGGCAGTAATGGCAACGACTCGCTCATCTTCTCGTGCAATTGTCTTTAACGTTTCGGCAAATACGCCGCTGTAGCTAGGAGGAAGCCCATTTTTTTTCACAACTTCCCCTGACTCAATCTTATAAGGGCCAAGTCCGTGCCACGTCCCTTCGGCATCGTTTTCAGCAGGCTTGTATCCCTTGCCTTTTTTCGTAATTACATGTACGAGAACAGGTCCAGACGTTTTCTTTGCATACTTCATATTTTCCATTAAATCATCTAAATCATGGCCATCCACCGGACCTAAATAGGTGAAGCCCATCTCTTCGAAAAACATTCCGGAAACGAGCAAATATTTTAAGCTGTCCTTTACCCGTTCAGCCGTTGCTGCGAGTTTACCGCCAAAGGCTGGAATTTTCTTAATTAATTGCTCAAGCTCTTCCTTTGCCTTATGATATTTACCTGCTGTTCGTAAACGAGCGAGCACATTGTGCAGGGCGCCGACATTCGGGGCAATCGACATCTCATTATCATTGAGTATGACGATTAGATCCTTTTGCTCATGGCCAATATGATTTAATGCTTCCAAAGCCATACCGCCCGTTAACGCACCGTCACCAATAATTGCAACGACATGGTTATTCTCATCTCTCAAATCTCGTGCAGTCGCCATTCCCATCGCCGCTGAAAGCGACGTTGAGCTATGTCCAGTCTCCCATATATCATGCTTGCTTTCATTTCGTTTCGGAAATCCGCAAAGACCGTGAAATTGTCTTAGCTGATCGAATTGTTCCGCCCGGCCGGTCAAGATCTTATGAACATAAGCTTGATGACCGACATCCCAAATAAATTTATCCTTTGGACTTTCAAATAAACGATGGAGCGCCAGTGTCAATTCCACTACCCCGAGATTTGGCCCAAGTGACCACCCGTTACCGATAGCTTCTCAATCAGAAAGCGACGAATATCTGAGGCGAGCTGCTCTAAATCTTTTTTTGAATAATTTTTGATCATGCTCGGGTCTTTTAATTCTTCGAGCTTCATAAGAAACCCTCACTTTCCAGTCTATTTGGTCTTATCCGATTTAAATTCCTGACTCTAGTCTAACATAAAGATAATTCGAAGCATAAACCTTCTTTCAATTCTTTTAATGATCGCGCTCAGTTACATATACCATGAGCTCCTGAAGAAGCTCGTGCTCCATCTTTATTGTTTGGAGGTACTCAAGCGCCGTTTTCTTATGAATCTCCATCATTCGCTTTGCACCCTCTAGTCCAAGCAAGCTCGGGTATGTGCTTTTATTGTTTCCGTCATCACTGCCAACAGGCTTCCCAATAGTCGATACATCGCCTTCTACATCGAGAATGTCATCTTTGATTTGAAATACGAGTCCGAGTTCGCGCGCGAATTGACGAACGTTTTCAATATTTTGTTCGTTTTCTCCTGCCAAAACGGCTCCAGCTACTACAGAAAAAGTAAGGAGCGCTCCGGTTTTATTATGATGAATGGAGGCCAACTCTTCAATCGATAAAGGAGTGTTTTCCGCTGCAAGGTCAGCTATTTGACCAGCAATCATCCCCTCAGGTCCAGCTGCCTGCGCTAATTCCCGAAAAAGTAAAACCTTCTGCTCAATAGTACACCCTTCCATTTCAGCAATTATTTGGAAGCTGTAGGTCAACAAGGCATCCCCTGCCAGAATAGCCGTTGCTTCACCGAACACTTTGTGGTTTGTCGGCTTTCCCCTTCGTAAATCGTCATCATCCATTGCAGGCAAGTCATCATGAATTAGAGAATACGTATGAAGCATTTCAATAGCACACGCGAGATCCAAACGATTCGAAAAATCGTGTCCGAAGCTTTTTAACGTGGCCATGAAGAGGAGCGGTCTGATCCGCTTTCCTCCTGCATTTAGTGAATAAATCATTGAATCCTTTAGGCTTGCAGGCGCATCCAGTTTTTTTAATCCAAAGAGGCAAGCTCCGGTCAACCAAATCCTTTGCTTCTTTTAAGAATGTGCTTAGTTTTTGATTCACTCTTCCCCGTCCCCCACTGACTGTAATTTTTCCAATTCGCCATCCTCGTGCAAAATTTGTTCCATTTGTGCTTCGACCTTTTCCAGCTTCGTGTGACATTGCTTTGATAGAGCCATTCCTTCCTGAAACATCGAAATCGCTTGTTCTAACGGAACGTCTCCTTGCTCCAGCTGTTCAACAACAGCTTCAAGCTGATTCATTGCCTCCTCAAAGCTCAATTCCTCATTTTTCGCTTCGCTCATATTCAGCTCTCCTTACCGAACGTTATTCATGAATTGAGTCCATTTACCGTCTTTTAATCGGTTGCCGTCCGTTTAACCTGACAAAAAAACGTGTCCGTCTGATACTCTTACTTCAAGCTCCTGCCCAATCTCAGCCTGTTCCACCGAGGTAATAGCTTTCGCTCGTTTGTGTCATAGACTAGGCTGTAACCCCGCTCCATCACTCTTAAAGGATTCAGCATATTTAATTCGCTAACTAACTGCTGAAAGGGCCTTTTCTTTTTCTGGAGAAGGTCGTCCATTTTTCGGATTAATTCTTCCTCTACGTGCTTAAGTTGGGTCGCGGCTTGCTTGATCCTTGCTCAGGGTGATTTCGTTCAATTGCTTTTTTTTGCTGCTCAAATCGCTGTCTTTGGCTAGAAACGATTCGTAACGCTGCTCGCTTCAAGCGTTCAATATCGCTATCGAGCTGCTGCTCCTTTTGACGAATTAGCTGAATCGGATAGCGAAAAGCATACGAACGCTCAAGCCTGCTCAGTACATCCTTTTTTTTGTTCAATATGTTTAGTCATAGCTCGAATTAAACGACTATGGTGACTGGATAGGTGAGTTTGCAGCTCAGAAATATCGGGGACAGCCATTTCTGCGGCTCCAGTTGGGTCGGTGCTCTCAGATCAGCAACAAAGTCGCTAATCGTATAATCTGTTTCGTGACCGACCGCTGAAATAATCGGTACGATGGACCGGCAATGGCTCGAGCGACTTCTTCAGCATTAAAGGGCCACAGCTCCTCTATGGACCCACCGCCTCGTCCGAGCAAGATAACATCAAATTTAGCGGCCAGATTAGCCTGTGTAATCGCCTTCGCAATAGAACGTGACGCCTCCTCTCCCTGAACGAGTACAGGGAGCAAGGTGCGCTCTGCTATCGGATACCGCCTTTTCAAGGTAGACATCATATCCCTGACCGCTGCTCCGGTCGGCGATGTAATGACGGCAATGCTCTGCGGGAAACGAGGAATAGGCTTTTTCCGTTCCTCTGAAAATAAGCCTTCCTGTTCAAGTAATCCCTTCAGTTTCTCGTAGGCTAAATACAAGCTGCCGATTCCGTCAGGCTGCATTTCTTGAGCATAAAACTGATATTGGCCATAAGGCTCGTATACGTTTACTTCACCTCTAACAAGGACGTTCATTCCATTTTCCGGCTTAAAGGCTAAATATCGATTTTGACTAGCGAACATCACCGACTGTATTCTCGATTTAGCGTCCTTAATAGTAAAGTACATGTGACCGCGGCTATGATGATTAAAATTCGATATTTCTCCACGAATCCACACATGCTGTAAAAGCGGATCTCCCTCATACAGCCCTTTAATATAACGCGTCAATTCTGAAACCGTAAAAATTGTTTGAGATGCCATATCGAGAGCCCCTACAAGCGATTTTTGCGCGGATAATATCGTATTTTCAAGCAGCATTGTAATCGTCATTGGCCCTACCCCACCCGGAACGGGCGTAATAAACGATGCTACTTCACTCACTTCGTCAAAATCAACATCCCCGCAAAGCTTACCGTCCTCGCGATTCATGCCTACATCGATAACGACTGCGCCTGGCTTAACGTCAGCAGCTTTCACTAATTTGGCGCGGCCAATCGCAACAATTAGC
Source organism: Bacillus sp. JCM 19058 (assembly GCA_001310555.1). The sequence goes on from BAXO01000017.1 coordinate 62,862, forward strand.
AAATCGGCTTGCCTAGTAATAGCAGACAAATTAGCCGTTCGAGAATGACAATAGGTAACAGTTGCGTGTTCCCTTAACAATAACTGGCCGACAGGCTTTCCAACAATATTGCTTCGACCGATAACGACTGCGTGCTTTCCTTCAATCGTAATGCCTGCTTCCTTCATCATCTCGATAATGCCATAAGGCGTACACGGTAAAAAGGTATCCTCACCAGTCATCATTTTCCCGATGCTGATCGGATGAAACCCATCGACATCTTTTGCTGGAGAGATCCGTTCAATAACCGCCTGCTCTGAAATTTGAGAAGGTAAGGGGAGCTGAACAAGGATTCCATCGATTGCGCTGTCTTCGTTCAACCGGTCGATGTGTTCTAACAGTTCTTCCTCAACAATATCGCTAGGAAGCTCAATTAAACGAGAATAAATCCCTATCTGTTCACAGGCTTTCTGCTTCGCACGAACATAGGTTTTCGATGCTTGGTTATCCCCTACTAAAACGACAGCTAAGCCGGGAACGATATTGCGCTTTTTTTAACTCAGTTACCTTGTCCTGCATTTGCTCCCTTTTTTTTGCCGCCAATTGTTTTCCGTTCAATAGTTTTGCCGTCATTGCCTTGGCTCCCCTCATCGTTCTGTTTCGATTGACTTTGATAAAACACCGTTAATAAACTTCCCCGCATCTTGTCCGCCAAAAGCTTTAGCCAATTCAATTGCTTCATTAAATGTGACATTGACAGGTATATCGTCAATAAATTTTATTTCATACATCGCCATTCTGGCGATAGCACGATCGACATGACCCATCCGTTCAAGCGTCCACCCTTGTAGATTGGCTGAAATCAATTGATCCAGCTCGTTTTTGTGTTCGAGTGTTCCAAAAACGAGCTCATTCAGAAATTGGCTCGTTTCTTCGCTTCATCGAGGACGCTAGCAAGCGCCGTATTTGGTTCAAACTCAGCCATGTCCATTTGATAAAGGGCTTGTGCCGCTCGTAAGCGAGCTAAACGTCGATTCATCTTTCCTTGCTCCTTTTAGGCAGTAGTCTTAATAAATCATAGCATAACACGTCTTTTGAAAACAGGAAAATACTGAATAGAAAAACTGCTTTTTCCAATTGCATTTTTCATTCACAAAATACCGGTTAAAAATAAGCAATTGTCCTCTTTCCTGCATTTTTGATTTGACCATAATGAACAAAGCATCTGATGAGCCTTCCCTCTTTGTCCTCAGAGGCACAAGCAAAGACAGTCAAGTCGATGCCTTGACTGTCTTTGCTATCTAGAGCTCTTCTTCCGGCTCGTTCGACTCAAAATGAACTCCGACGACATGGACATTAATAGACTGTAATTCGATCGCTGTCATCGTTTCGAGCGTCTGCTTAATATTTGTCTGAATAAGCTTAGCTACTTCCGGAACGGAGACACCGTACGTCATAATAACAGATACATCAACCGTTATCCCGTCTTCGCCAAGCTCAACCTTAATACCTTTCCCGTGATTAACACGGCCTAGGCGTTCAGCTACACCGGTTGCAAAGTTCCCACGAAGAGTTGCGACTCCATCTACCTCCGAAGCAGCAATACCGGCAATGACCTCAATGACCTCAGGAGAAATTTCTACCTTGCCAAGCCCCGTCTTTTGCTCTTCCAACTCCAAAATCTGGTTTTCGTTCATGACTCATCCCTCCTATAGTAGTATCATTCATTCCCCAAATCCTCAGACATAATCTCATAAGTCTCCAAAAACTTCGTATTAAAATCGCCGGATATAAATGTTTCATGATTAAACAAGCGCAGATGGAAGGGAATCGTCGTTTCAACCCCCTCAATTTCAAACTCTGACAACGCTCTTTTCATACGGGCGATGGCTTCTGCTCGAGTCGGTCCGTATGTAATGACTTTGGCAATCATCGAATCATAATAAGGAGATATCATGTATCCGGTATACACGGCAGAGTCGACGCGAACTCCTAGCCCGCCTGGAGGCAAATATTCAGTAATTCTTCCGGGTGAGGGCATGAAGTTTTTGGCTGGATTCTCAGCATTGATCCGGCATTCAATCGACCAGCGTTAAACGTGATATCTTCTTGAGAGAAGGAAAGCCTTTCCCCATTTGCTACTTTAATCTGTTCTTTAATTAAATCAATTCCTGTAACCATTTCCGTTACTGGGTGCTCCACCTGAATTCTTGTGTTCATTTCCATGAAGTAGAAGTGACCTGTGTGATGATCAAAAATGAATTCCACAGTCCCAGCTCCGCTGTATTCTACTGCTTTTGCAGCAGCGACGGAAGCGGCGCCCATTTCAGCCCGTTTTTCGGTAGAAATCGCTGGAGATGGCGTTTCTTCCACCAGCTTTTGAAGTCGGCGCTGAATACTGCAGTCGCGCTCCCCTAAGTGAACGACATTGCCGTGATTATCGGCAAGTACTTGAATTTCAACATGGCGGAAGTTTTCAATATATTTTTCGAGATACACACCAGGGTTGCCAAATGAAGTCTCGGCTTCCTGCTGAGTTATATTGATCCCTTTTTGTAATTCCTCGGGGCTATGAGCAACGCGAATCCCTTTGCCTCCACCGCCAGCAGTTGCTTTAATGATAACTGGAAACCCGATTTCTTCGGCGACTTGCAAGGCCTCTTCATACGTTCCCACGAGTCCTTTTGAGCCAGGAACAATTGGAACGCCCGCTTCCTCCATCGTCGCACGCGCCACATCCTTCGTGCCCATCCGATTAATAGCAGAAGGGCTCGGTCCGATAAAAGTAATGTTGCAAGCTCCACATATTTCAGCAAAATCCGCGTTTTCGGCTAGAAAGCCGTAGCCCGGGTGAATCGCGTCAACTTCAGTCAAAGTTGCCACGCTCATAATATTAGTGAAGTTTAAATAGCTTAATGGGGCCGCAGTCGGGCCGACACAATAGGCTTCATCTGCCATTTTTACATGCAGCGCCTCCTGATCGGCTTCAGAAAAAAACAGCAACCGTTTCAATCCCCAATTCCCGACATGCACGTATGATTCGAACGGCAATCTCGCCCCTGTTCGCAATTAATATTTTTTTTAATCATTTCAACTCGTCTCCTACTTATTTCGGCTCTACAGTAAAAAGAGGCTGTCCATATTCAACCAACTCGCCGTTTTCTGCCAATATTTCTACGATGGAGCCTTTAACCTCTGCCTCGATTTCGTTCATAAGCTTCATCGCCTCTACGATGCAGACAACCGATTCTTCATGCACAGAGTCACCTTTCTTAACATAAGGATCCGAGTCCGGAGACGGAGCTGTATAAAACGTTCCGACCATCGGTGATGTAATCGTATGTAAATGTTCCTTCGTAGTAGCAGCCGTCGCACTTTGTTCTGCTTGCTCAAATTCCTGCCCAGCTGAATTCGCGGCAGTCGCCGGCTGGACTGGTGCAACATTGCTAGATGCCGGATTACTGGTAGCTGAAATGAGCTTCTGACCTTGCTCTTTACGGAGGACTAATTTTGTTCCATCCTGTTCATAATTTAATTCTGATAGGTTCGATTCGTCAACGAGTTTAATTAAGGTTTGAATATCGTCGATGTTTAACATGTATGTACACTCCTTTATTTTCTTACTTATGAAACTGAATGCTCTTCGGCGCAACAGTCGGGCAAACTTCATACCCGCCAAAAAAAGCGCGATCGCAACGAGCCGATTCGGATGAATAAACGCAAATTATATATTCCTTTTGCTAAGCTAGTAAAGCAAAGCCAAAGTAAAAATCTCGAAAGCCAACTATGCTGAGCCCGTCAATTCCAGCAGGAAATGCCTGCCTTCTGCCAACTGTAATTATATCATAGAAGATAAGGCTTCCTAATATTAAATAAGGCCTGTTCCATTTATATTCGCTGTCAGCCGAAAAAAAACCTCCATTAAGTTTTGTTAATGGAGGGAAATCTTATTGCTCATTTTCCTCGTTCTCAGCTTCCTCATTCACTATTAACGCTTCCTTTTTATATTGGCGGAAAACCGGAAATTCAGATAAATTGTCAGGAATTTTACCATCTTCAAGCAAAATAATTTTTACAATATCCTTATTTCGCGCCATATGATACTTCTCCCCATATTCATTTTCTTGGGTGTATCGCTTTAAATTGGCATAATCTTCTTCCTGTATCGAAACGGTATACATTCCCCCGTCTCCAGTTTCAAATTGCTGCTCAAACCCAATTTCGAACTCGACAATTTGAATGTTATCGTTCTTCAAGTTACGCGTTTGCTCAAGAACTGCTTTGGACCCATCCGTTAAATCTGTCCATTCCATTTCATATCGCTCCTCATAAAGTGAATCCTTCATCAGTAAAGTTTTTACGAAGACTGATGGTTAGTTACATCAATCAGAGAATGACGACAATTAACCACCATCCTAAAAACATTCGTTTTTGATATAAGTGTTCAAAGCCGCTTCATCCGGTTAAAAGAGAATTCTCCATCAAACGCTTTAAGCGGGATGGTTCAAACTAGATATAACAAATTACATTGTCGTATTATATCATGTCCTTATGAGCAATGCACATAAATTTCCGACGTGACGCAAGTTTTTTTCTAATTTTTTTGCCACGGAAATAACGCTAAGTAAATAACTCCTCTCCGTCTATTGGCAGACAAGTCCGTGCGATTTGATCGGATCATAGCGTTGTTCTCGCATAACGATTTCGCAGCCTTTAGAAGGTAAACAAAAAAAACAAAGCCAGCATATTCCTAATCCTGCACGGAACATACTGGCTATTTTCTATCGACTCTCCTAATCGAAGTACCTTTCAGCTCGCCCTTAACTTAGCGATGACCGACGGCAATTTCTATTCCTTCACCAACTTCAGTCACAGCCATTTGCATAATTTCGATCGTTTCTTCTTTCGTTAACTCAGACGCTTGAACGTAAATTTGAATTTCATCTTCATTGGCGGAAACGAGAACATCCTCATAACCACCCTTAGCTCTAATTAATGTTTCGAGTTGCTCCTCATGCTGGGCCAACTGCTGAAGCATTTGATTCTCGTCGTAAGCCTCCGACTTCTGCTCGGCTGAAACTTCAACAGATGCTGCCACCTGATCATTTTGTTCAGATAACCGGTCGCGTGCCTCTTGCTGCTGCATTCTTAACGTTGCAAAGACCTCTCCCGTTGAATGACCTTCGTTTACCGCTTCTTCTTCTGCAGCTTCTTCTTCTGCTGATTCCTTATCGCCTGGCTCTTGCTCTCGTTCAGGCTCACCTTCTGGCTCCTTGCCTTCTTCTCCCTTTTTGGGCTCTTCTTCATCCTCGGCCGCTTCGAACTCTTCCTCAATATTAACAATAACCCATTTTCGTCCTCGTCTATCGTCTCACCGCTCGCTTCTTCATCCTGCTTTTCATCGTCATTAACGAGTGCCATTTCCCCGTCGGATCCCGGTCCGCCTGATATATAATACACGGATAATACGATAATTAAACTAAGCATTGTTAATAACCATACCGTTTGTTTTTTTCAGAACCATTTTATTATTCCTCCTCTGATTTCATTGGCATTACTGATACTCGATGTGTTGGAACGTCAAGCACTCGACTTACCGCTTCAACGACGTTCGCCTTAACTTGAACATTCTCAACCCCTTGTGCGACAACGAGTACCCCTCTAATTACCGGTTTTTCTTTTCGAACAAGAAGCGCTTCTTCCTTGTCTCCATTTCTCACAATGACTACTTGCTCTTCTCTTGTCCGGTCTTCAACTTTGCGAGTACCTCCTTCGCGATCAGTTTCATTCGTATCCTGGTTCTTCGAGCTAATATTTTTTTCGTAAATTGTTTGTTCGGTCGAATCAAGGTTGACCATGACGGACACATGGTTAAGTCCGACGATTTTGGCTAACGTTTCTCTAAGCTGATTTTCATAGCGAATTTCGTAATCCTCCATCGAATAAGGCTCTGCCGCCGATTCTTGCTTTTTTTCCAAAGGCTTCCTGTTCATCGGCTGTTTCCTCACGAAACGCTGTAGAGGTTAAATGTTCATCCTCCGTTTGCTTATTCAGGAGGTTACTAGCAATCATCAAAGCAATACCAACACAGCCAAGGAGAAGAACATACTGGAGAGGCCATTTTTTCTTCTTATTCGGTTCCTGCTTCTGAAACAACTTTTGCAGCCATTGGCGCTCCTTTTGTTCATGTTTGCTCATTCTGCTCGTTTCCCCCCTTCCCACGAAAGCGAAATAATGTCTTCAGATAGTTGCCAGCTCTTGGAGAGAAACCGTTGTACTGGCTTCAATTCCGGCAGCTGCTCTACTTCTTCTGGCTGGTTGGGAGAGGTTGTGTCGATCGTTACGACACGGACTGGTTCAACCTGACGCTTCCGCTCACCGTCTTCTTGCTCCTCGTTGCTTTCCTCGAAAGCCTTTACCTCCACATGAATCGCTGTCATGTGCTCGATTAGTTCCTCAGTGGATAAAGCTTCAATCTGACTTTCATCGATTTGGATATAGATTTGTACGATATCGAGAGAGTATGTGTCACGTAACTCCTCCTCTACTTCATTTTCTAGCTGGACAGCCACCTGTTCAGAAATATATGCACGTTGTCCGAGCTCTATATCTCTTTTTTGCAAATTTATAGATTGTTCTATCTCCCATTCTGCTGATTCGGTGTTACTTACGTTAGAAAAAAAGCCATTGATCAACATCTTCCGTAAAGATCGATAATAGCGGCTGCAAAATGACAACGAACAAAAGTAATCCGACGACCATTTTCACATAGCGTTGCATACTGGAATTCGGAAGTAAGAGCTCGAGGATCGTCGCAAGCAAAATTAATAAAATAATATTTGTTAGCCAATCAGTAATAAAGCTCAACGCGCCTTCCTCCTTCCAGTCAACGCACCATCAAGGATAAATTACCCGCCGCTATCATAATCGTCAGAGCGAGAAAAAACATTAAGCTAACTAAGGCTAGAGCGGCAAAGACATAAATCACCGCTTTCCCAATAATCGATAAGCATTCAATAATCGGCCCTCCCCCTAAAGGTTGCAAAACCGCTGCGGAAAGATTAAAAATCAAAGCGAGAGAAAGAACCTTGAGCGCCGGAAAAGCGATAATCATTAATAGGATCGCTAAACCCGCGATACCGACAGTATTTTTTAGTAAAACAGATGCGCTCAACACGGTATCAGCCGCATCCGTAAACAGCCGGCCGACAATCGGGATAAAGTTTCCGGCAATAAATTTTGCCGTACGGACAGTGATTCCGTCGGTAACGGCAGAGGAAGCTCCTTGAACAGAGATCACGCCTAAAAACACCGTTAAGAAAATGCCTAATGAGCCGATCGCAATATTTCTGAGAAGATTTGCTAGTTTTGTCACCTTGTAATGCTCTGTCAGCGTACTAATAATGCCGAGCACTGTTGAAAGAAACAGCAACGGAAGCACAATATGCTGGATTAAAAGACCGCTCGTATGAACAAGAAAAATGATTAATGGATGAAACAGCGCTGCCGAAACAACGTTGCCGACGGAAGCCATCAGGGCAAGAAGAAGCGGCAGTAAGGCTACCATGAAGTGGATCATATTATTAATTGCATCCTGGGCATACGTAATCGAAATATGGAAGCTGTTTAACGCAATAACCATTAAAACCATATACGTTATTGCGTACGCTACCTTACTAATCGTGTGCTGTTCAAACGCATTTTGAAGCGATTGGAGAATCAGGCAGAAAATTGTTAGTAATATTAACGTTCCTAATAGCTTACCGTTGACAATTAATTCGTGGAGAAGAAAGCGGACGAGCCCAATCCCCCATTCTTTTAACGAAAATTGCTTGTCCCCTTGAATAAACTCCCGAAACGACCCCTTTTGGCTTTCCGGCAAAAACCGCCGTATTCGGACGAAACCTCCTCCCAATACTCCTGAATTTCATCTAAGCGCAGCTGTTCGATTTGAGTTTCCATAAAACCTTCCGCATCCCCGGAATCGTTATCCTCGGCCTGAGCTAAAACCGGACAAAGGAAAAAGAAGACGAGCACTCCAAACACTAACGGTAGTTCCGCACAGGTCATTCCTCCTCCAGACTCGCTCAGTTTGGCATTAATGAAAGAATCATTTCAATCACAGCAGTTAAAATCGGGATCGCCATAACAAGAATCAAGACTTTTCCAGCTAATTCGATTTTGGCAGCAATTGCAGCTTGTCCCGCGTCTTTCGCGATTTGGGCTCCGAATTCGGCGATGTAGGCTACCCCAATAATTTTCAGGATCGTATTCAAATACATAATGTTTATATTGGCGTTTTGTGCCATTTGATTGAGCATGTCGATGATTTTGGAAATTTCGTCGATAAGAAATAGAAAGATCAGGATCCCGACGAAGGTCGTCAATAAAAAAGCAAAGAGGGGCTTCTGTTCTTTTACGACAAGCGCCAGGAAGGTTGCGATCAGCCCTAACCCGACAATCTGGATTATATCAATCGTCACCCACCCCTTTATCCTTGGAACAAGAAGACACCTCTAATTTTTTTTGGAAGAGGTCATCAATGATCGATGCGACCATGTAAAGGACGACAACAAAGCCGATCAACGTTACCCAATGGGCCCAATCTTCCTTTCCCATTTGTTTTAAAACGGTATGAATCATCGCGACAACAATTCCAATCCCTGCAATTTGAAAAATGGTGTTTACATCGTACACCTCAGCCACTCCCCTCTGATGCGCCCTGCTCCTACGTAAGGCAATTGAAGCGATGCATTAATGATCGGCTACAGCATCATGACTATAATCAATAGTCCGCTTAAGAAGCCAAGGCTTTTCACCATTCGCTCATAGCGTTGCTGCTTATCTCGTGCTTCCCCTTCCTCACGCTCAAGGTGGGCAAGCGTTAATTTAATTTGCTTGCGCTGCTGTTCTTGATCTTGCTGACCTAACGTCGCCCCAAATTGGCTCATCACTTCGCGTTCACTTTGCAATAAGGCGGTATCACTCCACATATCGGCCAAGCTTTTTTTCCCACGCCTCGTAAGCTGACATTTCCTTTTCGTGTAAATAGTCGGCAAAGCCTTGAAAAAAACTGGGCAAGCGGTGCAGAAATTTGCTTGGCTAAATGCTCGCTCGCCTCCGCTAGCGGCGTGAGGCCATACAGCATTTCGGCTTCCAATGACTGAATGGCCACTTTTAATTGACGCAGCTGTCTTGGTCGTTCGCTTAGACGCCGTGCATATTCGAACCCGATCCCTGTTGTCGCCAGCAAGATAAAAATCGCTCCTATCAGTTTCACTGTTCGATCCCCGCGTCCCGTATACGCCTAACACTACCGCTGAGTCGTCCGCATCAACTCGACACAGCGTTCAAACGCCTCCATCTGAAAAAGTGGCATTAAGGCAGGCCTCTTCTTAATATCCTCTAGCACGTGGCCATGAGCCGTTGTCATGACTTTAACGCCGGCATGTAGCGCCTCTTGGATTGCGATCGTATCCTCAGAACGGCCGATTTCATCGACGATCAACACGTCAGCTCATGGAACGAATCATCATCATGATCCCCTCTGCTTTTGGGCAGCCATCTAATACGTCCACTCGAGTCCCGAGGTCGTGCTGTGGGACTCCTTTTACACTGGCCGCTAGCTCTGAACGCTCATCAACAATTGCAACTTTAAGTGGTGCGATCCCTTTTTCTAGTACCCCTTCACTGATGAGGCGGGCTAAATCGCGCAAAAGTGTTGTTTTTCCTGATTGAGGAGGACCGACGAAGATCGTATTTAACCATCTCGAGCGGTACAGCTCTGATACTAGCTTTTCGGCTGCTCCCTTCGTTTGTCTTGCCATGCGAATATTGTAAGAGCTAACCTCCCTCAAAGTTTTAACTTGTCCTTTCTCGAGAACAACCTTACCGGCAAGACCGACTCGGTGACCGCCGCGTATCGTAATAAACCCGCGTTTTAGCTCTTCTTCAAAGGCATAGAGGGAATATTGGCTTAGTTGATTTAAAATAAATTGACCATCCTCCGGCTGCACGACATACGAGTCGCTACCTCCCTGAGGATAGTGTGGATTACCTTTACTAATTACTTCGAGCGGTCGTCCAATTCGGATGCGGATTTCCTCTAGGTCATGACGAGTCGTTTTCGGCAGTTGCTGAAGAATTCGACGGATCGTTTCAGGTAACACCGCGACGATTTCATTTAACATACGGACACCCCCTCACTTTCTTAGGCCAATTAAGATTAAAACAACACCCGCACCGATGAGTAGAAATTTCGACATGGATAATTTATCTGACATGCTGGTGAGTCCGATTGCGATTGAAGTAATAAAGATTGTCGGACCAATGATT